>NZ_JBIAXG010000047.1:0-62162 GCF_042896465.1 Streptomyces sp. NPDC001292
TCCTGACCAGGTACGAGACGAGGCGCTGAGCAGCTTCCCGCTGTCTCACGGCTTGGATGGGTGTTTCCTCTCACCGTCGTGGCATTTCCTCAGCCGGGATCGTCTGGGCGGCTGCGGCGACGCGTTTCCCGAATCGGGTCAGCTTCATGGCCCTGCCGCGCTCTGCCCGCTCGAAGAGGGGCTGCCCGAGGTCCTCTTCGAGACGGTTGATCTGGGTCACCAGAGCGGACTGGCGGATGCCGAGGCGGCTTGACCTGCCAGTCTCAGATTCGTGTCAGATATGCCATCGCTTGGCCATCGCTCGTGAGATTTGGCCACGAAATCTGAGACCCTACACCGCGAGGTGGCGTCGCAGTTCGCCGGGGGCAGACAGGGAAGATCCACGCATGCCAAGGTAGACGACCTTCCCGGAAATCACGTCAGAGAGGTGATTGCCCGTGACCGCGGCTCCCGTGAGCCCCGGATTTTTTACCACCGTTGAGACCCTGCGTCTGCGTGCGTGGCAGCTTGGCCCAGGCCAGTCCGTGCTCGTCATGGACCAATTCTCCGCCGATGACTTCAACCTGGTCGTGGACGACGGGGGGCGTGCAAGTCAACTCAAAAGACGGCCGTTTCTATCTCGGATGGTTTCCGCTGGGCCGCCCCGGTACCGACGGCGAGGGATGGACGATAGCCGTCACAGGTACGGCCAAGGTGCGCGGTTACCGCATTTCTTCCGAAACCGAGACGCCGGCCGATATCGTCGCCGTCGCCGTGGCCCGCGTGCTGGCTACTTCCCAGCCCTTGTGAAGGGCGAGTTGGCTTCGCCGTTTTCGACCGGACGTGTTTCGGCGCCCGCACAGCGAGGGGTTCGAAAGCCGCTTTCCGCAAATTAAGGAGACTTCCCGTGCAGCTCATGGAGATGACCGTCGGTGACCTGGTCAAGCGTCTGTCCGCCTGCGATCCGGCTTCGCCCCTGCGGCTGGCCGTGAACCCGTTCTTCCCGATGGAGCACCGTCTCGAACAGGTCGTCGAGGCCACGGATCGGGCCGGGCGCCTTGTCGTGTATCTGGCCGAGGGCCGGAACGCGGACACACAGCTTGGTCACCTGCCGCCCAAGGTGGCCGTCGCCCTCGCCTGGCAGGCTCCCGTTCAGGCGCCCCCGCGCCGCCCCCGCCGTTCTGCCCGCCCCGCTGGCGGGCGGTGACGACGGACGTCTCTACGACGTCGTCGCGGACACGCTCGCCGGCCTCGGCTGGACCAGCCTCGCGATCGTCCGCGGACGTCAGGAGCCCGACGAGGCCCCGGAGGACCGGCAGGTCCTGCGCAGCACCGTCCTCCACATCAGTCCCGACACCCTCCGGTGGGCGCAGTGGATGCTGCCCGACGAGCCGTTCCACCTGGGCGACCTGCCGATCGCGTGGCAGATCTCCGCCCGCCAGGATGTGACTACGCCCCTTGCGCAGTGGTCCGCCTATTTCACCCCTGATGTGCCGGGCGAGGTTCTCGCCGACTTCCTCCTCGCGCTCGACGCCCGCGACGACCCCACCGCCGCGTATACTGGGCCTGGGCTGGTCCTCGATGCCGTCACGGCCCACGGCTGGCTCCGCGACGTCGACCGGCCCGACGCCGGTGCGGCGGACCCGACGTTCACCTCTCACCTCAGCCTCGGCGAGGTGCCGCCCCTGATCCAGGACGCCGACCCCCGCCTCCTGGCCGTCGAGGCGGACGAGGCGGGACCCGCCGGATGGCTGGCATGGGCGCAGCCTGCACTGGGCGCGCCCTTCTTGTGGGCCGCGTTCTTCGGTGCCAGCGTGCCGCACGACCTTGTCGCGGTCTTCGCCGCCTCCCTCAGCTCCACCGTCCCGGTCCTGCGCCGGGTGCTGCCCGAGAGCACGCGGGACCGACTCCTGCGCGCCCCGGCCGGCTGAGGGCAGGAACACCGCGCACATAAGCCCGGCCTCCCGCTTCGGGGAGGCCGGGCTGCGTGGTGTTCCGGACTGATCGCTCACTGTCTCAGGGCTGTCGCCGAAGGGCCAGGTACAACCACGGCGCCCCCGGTCGTCCGTGTGACCGGGGGCGCCGTGGCATACGGAGGAGTGTCAGCGGGCTGCTGTCGCTTGGCGAGAGCCTGGTCGAGTGCCGGTCGACGAGGGCGGGTGAGCCGGAGACGAGGAGAGCTTGTCGGCGCTGTCGCTGTACAGCTCCTCCGAGACCTCCGAGCTGGTGCCGGCCGTGTAGGTGAAGGACGCCTTCGCCTGGCGGCGGAAGCCGAGCGAGCCTGCGGTGGCCGCGTCACCGCCCAGCTGGTTGAGGGCGGGGCAGCCGAGAACCGTCACATCGTCGTGCTGCGTGGTGCCCTCGGGCTTGCGCGTGTAGCCGGCGCCCAGGTCGCTCTCGTCGAGAAGCAAGGGCTCCAACGCGGCCGACGACAGCGGCGTCGTCTCCTGCCCGCTGTTCGCCGGAATGCCGACGCCGGCGGAGGAGACGGACCGGGTCTTGCTGGAGTGGGTGGAGCAGGCCGGCAGAGCGAAGACGGTGACGGCGGTGAGGCCGAGGACGGTGGTGGCGACACGGACGCGCACGGCAGGACCCCTTGGTGCCGGGGGACAGTTGGGCAGCGCGGGCCGACGGGCCCGGCGGGGTCGTAGGGGAAGGGGTCAGTGGCCGAGGTGCCGTAGGCAGTCCTCGAACGTCGCGTGCGTCGCGTCCGAAGGACCGGAGTGCCGGTTGAACCAGGCGGTGTCGAGACGCGTTTCGAGCCGCTGGTGGCCGGCGCGGCAGCGCAGCCACACCTGGCCGCGGGTGGAGATGATGAGCCAGTCGCGGTACGTCCCGCACTGGGCGCAGGCGACGACCTCGTCGTCCAGGACGATGGGCCAGGGCCAGGGCATCATCCGGCCTTCGACCTGATCGTGGCTGGGCACCCGCAGCTCCGGCGGCAGGAAGTTGTCGACCACGGACGCCGGCTCAGTGGGCGCCTCCGCGGCGGTGGCCGGCTGCGCGGGGTGCGGCGGCAGCTGGTTCGCGACGATCCGCGCTTCGAACTCTGCGTGCCTGCGCAGTATCCCGGCGATCTCTTCCTCCGCGCGGCGGCGTCTTATCCGATGGAACAACCGTGGTCCTCCCTCGGGGTCCCGGAGCGCCGACTGGACCGTCGTGGCCAAGAACGTGTTGGTGCTTGCCCGCGTCAATCACGAGGAGCCCTACTGGGCCGAGGAAGCAGCCCAGAGCCCGACGGCGAAAGGCGGAGTCTTCGACCTGGGCGAACTCCTCGCTGCGCTTGTGGCGGCCGGATTCCATATGGCGGTCATTCGGGGTCGTCGGACCGGCCGGCGTTCTCGGGGCTGCTGTCTGCCCGCATCGGCAGCCCCAGCGGCCGAGCGTCGCGGTGAGCCCAGATGTCACCGAGGACGACTTGGATGATGCCGGTGACGGGAATCGCCAGAAGGGCACCGAGGATCCCGGCGACTTCGGCGGCGATCAGGATGGCCAGCAGCACGGTGAGGGGGTTGAGTTTCACCGTCCGGGACAGGATGACCGGTTGCAGGAGGTGGTTCTCGGCCTGCTGATAGACGATGAAGAAGACGATGGCTCCGATGCCGGCCGGCAGGGAGTGGACGAACGCTGCTGTGGAGGCGACGACAGCCCCTATGGTGGCCCCCACCAGGGGAATGAGGCCGGTCAGGGCGACGAAGAGGGCCAGCAGGCCGGCGAACGGCACTCCGGAAACCAGCAGCACGACGTAGGTCAGGAGCCCGCAGATGAAGCTGATCAGCAAGTTTCCGGTCAGGTAGCCGTTGACGGTACGGGCGCACGCGGCTCCGACCCGGCGTATGCGGGCCGCGGGCGCCTCGTCCACGAGGGCCAGGGACCGAGCTATGGCCTTGGGGCCCTCCAGCACCATCAGATAGGCCAGGACGAAAATCGTGAGAGCGCCCGTCGCGGTGGTCGCGGCACTGCGGACGAACTTCAAGGCGGGCGTGCTCAGTCCGGTGGCGAACGCGCGGATCTGCGCCTGATGCCGCTGGACGTACTGCAGAGCGTGCGTCCGCTCCAGCAGGTTGCCGACTGGCCCGCGGCCGGCCCGGGCGTCCCTGATCATCGCGGGCAGACGATCGGCGAACCGGCTCCCCTCCTGAGCCAGGGGGATGACGAACAGGGCGACCACCGCGCCGACGGCCGCGGCCGCAGCCAAGAAGACCAGCAAGGTGGCCACCGACCGTCGGCACCGCGGCACCCGTCGCTGCAGCGCCTCGACCGCCGGATGAAGGGAGACGGCCAGGAACAACGCGATGACCGCCCAGATCAAGACCCGGCGAGCCTGCACCACCAGCTCAATCACGACGTAGGTGGCGAGCACCAGACCGATGGTGGCGAGGATGGTTCGCACCGGAACCGGACGCGCCGCCATGGGCACTGAGTGCCCAGCCCCGGTCACGGGAAACGAGGAGACCTCCTCGCCCGGTGTGAGCCGTGATTTCCCTGCGCTGTCGCACTTGCCGGCCTCTGGCACGGGCTGCGGCAAGTCGCCTCCGGCCGCCAGGGGAGGAGGCGGACACAACCAGCGGATGCCTCGGCCGTCCCCCATGGATCGCCGCCGAGGCGGCCGTGTCCGGCTACGGCGGCGCCGGCACCAATCGCTGGGCCACCGGTCACGTCCTGGGCATTGACCGCCTCGGTCGGCTGGCGCCGGAGAAGGCCCCGGCCGGCTCTCATCTGTACGCCGCGGCTGAAGAGGGCACCATGGTAAGGAGATCATCCAGACCATTGGCCGGCACCCGAGCGTCCCGACCGAGCAGGCCGCGGAGCACTTCAAGGGCCTCCCGTTCACCACCCTCGACACTGGCCTGATGGCTGATGCCGTGCAGTGGGAGCGGTAGCGGGCCTTCTGCGTGAGCGCGCTTCCGCGGCTCATCCACATCCTGATCCGCGCGCCGCCCGACCCCGGCGCACGCAGGTTGAGGAGACGGCGTCGGCCCGGCGATGGTGGAGGAGTTGCGGGGACCGGTCCAGGGCGCGGTGGACCTTGATGGCGGTGGCGGGTCGACCACGAACGTCCCAGGTGCGGATGCCCAGACCGAGCCGCAGGCTGGTGCCGTAGGCCGTAACTGTCGAAGGAAATGCCATGGAGACGGTGGCCGCAGGTGCGATCGCCCGACCGCCGGCCCGGTGGGGGACGGCGCCATCAGCTGCGGGCGTGATCGCGGCAGCCCTGCTGCCGCCAGTGATGTGCGCCGGGCTGATGCATGCGGCTTGTCGGTACGTGCCGTGACCGAGAACGCGTCGCGACCGGCGACCGGCGCGCGGCGGCCCTATCTGATCGTGAATCCCCATTCGGGGGGAGGGAAGGCGAGCAGGTTCCGGATTGCGGAACGAGCCCGTGCGTTGGGGGCTCAGGTTCTCCTGCTCGATCCTTCCCGGCCCCAGGACCTGGCGGCGGTCGCGCGACGCGCGGTGGATGACGGTGCGGATCTGCTGGGGGTGGCCGGCGGAGACGGCACGCAGGCACTTGTCGCCGGAGTGGCCGCAAAGAGCGGTGTTCCTTTCGTGGTCATTCCGGCCGGCACCCGCAACCACTTCGCGATGGACCTGGGCCTGGACCGTGCGGACCCCTCGGCCGCGCTGGAGGCCCTCACGGACGGCGTCGAGCTGCGCGTGGACCTCGGGTTCGCGGGCGAGCGGGTGTTCGTCAACAACGTCTCGTTCGGCGCGTACGCCGCCCTGGTGCAGGACCCGGCCTATCGGGACGACAAGATCGGCACCACGGTGCGCATCCTTCCGGAGTTCCTGGCCCGCCACCAGGGACCGCACCTGGTGGTGCGCGCCGGGCTGCTCACGGTGGAGGGGCCGGATGCCGTGCTGGTGAGCAACAACCCCTACCAGGTCGATGACCCGGCCGGACTCGGCAGGCGTGCGCAGCTGGACTCCGGGCTCCTGGGAGTCCTGGCCGCCAGGGCGGAGACGCCCGCCGAGACGGCCGCCCGGCTGCGCAGCGGGCAGACGCACGGCCTGACCCATCTCGCCACACCCGATGACGTCGTCGTCCACGCCGACGTCCCGGTCATCCCCGTCGGGCTGGACGGCGAAGCCGTCACCCTGCCGACACCCGTGCGGTGCCGGATCAGTCCCCGGACGCTACGGGTACGGGTCCCCCGCCATCGGCCGGACGCCGCGCCCGCCGGGCGGCCGCCGGGCTGGGCCGCCGTCCGGCGGATGGCCTCAGCCGTCGGGCGGGCTGCTCGCGGCCGTCACACCGGCTGACCGCAGCCCGCACCGGACCGAGTGACCGACGGTTTCATCCGGCGCTTCACGATGTGCTCCGGACCGATCGGCTCGCTGTCCGACTTCGTGACCTTCGCGGTGACGCTGTGGGTCTTCCACACCGGCTGGTTCGTGAACTCGCCTGCCCCACGGACCCTGGTGATCTTCGCCATCCGCACCCGCCGCACCCCGTTCCGGCGCAGCCGCCCAGCCTCCCCCTGACGCCGACGGCACTGGGTGTCATCGCCCTCGGCGCCGCCCTGCCGGCCACCCCCCTGGCCTCCGTCCTCGGCTTCCAACCCCTGCCGACCGCCTTCTTCGCCGCCGTGGCCGCCATGGTCGTCGTCTACCTCCTCCTCGTCGAGCTCGGTAAGCGGATCTTCTACCGGACCGCGCGGCCACCGGCTCGCCCACAACCCGCTCTCGGCCACCGGCACCTGCGCCGCCGCGCGGCACGGTTCAGCACCATCACCCGACTGCCGCATCCGCAAGCCCCCCGCCGTCCGCCGGCGAACGGTCCACACCCGACGGGCACCACCGCGTCATTCCACTCGCTCACTCCTCGGACCTCATCTGCGTGATCCGCCGGAATCCTGCACCCGTCCGCCATGCGACTCAGCATTTTCCGGCCGGTCGTGCTTCTACGGCCGACGCAGTCGGTGATCCGCCTCGCAAAGCAGACTTCAGCAGAGCGCTTGCGGCCCAGCTTGGGGCCTGGCTGCTCGCAAGGTGCGGACGGTTACTGGCACTGCGGGCGCCATTCGAAGAGCAGGATGGTCGCGTCGTCCCGCAGTTGGTTGCGCTGGTGGTCGAGGATGGCGTGGATGAGCAGCCGCAGTGCCTCGGCCGGACGCCGGCCGACGGCGTTGGAGCGGATGATGAAGTCGGTGAACCGGTCGAGGCCGAACTCCGCGCCGTCGGCGTCGCGCGCCTCCACGACACCGTCGGTGTAGAGCAGGACGCAGTCGCCCGGTTCCAGTTTCGTCTCGTGGACCTGCCGGGCTGCCGGGGCGAGCGGGCCGGCCAGGCCGATCGGCGGCTGCGGAAGGCTGCCCAGCGCCCCGGCGAGCACCCGCTCGGCACGGATCAGCAGCGGTGGGGGATGACCACAGTTGACCCAGCGCAGCACCCCGGTCTCCGCGTCGAGGCGGCACAGCACGCCGGTGCAGAAGTGGTCGGGGAGCCACAGGGCGAGCGCCTGGTCGACGCAGCCGACGACGTCGGCCAGGTCGCCACCGCCGCGGCGGGCGTTCCGCGCCGCCGCCATGGCGACCGACGTGGTCAGGCCGGCGGTCAGATCGTGCCCCATGCCGTCAAGGATCATGGTGTGCAGTTCGTTCTTGACCACCGAGTGGTCGAAGGCGTCCCCGGCGATGTCGTACGCCGGTTCCAGGACCGCGGTCGAGATGCACCTGCTGCTGCCGATGGTGCGCGGCGGCAGGAAGGCCCGCAGCATCTCGGCGGGCAACCCCATGGTCGCGGTGCGGGTACGGGAGGCGAGCCAGTCGCTATAGGCACGCTTGGAGGAGATCAGCATGGCGAACAGATGGGCCAGCATCCGACTGCGACGCATCCGCACCCCATCGAGCGAGGCGGTCCGTACCTCCAGCACGCCCAGCCGCTCCGCACCATCGACCAGAGGCATCCAGACGATCAAGCCGTCATCGGTCTCGACCACCCGCGGAGAGACCGTGCGGTACGCCCAGCCGGCCGACGAGCGGTCCACCGGCAGCGGCTCCAAGGCCTCGTCGAGTGGAATGAGCAGCCGTTGTTGCAGGTCGACGAGGTAGATCAGCGCGGTGCCCAGGCCGAGCGCCGAGGCGCACTGGTTGGCCAGGGCGGGCAGTTCGACCGGCAGGGCCGTCTGCGCCTCGGTGATCAGCTGTTCCAGCCGATTCTCGTCAACGGCGGGGGCGGGATCGGCGGACGCCTGCGGTGGGTCCGACACGGGGATCACCCCTTCCCTGCCCAGTCTCACTCCGATCCCGTCGTCTCTCACGTGTGAGACGGGGCAGACAGCAGAGCGGGGTCAGCGGGTTCGTCGGCGCTCGTGCCGTGGTGGGCTCTCGGTCGGGAATGAGGGATCTGTTCCGGGATCTTGGACGGTTCCTCGAAGGTGAACTCGGTGGCCAGTGCCTGGACCCCGGCGTCCTCGGCCGCGGCGGAGGGTTCGATGCGCGCGGGCGCTCGCTGACCATGTTGACCGGGCTGCCTTCGGCTGCTTCAGCTTCCCGGCTCACGTCTGCTCTTCAGAGCCTGGGGAAGCGCACGCAAAGGGAATTACTGGAGCTGGCGGCGGGAGCAGGGAGGTCCAGCGCGCTTCGGCCCTGATCCGCCGCAGCTCCGATGCTGCCGCTGCGGTGGTCACACCGTGGACGACTTCTCCACTCCTCTGGCTCGGGCGGAAGGTGAGTACGGCCCTGATGAGCCGATGCCCGAGAACGCCCCGGCCAGTTGGGCGCGCCGCGCGACGCCAGGATCGCCACCACAGCCGCGCCCACTGCGATGGGCGTGAAGGTCCGCTCGCCGGCCGATGACCCGCGGATGTTGCGCGATGTCGCCGCTTGCCGCGTCCGGCCGATCAGTGCTGGGGGTGCGGACGGGCGTGGAACAGGGGGCGCCGCTGGGTGGCCGTGCCGGAAGCGAGATGGCCGATCTCGACGCGTGTCCTGATGGCGCGGATCACCTCCGTCAGGCCCAGGACTATAGCCATGACGCCGACCACCAGGGTGAGGGTCGCGATCGAGGCGAACGGCATGATGATCATCACGACGCCGGCCAGAGCGCCGATGATGCCGAAGGCCACGTGCCAGCCGCGTGCCGGCATGTCCGGGGCGGAGGCCGCCGCGGCCGTCTCCAGGGTGCCGCGCAGCAGCCAGCTGAAGCCGATCCACAGGGCGAGCAGCAGGATCGACTGCAGGGTGCCCCGGAAGCAGATCAGTCCCAGCAGGATGGAGGCCGCGCCGGTGATGAAGTGCAGTACGCGAAGATGCCGACGGACGTGGGTGCCGAAGGCGGCGGCGAGTTGGAAGACACCGGTGACCAGCAGGTAGACGCCGAAAAGGATGCCAACGACGCGGAGCGTCGCGCCCGGCCAGACCAGGGCGATGACGCCCAGGGCGATGGTGGCGAGGCCCATGGTGAGCAGGATCTGCCAGCCCATGTTCGCCAGGGCGGCCATGCCTTCGGCCAGGGGCGTCTCTTGCGTTTGCGGTGTCTCTCGCGTTCGCGGCTCGGTGCCGCGCGGGGGAACGGGGCCGGGGGAATCGGAAGGAGATGTCATGACACCTGCCTCCTTCTGGGAGCAGCGTGGTCACGCCCGTACATGTCCATCGTCATCCGATCAGCCTCGTGTTGCTCGGTGGAGAGGGCGGGGGGCGTGGTGCATGAGGTATTCCACGGGCAGGCTCCTCCGGCCTGTTCACCGACGCGTGCCCCGATTGTTACGCTCCGTTCTGTGGGAGCCCGGGGTGCGATTTCCCCGGGCCGCCCGACGCCGGCGGCCGTAGGACATGTCTTGGTGTCCCGTTGGGGTTGACACGTCGGTACTCATGCGTGGGGGGTGATGACGGCGCGTCCTTGGATCTTGCCGTCGTGCAGGAGCTGGTAGGCCTCGTTGGCGTCTTGCAAGGGGAAGTGCTCGACCAGCATTGTGATCTTTTCCTGCTGGGCGAGGGTGATCACTTCCATCAGTTCGGTGAGGGAGCCCCAGTAGGGCGAGGCGACCGAGCACTCGTGCGGCGGGCTGGAGAAGTTCACGGGCAGGGCTCCGCCGCCGAGGCCGACGATGGTCAGGTGGCCGAGCATCCTGGCCACCCGAGCGGCCATCCGCAGTGTCGGGTCTGTGCCGACCATGTCCAGCACGAGCTGAGCGCCCTGCTGTGCCGTGATGTCCTCGATGCGCGCGATCGTCTCGTCGCCCGAGAGCAGAGCCTCGTCGGCGCCCATGCGCTTGGCGGTTTCCAGTTTGCCGGCGTCGGTGTCCACGGCGACGACGGTGGTCGCCGCGCTGAGCGTGCGCAGAATCTGGATGGTCATCTGCCCCAGACCGCCGGCCCCGATCACGACCGCGGTTGAGCCCGGTCCCAGCAGGTGCAGCGACCGTTTGACGGCGTGATAGCTGGTCAGTCCCGCGTCGCTGAGCGGGGCGGCCTGGCGGGGGTCGAGGGTGCCCAGCGCAATGAGGTATCGCGCCGCCGGGACCAGCAGGTACTCGGCCATGCCGCCGTCGTGACCACCTCCCAGGCCCGGGCCCTGACCACTGAGCTTCTGGCAGTAGTTCTCCCGGCCCTGACGGCAGTTGGCGCACATGCCGCAGCCCCAGGAACCATAGACGATCACCGGGTCTCCCGGCGCGAACCCGGTGACACCCGGTCCCAGCCGTTCCACCCATCCCGCGTTCTCGTGGCCGAGCGTGAAGGGCGGGTTCGTGAAACCGGGTAGCGGTGCGGGTGCCTGCATGATGTGCAGATCGGAGTGGCAGGCCCCGGCACCTGCGACCTTCACCAGGACCTGCCCCGGCCCGGGCTCGGGCACCGGCACCTCGCGCAGCTCGGGCGGTTGCCGCCAACCGACGAGTTGGAAAGCACGCATAGCGGCCCTTTTCCTCACACCGGGTCAGTCGTGGATGCCGTCGATGTCGACCAGGACGTGCCGCGGGCCGCGGAAGATCTGGTTGTGCCGGTACGGCGGCGGATCCTCGACGAGCCGGGGGTTCTGCACTCGGCGGACGAACTCGCCGACCGCGATCTGGACCTCGAGCCGCGCGAGTGGAGCGCCGAAGCAGAAGTGGATGCCCTGGCTGAATCCCAGGTGCTGGTTGTTGCGGCGTTCGAGGTCGAGTTCGTCGGGATCGGTGAACCGTTCAGGGTCGCGGTTCGCCGAGCCGTACGCCAGGAAGATCGGCGCTCCCTTCGGGATGGTGGTGCCGGCGACGTCGATGGCTTCCACGGCGGAGCGGGTGTGCCAGAACTGCACCGACGACTCGAAGCGCAGCAGCTCCTCCACCCCGGTCACGATCAGCTCGGGCCGGCGGCGCAGCGTCTTGAGCGCCTCGGGGTGGCGCAGCAGGGTGAGCACGCTGTGGGCGATGAGGTTGACCGTGGTCTCATGGCCCGCGAAGATCAGGAGCAGGGCGTTGCTCGTGAGCACGCTCTTGGACATCCGTCCCTCCGGGCCGTCCTCGTTCACCATCGCTGAGAGCATGCCCGGGCCGGGCTGGTCGGCGTACCGGTCGAGCAGCTCAGCTGCGAACTGCCCGAACTCCTGCACGGCCTGACGGCCCCCGGCCCGCCGGCTCCGGATCTCTTCGGAGGCGGCCTCGGGGCCGAAGTCCAAAGCGTCCAGGGCGGTCTCGATCCAGTGGTGGAAGCGCGGCTCGTCCTCCAGCGGCACGCCCAGAACCTTGCAGATCACCGTCACTGGCAGGGGATAGGCGAAGTCGTCGACGGCATCGATCCGGGTCTTGCCCTGCATGCCGTCCAGCAGGCCGTCGACGATGCGGCGGATCTCGGGCTCCAGGTCGGAGATCAGGTGAGGCGCATGATGTGGGCCGACGAAATGCGGCGTCATCGTCCGGCGATCCCGATCGTGCTCGGGCGGATCCTGGGTGATGATGTTCGGCTCGGTCAGCGCCTCCCTGATCGGCTCGGCCTCCGCCGAGCCCTCCGCCGGGGCCGCGGCCGGGACGGGACACTTTCGGGGATCCGAACTGACCCGGGGGTCATGCAGCAGCGCGACGATCTCCCGGTAGGTGCTGACGACATAGGTTCCATCCGGCTGCCGCGCCACCGGTGTCTTGCGCAGTTCCTCGTAGAAGGGGTACGGATTGGCGCGGTTGGCGTAGCGCAGGGCCTGCTGCCAGGGGGTTTCCTCGACCACGAGGCTCCCCTCCTTCTTCCTGTCGGTGCTGTCCGCCTGCACGCTTGGCCCGGCGGGCGCGTCAGTGACGTCGGGGCCGGAACTCGGCCGTCCGCTCGCTTGGGGCATGGCCGGTCAGGACGACGTCGGGGATCGCCGTCGGAACCCTTGGGTCCGGGAACTCGGCCGGCATCGGCTTCGTGTCGGGCGGCTGGTCCCAGCCCGGCGGCGGAGGCGGGAACGGACCAGATTGCTCGATCAGCTTCCCGTAGTACTCCAGCCACTTGCCGTGATCGAACGTGACGGCCGCGACGATGCGGCCCCGGTGACCGTAGGCGGCGGCGAAACGGCGCTCCGCGACGGACCCCTGCGTGAAGACGATCTCGTCGCCGAAAGGCGGCACACCGACGGACTTGATATTGACGCCGAACTGACCGGACCAGAAGCCGGGTAGCAGCAGATGCGGGCGATAGTGGGGCTCGAGGTTCACCATGTTGTGCGCCGCGACCTCGGCACCGAAAACGGCGTTGTCCCAATGCTCCATCGCCAGGAACTGGTACTCGTACAGCACATGCGGCGCACGCGCCACATCCCCTGCCACGTAGATGCTGTCGGTGACCACACCGTTGATGTCGAAGGCACGACCACCGGCGTCGCACCCGACACCCCAGAAGCCGGCCGCCAGCCCCGAGCCCTCCAACCATTCCACGTTGCGGATCGACCCCAGCGAGGCCACCACCACGTCGGCGTCGACGGTGGATCCGTCCGAAAGCTCGGCACGCCGCACATGTCCGGCGCCGTCGCCCTCAAGTGACGACACGCCCAGCCCGCAGCGCAGGTCCACGGCGTGATCGCGCTGCATCTGCGCGGCGATCTCCCCGATCACCCCGCCGAGCGCGCCGACCAGCGGCGCCGAACCCCGCTCGACGACGGTCACCAGGAGATCGAGTTCCCGGCAGACAGAGGCCACTTCCGAGCCGATGAACCCGGCGCCGATGACCAAGACCCGCGACGGCGCTTCGGCCAGCGCTTTCTGCAGCTGCGCGGCATCATCACGCGAGCGAATCGTATGGACCCCGTGCAGGGCGGCCTCGGTCGGGTTCGGCCACTGTCGCGCGCGGGTGCCCGTGGCGATCAGCAACCGGTCGTACGGGACCCGCTCGCCGTCGGCCAGGCGCACCTGCTTGGTGTCCCGGTCCAGCCCGGTGGCGGCCACCCCGAGCCGCCAGTCCGCATTTACTTCTCGCATGCGGGGCAGCTTGGTGTGGTCGGCCGGCACCCAGCCTTTGAGCACTTGCTTGGACAGCGGGGGACGGTCGTAGGGCTCGTACGGCTCGTCCCCGATGATGGTCAAAGAGCCGGTGAAGCCCTCCTCGCGCAGGGTTTCCGCGGCCCGCAACCCGGCCAGGGACGCACCCACGATGACGATCCGGCCGTTGGCCCTGAACTCGCGCACCAGCTCTGCCACCGTTGCCGGCAAGGTCATGACGTCTCGCCCCGCTCCGCGCCGTCCAAGCGGTCGATCACGATCGCCTGCACCGGGCAAGCCGCAGCGGCTCGCTCAACCTGCAGGCGCCGCTCGTCATCGGGGTTCGGCTCATAGGTGAGCGCCTCCTGACCGTTCAACCTGAAGACCTCGTGCGCCAGATACACGCATTGTGCGTATCCCTGGCAGCGATTCAGGTCCACGACGATCCGCATGGGCAGACTCCTTCCGTTCTGCCTCCCGCCCCACGGCGACCATCGACGCGGTCATGAAGCCATGGAACGGTTCTCAAGCCTCCCATCAGGCGACCCGGCTGGATGCCCTACCCATCGCCCCGCCGAGGCCACCGACTGAGCAGGTTCGGTCTTGTTCGCTGCGTCGCTGCCTTGACGGTGACGCTTGTCGGCTGTGAGCGTCACCGTTCGAAGGGCGCGGTGCACATCGACGGCGTCACCATCAAGGTGTGCCCCGGCCGTTGTGCCCTAGAAAAATACTCGTCCCGCCTTCCGACGATCGCAAACCCGCTGTTGCGGAAAACAAGCTCTCTCAGGCCGATGTAACTCTTGATCATTTACCGGTTCATGCAGGTAGCGGGCTTCCGGAGAGCCTGTCCGCAAAGAAGCGGCCACCGTGATCATGAGCGTTTGTGGAGACAACACGGCCCCCGGCCGACCGAGCCGGCTGAAGCCGCTGATCACGCCTTGCACGGCCCGGTCACCACCTCGATGACCTCACAGTGGAGTGCCACCGATGGTCCCGGGCCGATGCAGTATGGGCAGCAGGCGGAGGACAGCCGGACGTTCTTTCAACTGCTGGCGCAGGAGTTAGTCCTCGACCGCTGCCTGGTGGAAGGCTCCGACAAGAGCTTCAACGTCGGCCTTGAGCCGGGCGGTCTCCTCCGCATCGGCAGCCCGTAGTTCCTTGAGGCGACGGATCTGCTTACGCGGCGCTGCTCGCTGTCCGGAGCGCCATCTCGGATGCGGACCCTGTCGCCCGGGCGCGGCGGGCGTCGTCCATCCAGGCGGCGGCAACCCCGGGGCTGCCCGGTCCCACCTCGAGGCCGGGATGCGCGGGGGAGGCGGTGACGGGGCGCGGAGTGCGCTGGCGGACGGTGAGCCCACTCGCCGTCGTGGAAGGTGCCGGCACCCGCGGCACGGCTTCCGGGGCAGGCGCCAGGCGTGCTGACGGCGTCGTCTGCGCGGGGGCCGGCTGAGGCGGCTTGGGCGTCGTCAACAGGGCCTGCGGCAGCACGATGACCGCACGGGTCCCGCCATACAGATTGGGTGCTGCCAATTCGATGCGGAAGCCGTACTGGTTGGCGAGGACGGACGCCACGCGCAGCCCCGTCTGGGGGTAAGCGCCGCGCCGCAGGTTTCCTGCGTGGAGGGGCGCCGGCAGGTTCTTCGTCTGCTGGTGGTACAGGCCATGTAAGCCGTTGATCAGCCGGTATGGCAGCCATGGAGAAGGTCGGAAGGAGGCTGGCCTGCATATGGTCCGGATCTTGGTCTCCGATGTCATCACCAGGGTCCATCTCTGCTGGGACCTGGTCCGGACGTCAGCGGCAAATGTGCTTCCAAGCGGAGCGGCCGTGATGGGGACGATGGGAAGCGAAGCCCTGATGCTCCGGGCGCGGGCAAGCTGCCCCGGCGGGGTGCCGGCGCCGGGGATTGGACGCCGGTGGGTGATCCACAGCGGGGGCTCGGTTTGGCAGATTGACGGAGGCGGCACCGTGCACCTCCCCTCCTACTGTGGGGACCGTGACCGGAGGGATAGTTGGGGGTTATGGCATCCAGGAAGCGCATCTACGACGCCGAGTTCCGTGAGGGGGCGGTACGGATCGTGACGGAGACCGGGAAGCCGATTCCGGAGGTGGCCGAGGATCTGGGCATCCACCCGGGGACGTTGCACAGCTGGGTCTCGCGGGCCCGGCGCAAAACTGGACCAAGGCGTCCTGGACGGATCAAGGGGTACGCGACAAGGTCGGAGCCACCCACCTTCCGCTGCCCGGCCTGCTGCACGCATTCCTCAACGCCGGACTGGTACTTGAACAGTTCGCCGAGCACGGTGCTCCCACCCCGGTCGTCATGGCTGTCAAGGCGCGCAAGGCCACATGACGCCCTCAGAAGGCTTCTCGAAACCGAGTGTGGAGCTTGGTTTGTGCTGGTCAGGCATAGTCGGCATCGCCGTCAGCCTCGCGGTGGCACCCGAGCGGACGTTGGCCTCGATCGCCCTCGATCGCAACGAACTCGTCGAACTCGACAGCAGCTCCCTGGAGTTCGAGCAGGACACGGTCGAGGTCCGGCATATCTCCGGCTTATCCCATGTCGACCACCACCTCGACTGGATCCGGAAGTCGCGCTTGGCCTTGTCGCAGCGCACATCGATGCCGGGTGAGCGGGCACTGCCGCCGTCGACCTAAGGTCGATTCGTACGGCGTGCCGGGATGCGTCCTGACGCAGTACGTCCCCGAGTACCAGATGGACGCCGCCCGCTACCCGGCCGCCGCGGCCCACTTCTGGATGGTCCAGAACAAGTCCGCGCTCAAGGACCTGGGGACCATCGCCAAGCCGCTGCACTACCGCCCCGACGCGGACAACGGCCGGGTGAACTCCACCTGGACCAAGAAGAAGATCCGTAACCGCGTCTGCGGCTACTACGGCGGCAACCGGGCCGACGGCTACGTCCCGACCAAGGGATTCGTGCCACACCCGTACACGTTCCTGCACCCGGAGTTCCGCCCGCAGGTCCCCTTGCCGAACCCCGACAAGGTGAACTGTGACGAGGTGCCGTTCGCCTCGACGTACGAGACCGTCGGCCTGCCCGCCACCGCCGGCGGGTTGAACCCGGCCGGCACGGCCGGCGGCGGCGAGTGCATCCAGACTGTGGCGGCGAAGGTCGACGACGGCAGTGAGCACCTCCTGGATGACACCCGCTACGACGCGCCGACGTTCAGCGAGAAGTGCGGCCGTTCCTCGATGTCGGGGTACGTCAACCAGGGCGCGATGAACAAGTACGGAAACGAGTTCCTCTCACAGATGCGGGTCATCGACGGCGACGAGTTCGCGATCGACGCGGGTGATCTGTGGTTCAAGGGTTGCGACACCGGCGCGGCGACTCTCGTCTGCGAGATGAAGAAGCCGTAGCCACCGCACTCTGCCCGGGGCCCGCCCGCCAGGCGGGCCCCGGGCAGAGTCACGGTGAGTGGACGGGGTGCCAGTGCTCCAACGCATTGTCCAGCAGAGGAGCCTCGGGGTCGTCCCAGATCAGACAGCCCCACACCAGGCCGGGCACATCGGGGCCCATGGCGTCGGCCGGCCCCTCGGTGAGCGTGCGGTGAACGGCCTCGAGATAGGCGGCGATCGACGGATACCCGGGCTTGTCGCACGCGAGATTGTCCGGCAGCGACCAGGGGCCGGCGCCGTCCTCGCCCACGTAGAGCCCCGACTCGGGTCCTGCCTCGTCGCCGGTCAGCCAAGGCACCACCGCGGAGCCCCACATATCGCCGCGCCCGACCTCCGGCAGC
Source organism: Streptomyces sp. NPDC001292 (assembly GCF_042896465.1). Classification (NCBI taxonomy): domain Bacteria; kingdom Bacillati; phylum Actinomycetota; class Actinomycetes; order Kitasatosporales; family Streptomycetaceae; genus Streptomyces; species Streptomyces sp. NPDC001292. The sequence goes on from NZ_JBIAXG010000047.1 coordinate 17,112, forward strand.
CGCGGCCGGAGAGCATCCTCCGGACCGAGCAGAACCCCGCCCGGCAGGAACGCCCCCGAACCGACCTCGCCCGCTTCCTCATTGGCCTCGATGTACTGGTGCTCCACACCGCCGCACAGCCGCCACAGCGCCGCCAATTCCGTGGGCAGCCCGAACCCGACGGCATGCCTCAGGCGGGAGTCGGCCGCGGCGATCTCCTCCTCCGTCGCGGGCGCAAGGAGAGAAGCGTGGGAGACGGGCGCATGCTCGGCGAGCCAGCCGGTCACCTTCCGCCAAGCAGCCGCGACCCGCTCGACCTCACTGGTGTGTTGAACAGACATTCGCCCACCGTAGCCGCCGCATGCCCAACTCACCACGACCGAGGCGAGTTCGCCGGCGGCGGAACGGCCGAGCCATGATCCGCCCGGATCTCTGAGCTGTCAGAACAGAGTCCCCTGCCCGTCCGGCACACGCGGCTTCTTGGCGCTCGCCGCCGGGAGAGCAGCCTTCGGTGCGGTGCGGTGCGGGTGCGGGTGCGGGTGCGGGTGCGGGAGACGCCTCTTCCTGCACCTGCGTCTTGCGCTTCCGCCCGCGCTTCCCCCGCGGTGCGGGTGCACTGCCCGCCAGCACCTTCTTCAACCGGTCCCGCGCCCGGTTCTCCAGCTGCCGGGTGCGCTCACGCGTGACTCCGTACTCCTCGCCGATCTCCCCCAGCGTCTGACGCTCGCCGCCCACCAGCCCGCAGCGCCGCCGCATCACGTCGGCCTCGCGCTCGCTGAGGCAGCAACTCCTCCACACGCTGCCGGGAGTACTTTGGAGCGAGAACCTCCTCAGGAGTGGGCGCAAGGTGCAGCGCCGCCACCAGCTCCCCCAGATGTGTTCCGTCGCCGATCTCGCGGTCCAGGGAGTCCGTCGGCCGGCTGAACCGGCGCACGGCGTCGACCTCGGCCACGGTGAGGTTCGCCGCCACGGCCACGGCGCCGGCGGTCAGGGATTGGCCCTGGGCGGCCAGCCGTGCCTCGACCATCGCGACCTTGCGCACCTTCTCGTGCAGATGGATCGGGATGCGGATCAGCCGGCTCTCGTTGCCGAGCGCCCGCTCCAGCGCCTGCCGGGCCCACCAGGTCGCGTACGTCGAGAACTTGAAGCCCTTACGACGCGGCGCGGGCCGACCGATGATCGGTGAAACCGCAGGTCAGCCCACCTTGCGGAACAGCCCCTCCTGCACCACGGACACGATCAGTTGCCCTTCGGGGTTGTAGATGCGGCCCCGGGCAAGACCCCGGCCGCCCACCGCGATCGGCGACTCCTGGTCGTAGAGGAACCACTCGTCCGCACGGAACGGCCGGTGGAACCACATGGCGTGGTCCAGCGACGCCATGTCGAAGCCCCGCGGCCCCCACAGCGGCTCGACCGGGATGCGCACCGCGTCGAGCAAGGTCATGTCACTGGCGTAGGTCAGCGCGCACGTGTGCACGAGCGGGTCGTCACCGAGCGGCCCCACCGCGCGCATCCACACGGCGCTGCGCGGTTCGGCTTCCTTGACGTCATCGGCGCTCCAGCGCAGCCGGTCCACATACCGGATGTCGAACGGCTGGCGCCGTGCCATGCGCTCCAACTGCTCGGGCAGTGTGCCCAGATGCTCCCGGATCTCGTCCGCGACCGTCGGCAGGGACTCGGGCTCCGGGATCTCGCGGCCCGGCGGCATCTGGTGCTCGAAGCTCCCTTGTTCAGGTTTGTGGAAGGAGGCGGTGAGATTGAAGATCGTCCGGCCCTCTTGCACCGCGGTGACCCGGCGGGTGGTGAAGGACCGCCCGTCCCGTACCCGCTCCACCTGGTACACGATCGGCACCCCCGGCCGGCCCGGGCGCAGGAAGTACGCGTGCAGCGAATGGACCGGGCGCTCGCCGTCCGTGGTGCGTCCGGCGGCGACCAGCGCCTGGCCGGCCACCTGGCCGCCGAAGACCCTCTGCAGGGACTCCTGCGGACTGCGGCCGCGGAAGATGTTGACTTCTATCTGCTCCAGGTCGAGCAGGTCGACGAGCCTTTCGGCCGGGTTGGTCATGGGTGGGAGACTCCTGGGTTCAGAACGGGTCGACGTTGGCTCACAGCTGGCCGACGTCGGTCACACGGACGACCGCGCGGCCCTCGGCGTCGGACGCGGCGAGATCGACTTCGGCGCTGATGCCCCAGTCGTGGTCGCCGGCGGGGTCGTCGAAGATCTGCCGCACGCGCCACAGCCCGTTCTGCGGCTCCTCCTTGATCACCAGCAGCTTGGGGCCGCGGGCGTCGGGACCGGTACCGAGGTCGTCGTACTCGTCCCAGTACTTGTCCATCGCCTCGCCCCAGGCCTCGGCGTCCCACCCGGACTCGGCGTCCATCTCGCCCAGCTCCCCGACCTGGTCGAGGGCGGCGAGTTCGACGCGGCGGAACATGGCGTTGCGGACCAGGACGCGGAACGCGCGCGCGTTGGAGGTGACCGGCTTGACCTGGTCGGCCTTCTCCTGGGCCTCCTCGGCGGTCATCTCCTCCGGGTTGGCCAGCTGTTCCCACTCGTCCAGCAGGCTGGAGTCGACCTGGCGCACCATCTCGCCGAGCCAGGCGATCAGGTCCTGAAGGTCTTCGGACTTCAGGTCGTCCGGGACGGTGTGCTCCAGGGCCTTGTACGCGCTGGCCAGGTAGCGCAGCACAATGCCCTCGGTGCGGGCCAGCTCGTAGAAGGACACCAACTCCGTGAACGACAGCGCCCGTTCGTACATGTCGCGGATCACGGACTTCGGCGACAGCGGATGGTCGCCCACCCACGGGTGACTCTTGCGGTAGGTGTTGTACGCGTGGAAGAGCAGCTCTTCCAGCGGCTTGGGGTACGTGATCTCCTGGAGGCGCTCCATGCGCTCCTCGTACTCGACACCATCCGCCTTCATGGCGGCAACGGCCTCGCCACGCGCCTTGTTCTGCTGGGCGGCGAGGATCTGGCGCGGGTCGTCCAGCGTGGACTCCACCACGGACACCATGTCCAGTGCGTAGGACGGCGACTCGGGGTCCAGCAGTTCGAACGCGGCCAGCGCGAAGGTGGACAGCGGCTGGTTGAGCGCGAAGTCCTGCTGGAGATCGACCGTGAGCCGGACGATACGGCCCTCGGCGTCCGGTCGGTCGAGCTTCTCCACGATGCCGCCGTCCAGCAGCGAGCGGTAGATGGCGATCGCCCGCCGGATGTGCCTCAGCTGCTGCTTGCGCGACTCGTGGTTGTCCTCCAGCAGGCGCCGCATCGCCTCGAAGGCGTTGCCGGGCCGTGCGATCACCGAGAGCAGCATTGTGTGCGTCACGCGGAAGCGGGAGGTCAGCGGCTCCGGCTCGGAGGCGATGAGTTTGTCGAAGGTGCTGTCCGTCCAGCCGACGAAGCCCTCCGGTGCCTTCTTGCGGACGACCTTGCGGCGCTTCTTCGGATCGTCGCCCGCCTTGGCGAGGGCCTTCTCGTTCTCGATGACGTGCTCGGGGGCCTGCGCGGCGACGAAGCCCTCGGTGTCGAAGCCCGCGCGGCCGGCCCGGCCGGCGATCTGGTGGAACTCACGGGCGCGCAGCGTGCGTACGCGGCTGCCGTCGTACTTGGTCAACGCGGTGAACAACACCGTGCGGATCGGCACGTTGACGCCCACGCCGAGCGTGTCCGTACCGCAGATCACCTTCAGCAGACCGGCCTGCGCCAGCTTCTCCACCAGACGCCGGTACTTGGGCAGCATGCCGGCGTGGTGGACGCCGATGCCGTGCCGGACGTAGCGGGAGAGGTTACGGCCGAACCTGGTGGTGAAGCGGAAGTTGCCGATCAGCTCGGCGATCTGGTCCTTCTCCTCACGCGAGCACATGTTGATGCTCATCAGCGCCTGCGCCCGTTCCACGGCCTGGGCCTGGGTGAAGTGGACGATGTACACGGGCGCCTGGCGCGTCTGCAGCAGGTCGGTGAGCGTCTCGGTGAGCGGTGTGCGCCGGTACTCGTAGGACAGGGGAACCGGGCGGGTCGCCGAACGGACCACCGCGGTGGGGCGCCCGGTGCGGCGGGTGAGGTCCTTCTCGAAGAAGGAGACGTCGCCGAGTGTGGCCGACATCAGGACGAACTGCGCCTGCGGCAGTTCCAGCAGCGGAATCTGCCAGGCCCAGCCCCGGTCGGGCTCCGCGTAGAAGTGGAACTCGTCCATGACGACCTGGCCGACGTCGGCGTCCTTGCCGTCGCGCAGCGCGATCGACGCGAGGACCTCCGCCGTGCAGCAGATGACGGGCGCGTCGGCGTTCACGGAGGCGTCGCCGGTGAGCATGCCGACGTTCTCGGTGCCGAACAGCTTGCACAGTTCGAAGAACTTCTCCGACACCAGCGCTTTGATCGGTGCCGTGTAGAAGGTGACCTCGTCCCTGGCCAGCGCGGCGAAGTGAGCGCCGGCGGCGATCATGCTCTTGCCGGACCCGGTGGGCGTCGACACGATCACGTTGGCTCCGGAGACCGCCTCGATCAGCGCCTCCTCCTGGTGGGGGTAGAGCGTGAGACCGCGCTCCTGCGCCCAGGATTCGAAGGCCTCGTACAGGGCGTCGGGGTCGGCGGTCGGCGGGAGCTGATCGATGAGGGTCACGCCCCCATCTTGCCTGGCGCCCCGGCCAAGACGGGAATCGGATGCCGGACCGAAGATCACGACCGCTACGCTGTGTCGCCGACAGGACATCGGCACACCGGGCCAACTGGACAGCGGCGCAAGAGGAATGGGGCGGGCATCGGCCATGATGGGACCAGCACACTCACTGTCGGGGGCGGCGGCCTGGCTCGGCGTCGGAGCCGCGGTCGCCGCGGCCGGGCACCCGATGCCCTGGCCGGTCCTGCTGGTCGGTGCGCTGATCTGCGCCGGGGCCGCGCTCGCCCCGGACCTGGACCACAAGGCCGCCACGATCTCGCGAGCCTTCGGACCCGTCTCGCACGCGTTGTGCGAGATCGTCGACAAGCTGTCCTACACCGTCTACAAGGCGTCGCGGAAGCAGGGCGACCCGCGCCGTTCCGGCGGGCACCGGACGCTGACGCACACCTGGCTGTGGGCGGTGCTGATCGGGGCGGGCACCTCCGCCCTGGCGATCACCGGGGGCCGCTGGGCGGTGCTCGCCATTCTTTTCGTGCACATGGTGCTGGCCATCGAGGGCCTGCTGTGGCGGGCGGCCCGCGGCTCCAGCAGCGCCGTCCTGGTCTGGCTGCTGGCCGCGACCAGCGCCTGGATCCTGGCGGACATCCTCGACCAGCCCGGCAACGGAGCGGACTGGCTGTTCACCGCTCCGGGCCAGGAGTACCTGTGGCTGGGCCTGCCGATCGTGCTGGGAGCGCTGGTGCACGACATCGGGGACGCGCTGACCGTCTCCGGATGCCCCATCCTGTGGCCGATACCGGTGGGCCGCAAGCGCTGGTACCCCATCGGTCCGCCGAAGGCGATGCGGTTCCGGGCGGGCAGCTGGGTCGAGCTCAAGGTGCTGATGCCGGCGTTCATGGTGCTCGGCGGAGTGGGCTGCGCGGTCGCGCTGAACTTCATCTGAGGGACGCGCTCAGCAGCGCCCGCGGTCCACAGCGCCCGGCGGTCCCACCCGGTCCCCGGTCCCGCCCGTCGCGCGGGCCCCGCCCGGCCCCGGCCGGGATGGCCGTCCCGCCGTCCTCGGTGGTCGGTCAGGCGGCTCCGTCGCCTCCGGGGCCCTGCACGCCGCCGTAGCGCCGCTCGAACCGGGCGATACGGCCCTCCGAGTCCACCGTGCGGGCCTTGCCGGTGTAGAACGGGTGGCTCTCCGAGGAGATCTCCACATCCACGACCGGGTAGGTCGCGCCGTCGTCCCACTCGATGGTCTGCTCACTGGTCGCGGTGGACCGGGTGAGGAAGGCGTAACCAGCGGCACGGTCCCGGAAGACGACGGGATGGTAGTCGGGTTGCTTGTCCTGCTGCATGGGTGCTCCTCGTGCGGCGGGGGAGAGGGTGACGGCTCACGGGCGGCCAGGTCAGCCCTGCGGGGCTTCCTCGTCGACGACGTGCATCGCGGCCTCCTCGGCGGAGGCGGCCGCGCCGTCGATGCCCACGTCGGTGGCGACCAGGGCACTCTCGTCGTCCTCGTGTGCTCCCTCGTCGGGGGCGACGAGACGGCCGGAGCGGGCGGCGCCGACCTCGTTGTCCAGGAGTTCCCCGTCGGTGTCCTCGCAGTCACCCAGGTCGTCGCCGTCCCAGGCGACCGTTTCGGGCAGCTCCTCGGCGAGGCGCTGGTCCAGGGTTTCGCCCTGCCGGCGCTCCGCGGCGGTCACGCCGGTGTGCTCCACGGCCCACGGCCGCTCGGGAGGCGACCAGCCACGGTCCAGGGGGTCGTCGACACCGTCGTACACCAGCGTGTCCTCCGGGTCGAGCACGCCCGTGTCCTCCCTGACCTCGGAGTCGTCGGGCTGGTAGACGTCGTCTCCCCATCCGTCGGCGCTGTCCACGGGTACCTCCAGGTGGTGGGGACGGGCCCGTTCTCTCTGCGGCCGGTGCGCGGCCGCCCTTGCACGGAACGCAGCCGACACCCGGCACCAACCGTACGGTTCCCGGGCGCTCCCCGAGCCGTTTCCGGTTTCCAGCCTTCCACCGCTGTTCGGCACCGCGCAACGGCACCGGCTGCGAGGCCCGGCCGATGCCCCGTCCACTACCGGTCCCGGCCCTGGCCCATCCCGGCCGCCGGGCCCGGTACCGCACCCGTCGAGGCGACGAAGCCGGTCCCGCCGACCCTGCCGGTCCCGCCCACCGCGCCCGCCGCCGCTCATGCCCGCCGCGAGGGAGCCGGTCCCACCGACTCCGCCGGTCCCACCGACCCCGCCGATATGGAACCGGTCCAAGTGACTGTGCCCGCCACCGCGCCGCTCACCGCGCCCGCCACCGTGGACGACAGGGACCGTGGCCCGCACGCCGTGCGGCGGGGCGGCTCGCGTTCCGCGGCAGGGGCCGGACGCAGGGCCGGGGGGTGCCGAGCGTTCGTGCGGTCACCCGTGCCAGGACCGCCACAGCGCCGCGTAGGCGCCGTTCGCCGCGACGAGTTCGTCGTGGCTGCCCAGCTCGCTGATGCGGCCGTTCTCGACCACGGCGATGACGTCGGCGTCGTGGGCCGTGTGGAGCCGGTGGGCGATGGCGACGACCGTGCGGCCGTCCAGGACGCGGGCCAGGGACCGCTCCAGATGCCGGGCCGCACGCGGGTCGAGCAGCGAGGTCGCCTCGTCCAGGACCAGCGTGTGCGGATCGGCCAGGACCAGCCGGGCCAGGGCGATCTGCTGGGCCTGGGCCGGGGTGAGGGCCAGACCGCCCGAGCCGACCTCGGTGTCCAGACCGTCGTCGAGGGCACGGGCCCAGCTGTCCGCGTCGACCGCGCCCAGTGCCGCCCACAGCTCGGCGTCGACGGCGTCCGTCCGGGCGAGCAGCAGATTGTCGCGCAGGGAGCCCACGAAGACGTGGTGCTCCTGGTTGACGAGGGCGACATGGGAGCGGACGCGTTCGGCGGGCATCCGGGAGAGTTCGGCGCCGCCGAGCGCGATCCGGCCGTCCCGGGGCGCGTAGATCCCGGCGAGCAGCCGGCCCAGCGTGGACTTTCCGGCGCCGGACGGGCCGACCAGGGCCAGCCGCGTGCCCGGGGCGACCTTCAGGGAGACCTCGCGCAGCACGTCGACGCCCTCCCGGTAGCCGAAGTGCACCCGGTCCGCGTCCACGTCCCGGCCGGAGGGGACCAGCGAGTCGTCCCCGGCGTCCGGCTCGATGTCGCGCACTCCGACGAGCCGGGCCAGCGACACCTGCGCCACCTGCAACTCGTCGTACCAGCGCAGGATCAGCCCCACCGGGTCGACCAGCATCTGCGCGATGAGGGCGCCCGTCGTCAGCTGGCCGACCCCGATCCAGCCCCGCAGGACGAACACGCCACCGACCATGAGCACGGAGGCGAGCACGGTGACGTGGGTGACGTTGATGACCGGGAAGAGCACCGACCGCAGCCAGAGTGTGTAGCGTTCCCACGCGGTCCATTGCGTGATCCGGAGTTCCGACAGGGCGACGCGGCGTTCGCCGAGGCGGTGTGCCTCGACGGTGCGCCCGGCGTCGACGGTCTCGGTGAGCGCGGCGGCCACGGCGGCGTAGCCGGCGGCCTCCGAGCGGTAGGCGGACGGCGCCCGCCGGAAGTACCAGCGGCAGCCGAGCACCAGCAGCGGCACGGCCAGCAGCACGGCCGCGGCGAGCGGCGGCGCGGTCAGCACCAGACCACCCAGCAGCAGCGTCACCCACACGACCCCGATCGCCAACTGCGGCACGGCCTCGCGCATAGCGTTGGCGAGCCGGTCGATGTCGGTGGTGATACGGGAGAGCAGGTCGCCGGTGCCCGCCCGCTCCAGCACGCCGGGCGGCAGGCCCACCGACCGGACGAGGAAGTCCTCGCGCAGGTCGGCCAGCATCCGCTCGCCGAGCATCGCCCCGCGCAGCCGGACCTCCCGTACGAACACCGCCTGGACGAGCAACGCGAGCACGAACAGTGCGACGGTGAGGGGCAGATGCAGCTCCCGGGTGCCGTCCGACACCCGTTCGACCAGACCGCCCAGCAGCCAGGGACCGGTCATGGAGGCCACCACGGCGACGGTGTTGACGGTGATGAGCAGGACGAAGGCACGCCGGTGCCGGCGCAGCAGCTCGGTCACATAGGAGCGTACGGTCGCGGCGGAGCCGACGGGCAGGGTGTCGGCCGTCGTCGGGGCCGCCGGGTCGTAGACAGGGGGCGCCACGCCGATCATGCCGTCTCCTCCATCTCTTCCAGGTCCTCTTGCAAGGCCTCTTCCAGGGCCTCTTCCGTGGCGTCCCGCGGGGCGGCCTCGTCGTCGCGCGGCGCGTCGTGCGGCGGGCGGTCCCCTGCGGCCCGCAGCCTGCCGCCTCCGTCGAGCAGGTGGTGCGCGGCGCGCTCCTCGTCGGTCTCCCGGGTCACCACCGCCCGGTACCGGGGTTCGGTGTGCACCAGGTTCCGGTGCACACCGACCGCGGCGACACTGCCCTCGTGGACCAGCACCACCCGGTCGGCGCGGTCCAGGAGCAGGGGCGAGGAGGTGAACACCACCGTGGTGCGTCCGGCCCGCAGATCGCGCAGGCCTTGCGCGATCCGCGCCTCGGTGTGCGAGTCGACGGCGGAGGTCGGTTCGTCCAGGACGAGCACCTCCGGGTCGGTGATCAGCGACCGGGCCAGAGCCAGACGCTGGCGCTGGCCGCCGGAGAGGGACCGGCCGCGCTCGGTGATCCGGACGCCCATCGGGTCCTCGGCGGCCGGTGACGATTGCGCGAGCGCGTCCAGGACGTCGTCGCACTGGGCGGCGGTGAGCGCCTCCCGGGTGGTGACCTTCCCCGAGGCGGGCACGTCGAGCAGTTCGCGCAGCGATCCCGACAGCAGCACCGGGTCCTTGTCCTGGACCAGGACGGCCGTGCGCGCGGAGTCGAGTGGCAACTCGTCCAGCGGTACGCCCCCGAGCAGCGCGGAAGTGCCCGGCTCGGTGGGATGGCCGCCGAGTCGTTCCGCCAGTCGGCCTGCGGCGTCCGGGTCGCCGCAGACCACGGCGGTGAGCCGTCCGGTTGGTGCCCGAAGGCCGGTCGCCGGGTCGTGCAGATCACCTGACGGCACGACGGGTGCCCGTGTCCCGGTCCCGTCGGTGGCCCGCTCAAGGGACAGCACCCGGGCGGCCCGGGTGGCCGACGGGCGGGAGAAGGAGTACGCCATGGCGATCTCGACGAAGTGCCGCAGTGGATAGGTGAGAACCATGACGGAGCTGTAGACGGTGACGAGTTCGCCCACGCTGATACGGCCCGCGCGGGCCAGGTGCACGCCGTACCAGACGACCCCGATCAGCAGCAGGCCCGGCAGCAGGACCTGGATCGCGGCGATCAGGGACCACATGCGGGCACTGCGGACGGCCGCGTGCCGTACCTCCTGGGAGGCACGCCGGTAGCGGTCGAGGAACAGCTCCTCCCCGCCGATACCGCGCAGTACTCGCAGCCCGGCGACGGTGTCCGAGGCCAGTTCGGTGGCGCGGCCCGCCTTCTCGCGCTGGACGTCGGCGCGCCGGGTCGCGCGCGGCAGCAACGGCAGCACCGCGAGAGCCAGCGCGGGCAGACCCACGGCGACGACCACGCCCAGCGCGGGCTGGTAGACGACGAGGGCGACACAGACCAGCACGATGGTGAGGGCCGCCGCGGTGAACCGGGACACGGCCTCCACGAACCAGCCGATTTTCTCGACGTCTGCCGTGGAGACGGCGACCACCTCGCCGGCGGCCACCCGCCGGCTCAGTGCGGAGCCCAGCCCGGCGGCCTTGCGGGCGAGCAGTTGCTGGACGCGGGCCGCGGCGGTGATCCAGTTGGTGATCGCGGCGCGGTGCAGGTAGGTGTCGCCGAGCGCGTTGCCGGCACAAGCCACCGTCAGCAGCCCGCCGGCGAGGGCCAGCCGCGCACCCGAACGGTCGACGACCGCCTGGACGGCGAGGCCGACGCAGAACGGCAGGGAGGAGACGGAGGCGAAGTGCAGCAGTCCCCATGCCAGTGCCTTCATCTGCCCGCCCAGCTGGTTCCGCCCCAGCCACCACAGGAGTCGGGGACCCGAGCGTGCGTCAGGCACGCCCGGATCGGGATACGGAAGATCTTTAATCTGCATGACGTCCCAGTGGCTCGTGTCAGGGGCGGAAGCTGCCGCCGGGGCGGCGGGCGAGCCGTGACAGCCTGGCTTCGCAAAGTGGTCGAAAGCAAGCGGTTTTCCGTACGGGGGAACGGGATTGGCCGTCTCGCCCCCGACCCGTCGGATGCCGGGGCCCGCCACGTTCCGGCCCCACGCCAGGGGCCTCTGACCAGGAGTCGACGAGTGAAATGCCTCAATAGGAAGGAGATAAGGCTATTTGGGCCAATCTCGACTAGATCATGTCGTGCCTCCTGGTCAAGATGAGGACATGCAGACTCGCGGTGCAAGACGTGTGATGGTCGCTGCGGCGACCTGTGGTTTCCTTCTGGCGACGGTGGCCGCGTGCGGCGGAACGCCCAACGAGGTCCGTCATTACGGCGACATGCCCAGGCCGGGCGGGCCGACGGGGACCGCCCGGCCCAGCCCGCCCGTGGTGCAGTCCCGGGTTCCGGGCATCGGAGACCGGATGTGGCAGCGGATACCCGTCGGCACCCGGCAGATCGTGGCGGTCTACGGTGATCACAAGACCTCCCCCGACTCCACGCTCGTTCTCTACGAGAAACAGGGCGCCAAGTGGGAGCCGCAGGGGAGTTGGCCGGCGCACAACGGCAAGCGCGGGTGGGCGATCGACCACCGGGAGGGCGACGAGCGCAGCCCGGTGGGAGTGTTCACGCTCTCCGACGCGGGTGGCGTCCTCGACGACCCGGGCACCCGGCTTCCGTACACCCAGGACGCGGATGCCTTCATCTCCCCCTTCTACTGGGACGAAGCGCACTGGCGCGACTTCGACTACGTCATCGCCATCGACTACAACCGCCTGCGCGGTACCCGTCCGGACGATCCGACCCGTCCGCTGGGCCAGAGCAAGGGTGGCGGCATCTGGCTGCACCTGGACCACGGTGACGGCACGCTGGGCTGCGTGAGTGTTCCGGAGTCCGGGATGGAGTACCTGCTCCGCAGGCTCGATCCGAAGAGCAAGCCCGTCATAGTCATGGGGGACAAGGCCAACCTGCGACTGTAGCCGCCGCATTGGCCGAGTGGTCGGCGAAAGGGTGCCCTGTATGCAAGCCCGCGCCGTGTGCGCAAGCCGCTCCGCACTGCCCTCGCTTCTGGTGTCAACGCGCCCTGCTCAGCTCGGCGTTGACGTGTCGAAGGCACGGGTTCAGCAGCCGCGCCCCTGGGTGGGCACCGTGCCCACCAGCGTATCCAGCAGTCCGCCGAGCGTCTTGCGCTGCTCGCCCGTCAGGGGCGCCAGGATCTCCTCCGCGGCGGCTCGCCGGGCGCGGCGCAGCTCCCGCAGAGCCTTGTGTCCGTCGTTGGTGAGCTCGATGCGGATGACCCGGCGGTTGGCCGGATCGGGGACCCGGCGCACCTTGCCACTTCCCTCGAGGCCGTCCACGAGTGTGGTCACCGCGCGGGGCACGACCTCCAGGGACTCGGCGAGATCCGCCATGCGGGGCGGCCCGCCGAAGTGCGCCAGGGTACGCAGCAGCCGGGACTGGGCGGGCGTGATGCCCAGGGCGTGCTGTTCGAGGTGCCGCTTCTGGATGCGGTGCACCCGGCGGGTGAGCCGCAGCAGTTGCTCGGCGAGAAGACCGTCGGGGTCGGGGGAGGTCATGCCGGAACAATACCAGGACCACGTTCATTGTGAGTATAGGTAACAGTGAGCTAGGATCGGGTGGTCGTCGTCGGCCGCACCTGCGATCCGGCGCCCACCCACCCCCGTAGGAGCTCATGCATCCCGACCATCACCCCATCTGGACCCCACCCGCCGACGCCAGGGAGCAGCCGCGGCAGGTCCGCCGGATCCTGCGGCTCTTCCGCCCCTACCGGGGCCGTCTCGCGATCGTCGGCCTGCTGGTGGGAGCCGCCTCGTTGGTCTCCGTCGCCACGCCCTTCCTGCTGAAGGAGACCCTCGACGTCGCGATCCCGCAGGGTCGCACCGGCCTGCTGAGCCTGCTCGCGCTCGGCATGATCCTCAGCGCCGTCCTCACGAGCGTCTTCGGCGTGCTGCAGACGCTGATCTCCACGACCGTCGGCCAGCGTGTCATGCACGACCTGCGCACCGCCGTCTACGGGCGGCTGCAGCGCATGTCCCTCGCCTTCTTCACCCGGACCCGCACCGGTGAGGTGCAGTCCCGCATCGCCAACGACATCGGTGGCATGCAGGCCACCGTCACCTCCACCGCCACCTCGCTCGTCTCCAACCTCACCAGCGTGGTCGCCACGATCGTCGCGATGGTCGTCCTCGACTGGCGGCTCACCGTCGTCTCGCTGCTGCTGCTCCCGGTGTTCGTGTGGATCAGCCGCCGTGTCGGCAACGAGCGCAAGAAGATCACCACTCAGCGGCAGAAGCAGATGGCCGCGATCGCCGCCACGGTCACCGAATCCCTCTCCGTCAGCGGCATCCTGCTCGGCCGCACGATGGGCCGCTCCGCGTCGCTGACCGAGTCCTTCGCCGCCGAGTCGGAAGGCCTGGTCGACCTCGAAGTGAAGTCGAACATGGCCGGGCGCTGGCGCATGGCCGTCATCACGATCGTCATGGCCGCCCTGCCCGCCGTCATCTACTGGACCGCGGGCGTCGCCCTCCAGGTCGGCGGCCCGCAGGTCTCCATCGGCACGATCGTCGCCTTCGTCTCGCTCCAGCAGGGCCTGTTCCGGCCGACCGTCAGCCTGCTGTCCACTGGTGTGCAGATCCAGACCTCGCTCGCGCTGTTCCAGCGCATCTTCGAGTACCTCGACCTGCCGATCGACATCACCGAGCGCGAGCAGCCGGTCCACCTCGACCGCGTCAAGGGCGAGGTCCGCTTCGAAGACGTCGACTTCCGCTACGACGACAAGAGCGGCCCGATCCTGGAGGGCATCGACGTCACCGTGCCCGCCGGCAGCAGCCTCGCGATCGTCGGTCCGACCGGCGCCGGCAAGTCCACGCTCGGCTACCTGGTGCCCCGGCTGTACGACGTGACCGGCGGCCGCGTCACCATCGACGGGGTCGACGTGCGCGACCTCGACTTCGACACCCTCGCCCGCGCGGTCGGCGTCGTCTCCCAGGAGACGTACCTCTTCCACGCCTCGGTCGCCGAGAACCTCCGCTTCGCCAAGCCGGACGCCACCGACGAGGAGCTTCGGGCGGCGGCGAAGGCGGCGCAGATCCACGACCACATCGCGGCCCTGCCCGACGGCTACGACACGGTCGTCGGCGAACGCGGCCACCGCTTCTCCGGCGGTGAGAAGCAGCGCCTGGCCATCGCCCGGACCATCCTGCGCGACCCGCCGGTCCTCATCCTCGACGAGGCCACCAGCGCCCTGGACACCCGTACGGAGGCCGCCGTGCAGGAGGCCATCGACGCCCTGTCCGCCAACCGGACGACCCTGACCATCGCGCACCGCCTGTCCACCGTCCGCGGGGCCGACCAGATCGTGGTCCTCGACTCCGGGCGGCCGGCCGAACGCGGTACGCACCAGGAGTTGCTGGAACTCGACGGACGCTACGCGGCCCTGGTGCGCCGGGACGCGCAACTGGAACCGACAAGCTGAAGATATGCCGGGTTTGCGACCCCTTGGGGGTTACCGTGCCCGCATGCAGAGGAACACTCCGTCACGGAGAATCAGCCGACTGACACGCCGGGGCCGTGTGGCCCTGGGCCTGACCGGGGCCGTCCTGGCCGGCACCGCCGTGGCGGTGTCGCTGCTGACGATCCACCGCGACGACGCCCCGGCCGTACCCCGCACGCTGGTGATCCCCGAGGGCTGGCGGTCCGGCCAGATCTACGCCGCCATCGACAAGGCCCTCGCCCTGGCACCCGGCACCACGAAGCAGTCGCTCGCCGACGCCCAACTGAACCTGCCGAGCGCCGCCGAGGGCAACCCGGAAGGCTACCTCTTCCCGGCGACGTACCCCATCGACGAGAAGACCACCCCGCAGTCCCTGCTGGCCTACATGGTCGACACCGCGAACAAGAGGTTCGACGCGGCCCCGGTCGCCGCCGGCCCACAGCGCCACTCCATGAGCCTGTACCAGGCGATCACCATCGCGAGCATCGTCCAGGCCGAGGCCGCCTCGAAGGCCGACATGAGCAAGGTGGCCCGAGTCGTCTTCAACCGGCTGGAGCGCGGCATGCCGCTGCAGATGGACTCCACCCTCAACTACGCCCTCAACCGCAGCACGGTCCGCACGAGCGCGGAGGAAACCCGGATGGACAGCCCCTACAACTCCTACCAGCGCATGGGGCTGCCGCCGACGCCCATCGACAGTCCCGGCGAGGACGCCATGCGCGCCGTCGCCAACCCGGCGCAGGGCGACTGGCTGTACTTCGTCACCGTCAAGCCGGGCGACACGCGCTTCACCGCCGACTACACGGAGCACCAGCGCAATGTGGAGGAGTTCAACGCCCATCTGAGAGGCAGCAGCCCGCAGCCCGCGAAGTGAGCCGTGCCCGGCGCGGGCGGTCCACGCCGGTCACGCCGCGGCGGCCGGCTCCCCCTCCAGCAGGCGCCTGATGTCCCGGACGGCCGCGCGTCCGGCCCGGTTGGCGCCGATCGTGCTGGCCGAAGGGCCGTAGCCGACCAGGTGGATCCGGGGATCGGCGACGGCCCGGGTGCCGTCCACACGGATGCCGCCCCCCGGTTCGCGCAGCCCGAGCGGCGCCAGATGCCGGAGCGAAGGCCGGAATCCGGTTGCCCAGAGGATGACGTCGGCCGCCACGTGCCGTCCGTCCGCCCACCGCACCCCGTCCGGGGTGATCCGGTCGAACATCGGCTGCCGGTCCAGGACCCCGTCCTTCAGCCCCTGCCGTACGGCGTCGTTCAGCGGAAGTCCCGTCACCGAGACGACACTCCTGGGCGGCAGCCCCTGCCGCACCCGCTCCTCGACCAGCGCGACAGCCGCACGCCCCGCGTCCTCGTCGAACGGGCCGTCACGGAAGACCGGCGGCCGTCGCGTCACCCAGGTGGTGGCGGCCGCGAACGGGGCGATCTCCAGCAGGTGCTGGGTGCCGGAGGCGCCGCCGCCCACCACGATCACGCGCTGCCCGGCGAACTCCCCGGGCCCGGCGTACTGCGCCGTGTGCAACTGCCGCCCGCGGAAGGTCTCCTGACCCGGGTACCGCGGCCAGAACGGCTGGTCCCAGGTACCGGTCGCGTTGATCAGCGCCCGAGTCGCCCAGGTGCCGTCGGAGGTCTCGACGAGCAGCCGCCCGCCGGGGCCGTCCGTGACCGCGGTGACCTCCACCGGCCGCTGTACCCGCAGGTCGAAGGCGCGTTCGTAGTCGGCGAAGTACGCGGCGACGACCTCCGACGACGGCCGCGCGGGATCGGCGCCGATCAGCTCCATCCCCGGCAGCGCGTGCATCCCGTGCACCTTGCCGTACGTCAGCGACGGCCACCGGAACTGCCAAGCGCCGCCCGGACCGGCGGGGCGGTCGAGCACGACGAAGTCGCGGTCCGGCTCGAACCCGGTGCGCCGCAGGTGATAGGCGCTGGACAGACCCGCCTGACCAGCGCCCACGACGACCACGTCGACCTCACGTATGGTGTTCACGCTTCTTCCAACCGTGCCGCGGGCGCCGATCTTCCCCGGCAATCGACGAGGATGGGGGCATGTCACCTGCCTTCACCACCCGAGTCCTGAACGTGGCTTCCGGCTCCCGGGAGACGGTCGTGGACCTGACCCGTGACTGCGAGGCCTTCCTCCAGGAGACCGCGGCCGACCGGGACGGTCTGCTGAACCTGTTCGTGCCGCACGCCACCGCCGGCATCGCGATCATCGAGACAGGCTCCGGCAGCGACGAGGACCTCCTCGCCGCCCTGCACACCCTGCTGCCCGCCGACGACCGCTGGCAGCACCGCCACGGCAGCCCCGGCCACGGCCGCGACCATGTCCTGCCCGCCATCGTGCCGCCGCACGCGACCATCCCGGTCCTCGGCGGCCGACTGGAACTGGGCACATGGCAGTCGGTGTGCCTGGTGGACACCAACATCTCTAATGTCAACCGTCAGGTTCGGCTGAGCTTCCTGGGCTGAGCAAGATCGTCCTGGGTGTGGCCGCCAAATCTCCGTACCTTGCGTGTTCGAAACGGAGAAGCCTTGCGCGGTACGGACCTGAACATGATCGAACGCCTCTACGACGGATGCGGCAGGTGCCTGCTCGGCGTGCGACGGCTGTCGCGGATGAAGCTCGCCGCGTCGTCGCCGGAGCGGCAACGCGAGGACGTGCTGACTGCCGCCGCGTCTGTCCGGGGCCACATCATCGGCTGGGCCGACGACTGGGAGGTGTCGGTGCCACCGACCTGATGACCCGGCCGAAGCTGGGCCCTTGGCTTCGCGACGGCGGACAAGCGGTGGCTGTCGGTGACGCCGGATCAGATCCGCTGACCTCGGGCGGCGTGCGGCGTGGCCTCTTTGCGTGACAGGCGTGGCCACGCCCGTGCCGGTCGGACCCGGATCGGCAGCACGAGGTCTCTCGGCTGGGGTCTCGCCGGATGTGGAGGCGATCGCACCTGGGTGGCGGGATGGTGAAACGACAGTGAAGGGGGTTTGGGGCATGGCGGACGGGTAACGCGCCGGACCGTGACTCACCCCGACAACGGCATGCCGCCGAATGCCCCATACGGCCCGAATGGGAACACCCCTCGTCATGGTGGCGCGTATCCTCCGCAGAATGGGGATACGGCTCCACTGCCTACCAGCGGCGCCTATGTCCCGCGCGATGAAATTCAACCTCCTCCCTACCGCCCCGAGCCCAGAAGCCCGCACGTCCAGGCTCCCAGTCCCGTGTATCACGCCCCCAGAGGCGCGGGCGCAGGGCGCAACGGCATAAGTGCGGATCGGCTGGCGCTGACCGTTCACACTCTTGCCGACATCGCCGCGATCTTCCTCGGGCTGTGGGTGGTTCTGTACCTGCTCGACGCGAATCAGGCGAACGTGTTCGTCGACTTCGTGCACCGCGTGGCTGACTGGCTCGCGGGCTGGGCGCAGGACATCTTCACGATGGACACGGAAGGTCTGCACGTCTTCTTCGATTACGCCCTTCCCGCTGTGGTCTACCTCGCGGTGGGCCATGGCGTTGCCGCGTGGCTGCGCCGCCTGTGAATGCGGTGCCGGCCGGGTTTCGGGGCACGCTGTCCGGCGTGTTGTGGAAGCCGGTCGGCGTGGCGTGGCCGTCACTCAGGTGAGATGAATCCCATGAGACGGTTCTGTGTGCTCCGGTGACCATTTGGGGGCAGGTGTGGACATCGGGCGTGAGCTCGCGGTGTCGCCTTGTCGGACGGAGGCCGAGCTCCAGGAGCAGTACGCGATCGGCCGCGCGACCGCGCAGCGCGTACTGACCGAACTGGCGCAGGCCGGACTGGTGGAGCGGCACCGCAGGCGAGGCACCTTCGTCGCCGACGGGGCACGCCAGGAGAACCTGCTGCGGTTCGTGAACCCGGCACTGCGCGGCCCGGAGATCCCGGGGCGGCACGCCGTGGAGTCCGCGACCGTCGTCCCGGCCCGGGACGCGGGGGTGGCCATGCCGGGCATCGACGACGAAGCTCCGGTGCACCGGCTGCGCCGCCTGAAGTACGACCTGGACGACAGCGTGATCGCGGTCGAACTGTCCGCCGTCCCGTTCGCGCTCGCCCCCCGACTGCAGGAGGAGGACCTCGACCACCTGACCACCCACGACTACTTCGGCCGGCTGGGCGTCCCGGCGGCGAAGTCCCGTATCTACATCGACCCGATCGCCCTCGACGCGCAGACCGCGTCCCGGCTCCGGGTGCCGGAGGGGCAGGCCGTGATCCGGCTGCGCCGCCTGACCTGGCTGGCCGACGGCAAACTCGCCGAGGCGCGCTGGGACATCAGCCGCCCGGACCTCGTCGAGTTCTTCCTGGAACAGACCGTCCAGCCGCCCGCGGACGCGTAACTCCCGCACCGCCCGATCGACTTCCGCACGGCCGCACCACCGCGGCCTGCCCCTTCCTGTGCACCGCCCCGGCCCCGCCCGGACGCTCCCGGACGCGGCTTTTGCTCTCCCCACCCAGGCTCGCGCCGCCCCGCTCCCCGCGCGGCGGCAACCGAGCACGCCCTCACCCACCCGAGCCGGGCCGCGTCCGCGCCGCCCGGCCGCCGGAGGCACCCATGCACACAGGTTCGACCGGACAGATCGTCGGCATCAGCGTCGCCAGTCTGCTGGTGATCGCCTGGGGCGCGGCGATGTCCCTCTACTTCGGACGCCGCGCCAGGACGTCCCGCGACTGGCTCTCCGCCAACGAGTCGCTACCGCTGTTCGTCGTCGTCATCACCCAGTTCGCCGCGGCGGCGGGCGGTGGCGTCCTCATCGCCCACGTAGGGATCGGCTACCGGTCCGGGTGGTCCGTGTTCGTCTACGAGGGCTGTGTCCTGGTCGGCTTCCTCCTGCTGACGCTCATCGCGAGGTGGCTGCGCGAACAGAGCTTCACCACGGTCCCCGACGTCGTCACCCGGCTCTTCGGGCAGCACCGGCTCGTCACCGCCGTCGCCGCCCTGGCCGCGCTCGTGGTCCCGTTCGGCTGGACCGTCACCCAGTTCGTCGCCTTCGCCAAGCTCTTCGGCCAGCTGACCGGGATATCGACGCCCGTGCTCGTCGCCGTGATCACCCTGGCCTCGCTGACCTTCGTCCTGCCCGGCGGCCTCACCTCGGTGGCGTGGGCCGACTTCGTCTTCGGACTCTTCAAGATCGGGATGGCGCTCGTCGTCGCGTTCTACGGAATCCATCTGGCCGGCGGCTGGGGGCGCATCACCGCGACCGTGCCGGAGCGGCTGTGGAGCCCCGCCGGAGTGTCGGCGGTCGGCTGGCAGCAGATCTGGCTCTGGGCCGCCGCGATCATCCCCGGCACCCTCACCAACCAGCTCTACTACCAGCGGGTGTTCGCCACCAAGAAGGTCTCCGACGCCCGCCGCGGCCTGGCGTTCTCCGGACTGACCATGCTGGTCAGCGGGGTGTACGCGGGCTGCATCGGCCTCGCCGTGCACGCGATGAATCCGCGGCTCGCCAACCAGGAGGACGCGGCGGGGTGGCTGCTCACCCAGCTCCCCACCTGGATGCTCGTCCTGTTCGCCGCCTTCCTCGTGGCGACGATCGTGGCCACCAGCGGCGCCGCCCTGCAGTCCACCGTCGCCAACCTGACTCGCGACGTCTACCAGACCGTCGCGGGAGGGCGGTCGGGCGAGCGCGGGACCGTCGCGCTCTCCCGGCTCATCACCGTCGTCGTCGCGGCCGTCGCGGCCCTCCTCGCGATCGCGTTCCCCACCGCCCTCGCCTGGCTCGTCGCCTCGTACGCCTACTCCGCCGCCGCGCTCGCCGCCCCGATCTTCCTCGGCTACCTGCTGCACCGCCGCCGCAGGCTGAGCCCCGCCGCCGCGATCGGCAGCATGGTCGCCGGTCTCGCCGGCTGCGGCGTCGCCCAGTACCTCGGCACCACCGTGCCGTACGCGGTCTACGGCATCGCTGCCTCCGCCGTCGTCCTCCTGCTGCTGACCGCGACCACCTCCGAGAAGCGCGTCCCCGCCACCCCGCGAGAGATTGTGAGCAACGCATGAAGACCGCCGTGATCGGACTCGGTGTCCTGGGCGCCGCGACCGCCCGTTCCCTGGCCCGCGCCGGAGCCGAAGTGACCGTCTACGAACGGGACCACGCTCTGGCCGGCACCTCCGCCACCTCGTTCGCCTGGACCAACTCCCATAACAAGAACCCCCGTTCGTACCACGAGCTCAACGTCGCCGGAATGGCCGAGCACGAGGCACTCGCCGAACAGCCCGGCACGGCCCCGGCCTGGTACGTCCGCAACGGAAACCTGGAGTGGGCCGGGGACGCGGCCGGAACCGAGCGGCTCGCCGCGTCGGTCGGTGAACTCCTCGACCGCGACTACCCCGTGCGCTGGATCACCCCGCGCGAGGCCCGCCGACTCGTCCCCGACCTGCGCCTCGCCCCCGACGCCGAACACATCGCGCACTACCCCGAGGAAGGCCATGTCTTCCCCGCCCTGCTCGTCTCCCGCCTGTGGGGAGAAGCCCGCGACCTGGGCGCCCGGCTGCGCCGCCCGGCGGAAGTCACCGGCCTGCGCGAGACGGCGGACGGCGTGCGCGTCGAACTGTCCGACGGCACCGCCGACGAGGCCGACGCGGTCGTGATCGCGGCCGGCCGCTGGACGGAGCACCTCACCGCGGCGGCCGGTCACCGCGTCCCCATGGCCGACCCCGACGCCGCGGGCACCGCCACCGTCGGCCTGCTCGGCTACACGAACCCGCTCCCGACCCGCCTCGACCGTGTCCTCACCACACCCCGGCTCAACGTCCGCCCCGACGGCGCGGGCCGCCTCATCGTGCAGGGCCTCGACCTCGACGCGGACGCCGACCCGGCGGCCCCGCCCGCCGTGGATGGCCCGCACGCTGCCGAACTGTGCTGCCGCCTCAGCGAGTTGCTCGCCGGAACCGAAGGCGTCCGCCTGGAATCCCTGCGGGTCGGACAGCGCGCCCTGCCCGCCGACGGCCTCACGGTCGCGGGCTTCCTCGGCGACAGCACCCGCGTCTACACCCTCGCCACCCACAGCGGCATCACCCTCGGCCCCCTCCTCGGCCGGCTCGCCACGCGGGAACTGCTCACCGGCGAACCCGACGACCTCCTGACGGACTTCCGCCCCGGACGCCTGATCGGCCGCACGCGCCTGCCGGCCCTGCAACCCGCCCGCTTCGCCGGCCAGCAGTGACCTCTCGGCCCCGGGCGCCGGCGGAGATCCGTATTCTGGCTTCGACACGACCCGGAGGTAAGGACACATGGTGCGGCGGCCCACGGTCACGAGCGTGCAGATCGCGCGGGAGGCGGGCGTCGCGCAGTCGACGGTCTCGCGGGTGCTGAACGGCGGGAGCGTGGCGCCCGAGACCAAGCGCCGCGTCCTCGAAGTCGTCGCCAAGTACGACTTCCAGCCCAGCCAGGCCGCGCGCAGCCTCGTCGGTGCGCGCTCGGGCCTGATCGGCGTCGTGATCCGCGACCTGACCAACCCCTTCTACCCGGTGATGGTCAAGGCCATGGAGCGCGTCCTGCACGAGCGCGGCCTGCGCCTCTCCCTGGTCACCGATGTGATGTCGGCCGAGGAGGGGCTCGCGCTGCTGCGCCGCGAAGGCGTCGACGGGGTCGTGTTCACGTCGGCGCTCGAAGGGGAGCCCCTCGCGCACCGGATGACCGGCCACGGCATCCCGGTGGTCCTGTGCCACCGCACGATCGAGGGCTTCCCGGCCGACCAGGTCGAGGCCGACAACGCGACCGCCGGCGAGCTCGCGGCCCGGCATCTGCTCGGCCTCGGGCACCGCCGGATCGCGATGGTCCGCGGCGTCGCCGGGGCGAGCACCGCGCAGCAGCGCGGGCTCGCCTTCCGCCGCGAGGTCGGGGCCGCGGACGGCGTCACGCTCACGGAGATCGACGGCGCCTACGACTACACCACCGCGTACGAGGCGGTGGGCACCCTGCTCGCGAGCCCCGAGCCGCCCACGGCACTGTTCTGCCACAACGACGTGATGGCGTACGCGGCGCTGAACGCGGCCGTGGCGGCCGGCGTCTCCGTGCCGGCCGAGCTGAGCGTGGTGGGCTGCGACGACGTGCCGCTGTCCGCGTGGGAGCGCATCGACCTGACGACGGTGCGCCAGCCGCTGGAGCGGATCGCCCAGGTCGGCGTGGAGCTGCTCCTGGACCGCCTCGACGATCCCGACCTGCCGCACCGGCACGAGGTCCTGCCCGTGGAGTTCGTCGAGCGCTCCACCACGGCGCCTCCCGCCTGACCGCTTCCACGTCACCTCTCGAACGCCGCCTCTCGCACATCACCTCTTGACCGTCGGGCTTCCGTCTTCCATGCTGTGGATACGTATCCAATGGATACGTATCCATCCATGAGTGAGGAGCTCGGCGTGTCCCGCACCATCAAGGCCGCTGTCAGCCAGTCCACTGCCCCGTCGGGCAACGACGCCGTCGCGCAGACCGTCCGCGAGCTGATCGCCGACGTCCGCGCCCGAGGCGACGAGGCGGTCCGCGAACTCTCCGCGCGCTTCGACCGCTGGGAGCCCGCGTCCTTCCGTCTGGACGAGGCGCAGCTCGCCGAGATCATGAACAGCCTCGACCCGCAGGTCATCGAGGACATCAAGACCGTCCAGGCCAACGTCCGCCGGTTCGCCGAGGCCCAGCGCGCCTCCATGGCCGAGATCGAGATCGAGTCCGAGCCCGGCGTCTTCCTCGGCCACCGCCACGTGCCGATCCGGTCCGTCGGCGCGTACATCCCCGGCGGCCGCTACCCGCTGACCGCCTCCGCGCACATGACCATCGTGACAGCGAAGGCCGCCGGTGTGCCGCGCGTGGTCGCCTGCACCCCGCCGATCCGCGGCGAGATCCCCGCCGCGACCGTCGCCGCGATGCACCTCGCGGGCGCGGACGAGGTCCACATCCTCGGCGGCGTGCAGGCCATCGCCGCGATGAGCGTCGGCACCGAGACCATGACGCCCGTGGACATGCTGGCCGGCCCCGGCAACGCCTATGTGGCCGAGGCCAAGCGGCAGTTGTTCGGCGAGGTCGGCATCGACCTGTTCGCCGGTCCGACCGAGATCCTCGTCGTCGCCGACGACGCGGCCGACCCGTTCGTCGCCGCTGTCGACCTACTCTCGCAGGCGGAGCACGGCCCGGACTCGCCCGCCGCCCTGATCACGACCAGCGAGCGTGTCGCCACCGCCGTGCAGCAGCACATCGAGGAGATCCTGCCCGGCCTGCAGACCGGCGACATCGCGGGCCCCGCCTGGCGCGACCACGGGCAGATCATCCTGGCCGACGACCTCGACGAGGCCTACCGCATCGCCGACACCTTCGCCTACGAGCACGTACAGATCCTCACCGAGAACCCCCGCGAGGCCCTGGACAGGATGCACGCCTACGGCGCCCTCTTCCTCGGCGAGGGCACCTGCGTCTCCTACGGCGACAAGGTCATCGGCACCAACCACGTCCTGCCGACCCGCGGCGCCGCCCGCTACACCGGTGGCCTGTGGGTGGGCATGTACCTGCGCACCGTCACGTACCAGGAGGTCCGCGACCCGAAGGCGTCCGCAGCCCTCGGCGAGCTGTGCGGCCGCGCCGCCCGCGTCGAACTGTTCGAGGGGCACGCCCGCTCTGGCGACGTCCGGGCCGCCAAGTACGCCGGCGCCCCGCCGGCCTGGACCGACCACTACGCGAGCGCCGCCCGCGTCTGACCCCCGCCCGAGGGGGCGCCGACCACCCCGCCCCCTCCCCGCACGTCCCCGTTCCGTCCCCGATCAACGGAGATCCCATGGCCACCGCCGCCCCCTTGACGCCGGAGCAGATCAGACGCCGATCCCTGCAGTCAGGCACCATCGGCGCGATCGTCGAGTGGTACGAGTACACGATCTACGGCATCGCCGCGGCGCTCGTGTTCGGGCATCTGTTCTTCCCGAACCTCGCTCCCGGCATCGGCCAGATCGTCTCGCTCGCCACCTTCGGTGTCGGTTTCCTGGCCCGGCCGATCGGCGCGTTCGTCGCCGGGCACCTCGGGGACCGTATCGGGCGCAAGTCCACGCTGATCCTCACCTTCTCGATCATGACCGTCGCGACCGCGGCGATCGGTCTCGTCCCGACGTACGAACAGATCGGGATCACGGCACCGCTGCTGCTCTGCGTGCTGCGCCTCGCGCAGGGCTTTGCCGTCGGCGGAGAGTGGGGCGGGGCGGCCATCATCGCGGTGGAGAACGCCCCGCGCGAACGGCGCGGCTACTTCGGTTCCTGGCCGCAGATCGGGGTCTCGGCGGGGCTGCTCCTGGGCACCGCCGCGGTCTCGCTTGCGTCGTGGATGTCTGGCGACGCGTTCGAGACGTGGGGCTGGCGCGTGCCGTTCCTGCTGAGCACGGTGCTGGCCGGCGTCGGCTTCGCGATCCGGCTGCGGGCCACGGAGAGCCCCGAGTTCCTCGCGGAGAAGGCGAAGATGGAGGCCGAGCTCGAACGCCGCAAGGCGCCCGCGGCGATCCTCTTCCGCGATCACCGCAAGTCGCTGCTGATCACGATTTTCGGCCGGTTCGCCGAGGCCGGGAACTACTACCTGTTCACGACGTTCATCCTGTCCTACGTCACCACCACCCTGGACGTGCCCAAGAGTTACGGCCTGACGGCGTCGATGATCGGTGCCGCGGTGAACATCGTGATGATCCCGGTCTTCGGCGCCGTCTCCGACCGCATCGGACGCGTCCGCACGTTCCTCGTCGGCGGTGTCCTCATCGTGGTCACCACGTGGCCCGTGTTCGCGCTCGTCCACACGGGACGGCTGTGGGCGATCGTCGCCGGTGTGGTGCTCTTCCTCGCCCTGGGCCACGCCATGGTGTATGCGCCGCTGCCCGCCCTGTACTGCGAGATGTTCCCGACCGCGGTGCGCTACTCCGGCATCTCCATCGGCTACCAGATGGCGTCCATCCTCCTGGCGAGCTTCACGCCGGCCCTGGCGGGAGCGATGGTCCTGTGGGCCGGCGGAAGCCTGTGGATGGTGATCGCCTTCGCCATCGTGACCACACTGATCGCGATGGCGGCCATCGCCTTCGCCCCCGACCAGCGGGACCGTGAACTCGACGAGATCGGCGATGCGGCGCGTACGCCGCGGCGAGTGAGCGAGGCCAAGGAGGCTGTGTAGCCGCCGGGATGAACCGGCACCCGGTCGGCGGGTTCGTCACGTTCGGCGCCTCGCCCGTTACGGCGCGGCGCTCCTTGGCGCGTTCGACGGCGGGGTCGATGCTCCTCACGGCGGACAGCAGCGTCCGCGTGTACGGGTGCGCCGGCCGCTCGATTATCTGATCGCGGGTGCCGAACTCAACCACCAGGCCGAAGTACATCACCATGATCCGGCCGGAGATGTGCGCGATCACCGACAGGTCGTGCGACACGCAGATCGTCGCGACATGCAGCCGGTCGCGCAGGTCCTGCAGCACGTTGAGGATGCCGGCCTGGATCGACACGTCGAGGGCGGACACCGGCTCGTCGAGGATCAGCACCTCGGGGTCGAGCGCGAGCGCGCGGGCGATGCTGACCCGCTGACGCTCGCCGCCGGACAGCTCCCGCGGGTACCGGTTGCGGTACCGCTCAGGCAGGCCCGCCATGCTGAGCAACTCGGCGACCCTGTTCTCGTCGAACGGGACGTGGTGGATCCGCAGCGGCTCGTTGATCAGCTGCTCGACCGTCATCTTCGGGTCCAGCGACGAGAACGGATCCTGCATCACGACCTGCACGGCCCGGCGGCGTCGCGCGACACGGTCCGCCGATCGGGCTGTATGGTCCCGGTCTCGGTCCCGCGGACTGCTGTGGAATCGGTCGTGCTGGAAGGTGACGGATTGCTCGGGCCTACTGCCGTCGCGCCGGAACGTCCGCCGCTTCCACGGCCTCGACCAGCGGGGTCAGCTCGGGGTTCTTCGCGGCTTCGTCGAGTGCCTCCCGGAGGGCGGCGTCGTTGGTCGGCCGGGCCTCCTCCAGGAGCTTCAGGCCGGCTTCGGTGACGTCGGTGTAGATGCCGCGGCGGTCGGTCGGGCACAGGTACCGGGAGAGCAGATTGCGGTCTTCGAGGCGGGTGACCAGGCGGGTTGTGGCGCTCTGGCTGAGTACGACCGCGTCGGCGACCTGCTTCATCTGCAGGTGGCCGCCTTCGCCGTCGTGCTGGCGGCTGAGCACGTCGAGCAGCGAGTACTCCCGCACACTCAGGTCGTGCTTGGACTGCAGGGCGCGCTCGATGTGCGCCTCGATCTTGCCGTGCAGGAGGGAGAGGGCACCCCATCCGCTGGCGAGAGCGGTGAGTGCGGGGTCTGTGGCGGTCATGGGTCCAGGTCTCCTTCTGGGGGTGTACAGGATAAGCCATGAGATGAAATATTCGCTAGAGTCAATATAGCGCTAATGCAATCATCTGTGTGAGGGTGAAGAGGTCGGCCGCGGGCCGGGGCCGACCGGGGATTGGTCGGAGCCGTCAAAGGGCTGCAGATCATCGGCAGCGCAAGGGGCCCCCGCCCCGGGAATCGGCAAGGGTGTCGTTGGGCCGGCGAAGAGGTCTCGGCGGCCTGGGCGAAGACTTCTCCGCAGATCTACGGCACCCGCGGGAGAAGGCCGTGAGCTGACATCTTCCTCTCAGCCGATGCCTGCAAGGATGTCGGCCTTCCCTGTGTAACCCGGCCGGGTGCCCGACGACCGCCCGTTCACGTCTGCGGGGGTCCCCGGCTGTGCGATGCACCGAGTGCGGGACAGGGCGAAAACGCCGTAGGAGAAGAGTGCGACGCCGAGGAGCGCGGGAGCCACCCACGGCCCATGGCGCGGCGATTCCCCGTAGAGCGTCACCCCGAGGAAGAAGCTGACCACTGCATCCCCGAGCGTGAGGGCCGGCTGAGAAGCGATCAACGGGCCCGCCTGCATGGCATATCCCAGCAGGAAGACGGAGAGTGTGCCGGCGAGCACGAAGCCGTAGGTCTGCCAGGCGAGGAAGAACCCAGCGGCCCCCTCCTCCGAGAGAATGGCCATGGCGGACTTGACCAGTGCCGCTGTGAGCGCGTTGCCGACCGCGGCGGCAGCGGCCAGGGACGCTGCCCGGGCCAGGCCATGAGGACGGCGCAGACCCGTCAGCACGAGGGTGACCCCGGCGCCGCCCAGGATCGCGAGCGTCGGTGCCCACCAGAGTCCGGGCACTTGGTCCCGCCCGCCGGACGGGGCGGCCGAGAAGAGGCTGACCGCCAGGCCCGCGAAAATGAGAACCACGGACAGCCACGTGGTCTTCTCGGCACTCTTCCAGGCCCTGGCGCTGACGACGGGATCTCTGGCCGCCGTCCAGCCGGTCTTCATCCTCGAGCTCCCGCTCGCTCTCATGATCGGCAGCGCTTTCTTCCAGGTCCGGGTGTCGCGGAGGGCCCTGGGAGGGGCCTGTGGAGGGGTGATCGGCCCGCGTCGGTGCGCGGCGCATGGCTATATAATTGCACACGCTGGTTATTTATTCCAGCTGTATAGCGGCGCGTGGAAGGAGTCGTGGAGTCGCGTGGAGTCGGTGAAGGCTTCGGGCGGGCTCGGGCCACGAGTGTGCTCGCGTGCGCCCGTTGGTACGGGCGAGCACACGGCGCGGGCGAGGCTGCCTGGCGCTCGGCCTCCGGGGTCGGTCGATCGGGGTGGTGGCCGCCTGGCGGTCCTCCGGCAGCGCAGCGATCCGCTCCGGCGCCACGTGCTGGGCGTGCCAGCCGTCGCGGTGGGTGACGGTGCGGCCCGGGCGCACCGCAGCCCGGGTATGCGGGGTGCGTACCCGGGCTGCGCGGTGGGGCCTTGCGATGGATGGCCCCGGTGTCAGGCCGTGAGGGTCTTGTGGAGTGCGTCGAGGTCGTCGCGGTAGATGCCGGTGAAGAGGTCGACGACTTCGTCGTCGGTGGCGTTGTCGGGGTTGAAGCGGCCGGACCACTGGACCTCGGCGATGTCGTCGCGGCCGGGAACGGTGTGGACCCGGATGGTGGAGACGTAGCCGTTGACCGGGAACGGGGCCTGGAGGATGGCGTAGCTGTAGTGGCGCTCGGCCTCGTTGAAGTCCACCAGGCGCTCGATGATGACCTCGCCGTTCGGGTTCTTCAGCCGGCGGACCCGGCCGCCTTCGAGCGGGGTGCTCTCGGGGATGTAGGGGAGCCAGTCGGGCAGGGCGTCGAAGCCGCCGATGATGCTCCAGACCTTGTCGGGGGAGGCGGGCACTATGCGGCTGACGGAGGTGGAAGCCATGATCTTTCTCCTGTGGTGGGGGTTTCGGGGTGTGTGGTCAGGCGCCGTTGGGCAGCGGGGCGGCCGGGCTGACCAGGCCGGCGGTGCGCAGCTCGTGCCAGAACGCGGCCGGGACGGTCTCGTTCAGGGCGGCGATGTCCTCGGCGATGCGGCTGGGCCGGGTCGCGCCGGGAACGGCGGCGGCGGCAACCGGGTGGGCGAGGGAGAACTGGAGGGCGGCGGCCTTGATGGAGACGCCGTGCTTCTGGGCCAGGGCCTTCAGACGGGAAACCTTCCCGACGATCTCCGGCGGGGCCTGCTGGTACTCGAAGTGGGTGCCGCCGGCGAGGACGCCGGAGCTGTAGGGGCCGCCGACGACCATGTCGACGTTGTGTTCCTGGGCCATGGGCAGCAGCCGCTGCAGGGCGTGCTCGTGGTCGAGGAGGGTGTAGCGGCCGGCGAGGAGGAATCCGTCCGGCTGCGGCTCGTCGAGGGCGAGGGTCAGCTCGATGGGCTCGGTGCGGTTGACGCCGAGGCCCCAGGCCTTGATGATCCCCTCGTCGCGCAGCCGGGACAGCACCCGGAAGGCGCCGGTACGGGCCTCCTCGAACTTCTGCAGCCACAGGTCGCCGTGGAAGTCCTGGGCGATGTCGTGGACCCAGACGATGTCGAGCCGGTCGGTGCCGAGCCGCTTGAGGCTGTCCTCGACGGAACGCTCGGTGGCCTCGGCGGTCCACACGTGGAGCATCTTGTTGGGATTGCCGTGCTCGAACAGGCCTCCCTTCTCGCCGAGGTCGCGGGTACCCTCCTCCAGCTCGTCGAGGATGACGCGGCCGACCTTGGTCGACAGGACGTAGGCGTCGCGGGGCTTGGTGGACAGGACCTCGCCCAGGCGGGACTCCGAGAGGCCGGCGCCGTAGAACGGGGCGGTGTCGTAGTAGCGGATGCCCTGGTCCCAGGCGGCCTCGACGGTGGCGCGGGCCTCCTCGTCGGGGATCGCGCGGAACATGTTGCCGAGCGGAGCGGTGCCGAAGCCGAGCTTGCCGGGAAGGATTTCCTTGAGGGACATGACGGTGCCTTTTCGATCAGTGGTGCCGGGGTGCGACGGCATCCCCGGCACGGGGGTGAGGTATGAGTGGAACGGATGCCTCTGGGTTGGCGGCTCTGCCGGCGGAGCCGTCGCAGTGGATGCACGGCGGTGGCGTCCTGCCGGAGCCAGCCGTGCGACGCAGATAAATGCAGAAGCGCCTTACAGGTAAAAGCAATAATTGCAGACGCTAGATAATGGAAGTGGCTGCAACACCGGGCCAGTCGATCCGGGCTCGGGCGCCAGGCCCATCAGGCACAGGCCTTCACCGTCATCACCCAGGCCCATCAGGCACAGGCCTTCCCTGCCATCACTCACCCGGCACGAGGGCTTGCAAGCCGAAGGCGTCCGCACGACGACCGCCCGCCCGCGCCGACGATGGCGCACCGCATCCCGCGGGGAACGCCGCGCGCGTCGCCAAGGCTCCCGGCCGGAGCGCATCCCGGAGCAGGAACCACACCGCCCCTCGCCCAGGAGGAAGGCGCCATGGCGGTCGAGCGCGTCGGCCTTGTCGTCCGCAACGGCCCTGCGCCGGGGCGCGCTGCCGATCGTGTTGCCGGACGCGCCGAGGAGGGCGAACCGCACGCAGCGGACCGGCACCGTGGATCACCTCGTGCACGCGTCGGGTGCGAGCCGTCCGGAGGAGCGGTTCGCGGCGGAGATCACCGACCCCCGAGCGGCCTGGCGTACGGTCGTGGCCACCGCGGCCCACCGCGGCGTCCCCGCGCCGGCGTTCTCCGCCGCGCTCGCCTACTGCGACACCCTGCGCAGCGAGCACCTGCCCGCCGCCCTGGTCCAGGGGCCGCGCGATTTCCAAGACGGGGCGCCGGTCCGCTGCCTTCCCTGCTGGTCCAGCTGGGCCGGAAGCGATCCAGGGCACCCTGCTACCGGCGCCGCGAGGTGGCCACGGCCTCGACCGCGGTGACCAGCGAGAGCGCGGGATGGCTGGCGGCTTCACCGAGCGCCTCGCGCAGAGCGGCCTCACCGGTCGGGCGGGCCTCGGCCGGCAGCTTCAGGCCGTCCTCGTTCATGCTGGTGCAGATGCCGCGACGGTCGATGAAGCACAGGCAGCGGGGTGAGCAGGCCGCGGTTCAAGGGCTCTTACGCGAGGTCCTGGCGAGGGAAGTGCGGCAGGATGTCCTCGGCGAGCTCGTGCAGCACGTCGTCGACGGGCCGCTCGTTGGGCCGCAGGTTGAAGGAGACATGGGCGACGCCGAGGCCGGCCATCTGCGCCAGGTAGTCGATCAAAGCCTTGCTTCCCGTACTGAGTCCCAGCCGGATAGGACGCGGCGGGGCGTCAGGCTCCTCCTGCAGGTGCAGCACCATGGGCGTGAGGTACGGCTTGCCACCGCCCGCGGTGAGCCGCTGCCACTCGCGCGTCTTCAGGCGCAGGGCGCCGAGGTCGCGCGGGTAGTTGAGGGAGGCGTCAGCGTGCTCGGCGATCCATTCGGGGGTCTGCTGCGCGCTGCCGGCGACGGCGATCGGAATGCCCGCCCTGTGGACGGGCTTGGGCAGGACGTCGAGCTGCCGGTCGGCGTCGAGGCCGGCCCGGGGAAGTTCCAGCGGGCCGCTGCGCCAGGCGGCGCGCAGGGTCTCCACGCCTTCGCGGAAAGCTGTGCCGCGCTGCTGGAAGTCCTCTCCGAACAGCGGATACTCCACGGGGCGGTCGCCGCTCGCGAGCCCGAGCATCATGCGGCCGCGCGAGAGCACGTCCACGGTGGCGGCGGCCTTGGCGACCAGCAAGGGCTCGCGCAGGGGAAGCACGATCGCGCCGGTGGCGAGGACGACGTCGTCGGTGACGGCGGCCAGGTGGCCGAGATGGGTGAAGGTCTCGAAGACCGATCCGGCGTCGCCGAACTGCACGGGGTCGTAGAGCGGCACGTCGCGCAGCCACAGGGCGGCGAAACCGAGCCGGTCGGCAAGCCGGGCGAGCCGGGTGTGCCCGGTCAGGTCGGGGACGCCGAAGGGGCGGCCGGCCTCGCGGTCGGCGTGCTGCCGCGCCGGGTCCCAGTCGTTGTCGAGGGGGAGTTCGAGTCCGAGGGTGAGCCGCCCAGGGGCGGGGGCCAGACGGGCGAGTGCGGGGTGCGGGGATGCCAAGGTGGGTCCTTCCGGGCGGGGGACGGTGCCCCGTTCCTGGAGGTCTGCCCGGAACGAAGCGGCGGGGTGTACGGGCCGAGCCGTACCGCGCGGGAGCCGTGGCGGTGACCGTGTACCGGCTCGGACGTGCGGCTCAGTTGAACTGGTCCGGGTGGGGGCCGGTGCGCAGGTCACGGTCGGTGGCGGCGATTGCGGCCATGTCCTCGTTGGTGAGCTGGAAGTCGAACACGTCGAGGTTCTGGCGGATGCGGGCCGGGGTGACCGACTTGGGGATGACGATGTTGCCGAGCTGAAGGTGCCAGCGCAGCACCACTTGGGCGGGGGACTTGCCGGTGCGGCCGGCGACGGCGGTGATGGCGGGGTCGTCCAGGACGGCGCC
The DNA here is from genome assembly GCF_042896465.1 of Streptomyces sp. NPDC001292. Classification (NCBI taxonomy): domain Bacteria; kingdom Bacillati; phylum Actinomycetota; class Actinomycetes; order Kitasatosporales; family Streptomycetaceae; genus Streptomyces; species Streptomyces sp. NPDC001292. The sequence continues at coordinate 49,116 of NZ_JBIAXG010000047.1, forward strand.
CTGGGCGAGCGGGCTCCATGCCTCGGTGGCGATGCCGTGCTGGGCGTGGAAGGCGCGCAGCCCGGCCTGCTGCAGGCCGGGGTGCAGCTCGATCTGGTTGACCGCCGGGACGAGCGCGCTGTTCTCCAGCAGGCGGGTGAGGTGGGCGGGCTGGAAGTTGGAGACGCCGGCGGCGCGGATCCGCCCCTCGGTGGCGAGGCGCTCGAGGGCGCGCCAGGAGTCCAGGTAGAGGTCGCGGTCGGGGGTGGGCCAGTGGATCAGGTAGAGGTCGAGGTGGTCCAGGCCCAGCTTGGCGAGGCTGGCGTCGAAGGCGCGCAGGGTGGCGTCGTAGCCCTGGTCGGCGTTCCACAGCTTGGTGGTGACGAACAGCTCCTCGCGGGGCAGCCCGGAAGCGGCCAGCGCCCGGCCGACGCCGCTCTCGTTGCCGTAGACCGCGGCGGTGTCGATGCTGCGGTAGCCGGCCTGCAGCGCGGCGGTGACGGCGGCGGTGGTCTGGTCGTCGGGGACCTGGAAGACGCCGAAGCCGAGCTGGGGGATCTCGACCCCGTTGTTCAGCTTCACGGTGGGGATGGTGGTCATGGTGTCCAGCTCTCTTTCAGTCGGTGCGGTCGGTGAGGGTGTAGCGGACGGTCTGGGCGCTGATCAGGCCGTCGCGGAAGACGAAGGTGTCGACGCCGTCGGCGACCTGGTGGGTGCCGGTGGTCGCGGCCCACTGGAGGAACAGCACCTCGCCCGCGAACCGCGGGGTCAGCCGCCAGTCGGCGTCCGGGAGGTCGGTCAGCAGCCGGCCGATGACCTGCCGGACCCCGTCCCGCCCGTGGAACACCCCGGCGGGGGTGATCAGGACGGCGTCCTCGGTGTAGTTCCCGGCGATCAGTTTGAGGTCCCCGGTGCCGAGCCGCTTCCCGTGGTCGGCGAAGACCTCCTGCGGGGTGCGGTTCATCGGGCGAGTTCCTTCAGCGCGGCGGTGGCGAAGGAGTGGTCCTGCTCGGGTGCGCCGCCGCCGATGCCGATCGCGCCGATCAGGCGGCCGTCGCGGTGGACGGGGATGCCGCCGGCGATGAACAGCAGCGGCCGGTCCAGCGCGGTGGGCAGGGTGTGGAAGGGCCCGTCGGGCTTGACCAGGTCGATCAGGTCGGCGGTCGGGGCGTTGAGCTGCAGAGCGGTGTAGGCCTTGCGGGTGCTGGTCTCGCCGGAGATCAGGACCGCGCGGTCGTCGCGGCGGAAGGCGAGCAGGTGCCCGCCGGCGTCCAGGACGGTGACGCTGACCGGGACGCGGGCGGACTCGGCGGCGGTCCGGGCGGCCGCGATCAAAGTCTCGGCGTCGGTGGTGGTCAGCGGGGTGACGGCAGTGGCGTTCACGGTGCTTCTCCCGGAGGGAATGTGGAAGGAGGGAGGTCAGTGGTGGGCGGGGGCGGCTGCGGGGACGCTCGCCGCGGTCTTTCGTGTCGGGGTGCGGCGCTCGAGGGCGGCGGACCAGAAGGCGAGGACCAGCGCGGCGGCGGCGAGGGCGGCGCCGACCCAGTTCGGGGCGGTGTAGCCGAGGCCGGCGGCGATGACGAGGCCGCCGAGCCAGGCGGACAGCGCGTTGCCGAGGTTGAAGGCGCCGATGTTGACGGCGGAGGCCAGGGTGGGTGCGCCGTGGGCCTGGTCGAGGACGCGCTTTTGGAGCGGCGGCACGGTGGCGAAGCCGAGCGCCCCGACGAGGAGGATCGTGATCGCGGCGAGGACCTTGCTGTGCGCGGTCAGGGTGAACAGCGCCAGCACGACGGCCAGGCCGCCGAGGGTGGCGTACAGCATGGGCATGAGGGCGCGGTCCGCGTAGCGGCCGCCGAGCAGGTTGCCGAGGAACATACCGACGCCGAACAGGACCAGCAGCCAGGTGACCGCGCCGTCGGAGTAGCCGGCGACGTGGGTCATCATCGGCGCGATGTAGGTGATCGCGGCGAAGACACCGCCGAAGCCGAGCACGGTCATCGCCATCGCGAGCAGCACCTGCGGGTTGCGGAACGCGGTCAGCTCCCGGCGCAGGTGGGCGCCCTCGGCCCGGGGCATGGCGGGAACGAGCCTGGCGATGCCGAGCAGGCCGACCACGCCGAGCGCGGCGACGATGACGAAGGTGACCCGCCAGCCCGCGGCCTGCCCGATGAAGGTGCCCAGCGGCACGCCGACGATGTTGGCGATGGTCAGCCCGGTGAACATGGTGGCGATGGCGCCGGCCTTCTTCTGAGGGGCGACCAGGTCGGCGGCGACCACGGAGCCAATACCGAAGAACGAACCGTGGGCCAGTGAGGCGACCACGCGGCCGGCCAGCATCAGCCCGAAGTTGGGGGCGAGGGCGGAGAGCACGTTGCCGAGCACGAACAGGGCCATGAGCAGCATGAGCATCTGCTTGCGGCTGACCTTGGTGCCGAGCACCGTCAGCAGCGGCGCGCCGACGACGACGCCGAGCGCGTACCCGGTGACCAGCAGGCCCGCGGTGGGGATGGAGACGCCGTAGTCGGCGGCGATCTCGGGCAGCAGACCCATGATCACGAACTCGGTGGTGCCGATTCCGAAGGCTCCGACAGCCAGGGCGAGGAGTGCGAGAGGCATGGGCTCAGACCTTCTGTGATTGCTTGAACGAGCTCCTTGCATGCCTCCACAATAGTTGCATACACGCTATAAATTCAAGCGCGGGTAGTGCGTGGATGTAGATGCGGGGTGTCTCGCGTGGCCGATGGCCGTGGCTGCCCGCCTGCGGCGGATGTGGCGGACCGGTGAGTGCGACAGGTGGCTCATGTGTCGCCATGCGTGCGCGCGGGGGATGGGGGTGCAGGTCCGGGTGACGGTGTGCGATGTCGGCTCTGCCCGAGCGTGGCTGTGGGCGAGCCCGGTGGCGTCGGACGATCGTGTTCGGTCGGGCACAGGTACCGGGAGAGCAGATCGCGGTCTTCGAGACGGGTGACCAGGCGGGTTGTGGCGCAGCTGGCCGGCGGTGCACTGACGGGTGGTCTGTACGGCTACTCGATCCTGGTGCTCATCACGGTGGTCATCGCCATCCAGGTGCTGGCTGTGGTGCTGCTGGCCGTCACCCGGGTCGATCGGCGCTGAGACGCCGGGGCAGTCCGTCGGTTGGTCAGTGGCTCTCTCGCCGGGCGAGTGCGCGTCTTGCTGAGGGTTGCCTTAACGGAGGTTGGCGGACACCAATCGGGACAACCCCAACCGTCAGGTCCGTCTGTCGTTCCTCGGATGGCTCCGGCGGCCTGCACGGCCGCCGTCCCCGGCCTGGTGCGCCGCCGCCGTCGGCACCGGCGCCTCCGGGGCCGCGGGGGCACCGGCAGGCGCTCGATGTCAGTGGTCCCTGTCAGGATGGCGGGCGTATTCCACAGAACTGGAGCAGCGCATGGTCGAGCAGGTCACCCGCCGCATGGCCGAACAGATCGTCACGGACGCGCCGGAGGGATGGACACGGGCCGTGCTCTCCGGTCACGCGGGCCGTGGCGGGACCGGGATCACGGGCGGCTACACCGTCCCCGGGCCGCGTGCCGCCATGGGGCTGCCCGAGATGCACTCCCGGCTGGCGGAACTCGCGGACGTGATACGCGACGACCGCGGCTGGGACCCCGTGAGATGGGAGATGGACTGCCGGCCCTCCGGCGAGTACCGGCTCGTCGCGTTCAGGGACGCCGTCAGTCGCGTGACCGGACCGGGAGGCGAATACGAGATCGTCCTGGACCCCGACCACCGCCTGCCGCAGCCGGGCAGGCGCCAGCAGGCGGGCACCGCCGCCCCCGCCGGCGACCCGGAGCTGGCCGCGACGAGGTTCTGCGGCTACCTCGAGCGGCGTGCCGCCGTCCTCGGACATGCCGAGGAACTGCCCCCGCCCGTCACCGAGGCCGCGCTCGACGACGCCGAACGCCGCATCGGGCGCCCGCTGCCCGCAGACCTGCGCGCGCTGTATCTGATCGCCGACGGAGACGGCATCGGGTACCGGCACCGCTACCTGATCGAGAACTACGCCTGGCTGCCTCTGGACAGTCTGGTCGCCGAGTACACCGGCTCCCGCGAGTGGCAGGACCGTCCCTGGTTCGGCTGGGACCTGGAATGGGACGCCGTGGTGTTCGACACCATCCCCGCCGAGACCGTCCGCCGCTGCGGAGGCCACCCCGGCTGGATCCGCTTCGCCACCGGCGAGGACGGCAACTACCTTGCCGTCGACATGGATCCCGCCCGTGACGGGCGGCCCGGCCAGGTCATCGCCACAGGCCGTGACTACGACGACGGCCCCGTGTATGTCGCCGACTCCCTCACCTCCCTGCTCGGGGAGCACCTGGAACTGCTGGAGCAGGGCTCCTACGAGAGGGACGACGACCACATCTCCCTGTGCAGGCCCTACTGCGACAACGGCACCCGGCAGATCATCGGCGGCGTCCCCGAAGAGGTTCCGCCGACCCTCCAGGCCATCCACATCAACGACGCCACCGGCACCGTCGACCTCGGCCCGCTCACCGCCGCCCCCGGCCTGCGCCGTCTGCACCTGAACCGTTCCACCACCGCAGACCTGACGCCCCTGTGCGACCTGCCGGTCGAGTCCCTCCGCGTCGCCCTCACCGGCGGTGACCTCACCGCGCTGGCAGGCCACCCCCACCTCGCGTCGCTCGACCTGAACACCACCGCCCCGGCCGATCTCACACCGCTGCGCAGCGCCCCCAACCTGCACGGCCTGGACCTCTCCGGAGCCGAGACACCCGACCTGACCGTCCTCGCCGACCTCGCGAACCTGCGCTACCTCGCCCTCGGCCGGCAGCAGTGGGCCACGCTGCTCGACCACGGCAAGGTCCCGCCCGCGCTGGCCGCCGTCAGTCTTGTGGGGGACGACGTCACCTTCGACGACGCCCTCGCCCTGGCCTCCCGTGTCGGCCTGGACACCGGCGACGCACTCCGCGTCGCCGGCAGCCTCTGAGTACGACGGGCGGGGCGAGGAAGACGAGGAAGGGGTGTCTCAAGCCGGCTTGCGCCAGACGGAGATGTGCTTCGCCGAGTCCTGGGTGAACGGCGCCCCGTCCCAGTCGGCGACGCGCCGTTCCAGCTCGAGCCCGGCGATCCGTGCCATCAGGTCGAGCTCCGCCGGCCACGCGTACCGGTGCCGGGAGTCGCTGCGGCGGTAGCGGCCGTCCTCGCCGTCACGGCTGAGGTGGTGCGAGACGAGGATCTGCTCGACCAGGTCGAAGGTGTCGAACCCGAGGTGCCGTTCGGAGACGTCGAACGGCACCGCGACCTGCCCGGGCGGCAGGAACCGCAGCGGCGGCACGCCCAACTCGATCACGAACCGGCCGCCGGGCGACAGGTGGCGCGCGGCGTTGCGGAAGCACTCGACCTGCTCGTCCTGGGTGAGCAGGTTCGTGATCGTGTTGTAGACGAGGTAGACCAGGGTGAACTCGCCGGGGACGGTGGTCGTGGCCATGTCCCCGAGGGCGACCGGGAGCCTGTCCCCGTCGATCTTGCGCCGCAGGACCGCCGCCATGTGTTCGGACAGTTCGATGCCCACCACGGGCACGCCGCGTTCACGGAGCGGGACGCCGACGCGTCCGGTCCCGATGGCGAACTCCAACGCCGGGCCGTCACCGGCGAGTTCGGAGAGGAAATCGAGAGTCGGTCGGAGGACGGCGGCAGAGGACCTCTCGGTCTCCTCGGCGTCGTAGCGTTCGGCGGTTTCGCGGTTCCACAGTTCGCTGCTCGTCACGGGCGGCCACTTTGCCGGGCGAGGTGGGGAGCTGTCCACGCATTTCCCCGCCCCCGCGCCCCGGTCGGCAGGTCAGCGGCCCGGCGCCTGCTCCGTGTCCTGCCCGGCGCGTTCGGCGGCGCGCCTCTTCAGGCGTGCCGTCTCCTTTCGCACCTCGGCCTGCGTGGCGCGCTCCTTCTCCAGCCACTCGGGCTGCTTCTGCTTCAGCGCCTCGATCTGCTCGGTGGTCAGGGCCTCGGTGACCCCGCCGCGCGCGAGACCGGAGATGGAGACACCCAGCATGGCCGCGGCCACAGGGCGGGGGTGGGGGCCGTTGCGTCGCAGCTCCCGCAGCCACTCGGGCGGATCGGCCTGGAGCTCGTTGAGCTCGGCACGCGAGACGACGCCCTCCTGGAACTCTGCGGGCGTGGCGGGGAGGTACACACCCAGCTTCTTCGCCGCGGTGGCGGGCTTCATCGTCTGGGTGGTCTGGTGCGACTTCATGGTGTCCAGACTATCGACCGCGGACGAGGAGGCCGACCACGCCGGGTAACCTGGCGGCGTGACCGGCTCGGATGCATCTGCCTCGTTCCGGCTCGCGTACGTCCCCGGGGCGACGCCCGCCAAGTGGGTGCGCATCTGGAACGAGCGCCTGCCGGACGTCCCCCTCGACCTCGTCCAGGTCCCGGCCGCCGAGGCGGCCGAGGTGCTGCGCGGCGGCGCGGCGGACGCGGGGATCGTACGCCTGCCGGTGGACCGTACGTACTTCAGCGCGATCCCCCTCTACACCGAGACCTCGGTGGTGATCGTCCCCAAGGACCATCTGGTGACGGCCGTGGACGAGGTGTCCGTGGCGGACCTGGCCGACGAGGTCGTCCTCCACCCGCTCGACGACGTCCTCGGCTGGGAACGGCCGCCCGGTGAGGAGGCCTTCGAGCGGCCCGCCACCACGGGCGACGCCGTAGAGCTGGTGGCGGCCGGAGTGGGGCTGCTCGTCGCCCCCCAGTCGCTGGCCCGCCTCCACCACCGCAGGGACCTCACCTACCGGCCGGTCGCCGACGCCCCGCAATCGAGCGTCGCGCTGTGCTGGCCGGAGGAGGCGCACACCGACCTGGTGGAGCACTTCATCGGGATCGTGCGCGGCCGGACCGTCAACAGCACCCGGGGCCCCGCCCAGACCCAGCCCGAGGGGCAGTCCCGGCGCAAGGACAGGCGTGCCGACGCGGCGGAAGCCCGCCGCAAGCCCGCGGCCGGCGGTAAGACAGGCGGAAAGTCGGGCGGCAAGGCGGGCGGCCGTACGGGCCAGGCCGCGGGCCGCTCCGGCCGTGCGGGCGGACCCGCGGCCCGCGACCGGCGTGGCGGCTCGGGCGGCTCCGGCGGCGGCAGGAGCGGCGGGCGGGGCAGGCCGGGCCGCGGGGCGTAGTCGCCTCCGCGTCACTTCCGCGCGCTGCGGCCGATCGACTCCACCAGGGGCAGCAGTCGGTGCGGGACACGCTCGCGCAACGCCACCTCGGTGCGGGTGCGGACCACGCCCGGCAGGCTGATGAGCTTCTGGATGACGTCCTCCAGGTGGGCGTTGTCGCGCGCCACGACACGGGTGAGCAGGTCGCCTCCGCCGGTGATCGAGAAGGCCTCGACGATCTCCGGTACGGCGGCCAGTGCGTCCCCGACGTCGTCCAGGTGCCCCTGGGTGACCTCGATGTGCACGAACGCCAGGACCGGGTGGCCGAGAGCGACGGGGGAGAGGGCGGGGCCCGTGCCGGTGATCACGCCGTCCCGTTCGAGGCGGTCGAGGCGGGCCTGGAGTGTGCCCCGCGCGACACCGAGGATGCGGGCGCACTCGCGCACGCTGGTGCGCGGCTGCTCCAGAAGCAGCCGCAGAATGCGGGTGTCGAGTTCGTCCACGGCCATGGCGACGGGGGTCTCCTCCCAGATCGCTGATCGACGTCGACTGTACCAATGGCTCACCGGAACGCCACTCGAATGAACCAGTGCCTGTGGTCCATTGGCCCTCCACCAGCGCGTTGATCATGTGCCGGAGTGCGCCAATGGCTCAGTGTTGCCGGGTTCGCTTGAGCCAGAGACGCCGGTGATGCTCTCATGGACACGTCGATGGCGCTGCGGATCCCCGCGGCGCCTTTCTCATGCCGGTGTCCCGCCGGCGTTCCAGGTGGCTTCCACGGGGGGCGGTAAGCAGTGCTGAAGAGGGTGTTCGTGGCTCCGGACCCGGGGCGGACGCGGCTGCGTTTCGCCGCCAGGGCCGTCCTCGGCATCGGCCTGGCGGTCGCCGTCTGCGGGCTGGCCGGACACTCGCTTCCGGGCGCCGTCACCGGCGGGCTCGCCGCGCTGCTCGCCCTGTTCACCGTCGCCGACCCCACGGTGCGCGGACAGTTCGTCACCACCGTGCTGCTCCCGGTGGCCGGCCTGCCCGTGCTCGCCGTCGCGGCCGGGCTGCACGACCAGCCCGTGGCACGCGATCTCGCCTTCCTCGCCGTGGTGGCCGCGGGCGTGTACGCGCGCCGCTGGGGTCCGCGCGGCCACAGCCTCGGCGTGTTCGCGTTCATGACCTTCTTCGTGGCGCAGTTCCTGCACACCACGACCGGGCAGCTGCCCGAGGTGTCCGCCGCCGTCCTGCTGTCCGTGCTCACCGCGGCGGTGGTGCGCTTCGGCGTATGGTGCTACGAACGCCGGCTGCCTGCCGCCGCCGCTCCCGCCGTCCTGGGCGGCGGCGGACTGGACCGGGTGACCACTCGGCAGGCCGTGCAGGCGACCGCGGGCGCCGGCTTCGCCCTCGTCGTGGGCCAGCTGGTGTCCGGGGAGCGCTGGTACTGGGCCGTCGGCGCCACCTGGTGGGTGTTCGTGAACACCGCCTCGCGCGGCGAGACCCTGGTCCGCGGCTTCCGCCGGGTCCTCGGCACGCTGCTCGGCATAGCCCTGGCCGCCCTGGTCGTCGTCCCGCTGCACGGGGCCGCGCTCCCCACCGCCGTCCTGGTCGCCGTCTGCGTCTTCGGCATCTTCTACACAGCCGCCGTGTCCTACACCTGGATGATGTTCTGGGTCACGCTGCTCGCCGCGGCGCTCTACGGCCTTCTCGGCGTCCTCGTTCCGGGGCTGCTCGCCCTGCGGCTCGGGGAGACGGCCGTCGGCGCGCTCGGGGCCTGGCTGGCCGTGCTGTTCGTGCTGCCCGTCACCACCCACGCCGTCACGGACGCCTGGATTCAGCGGGCCCTGCGCTGTGTCCACGCGTGCACGGCCGAGGCCGCGGCCCGGCTGGCCGGCACCGCCGGCGCCGACCCGGCGCACCGCGTGGCCGAACTCGAGCGGCTGCTCGGCCGGGTACGGCTCTCCATCGCCCCGCTCGAGCACCCGCTGAGCCCGATGCGTGGCCGCAAGCGGCGCGCCCGCCAGGTACTCGCCCTGCTCGACGACTGCGCCCGCGAGATCCGCGGCCTCGTCGCCGTCGCCGCCGACCCGGAGGCCTCCCACGACGAGCGGCTGGCCGCCGCGTGCCACCGCGTGGAGAGCGCGGTGGAAGCCCTCATCGACGACGGCGCGGACGCCGTCCCGCGGGTCGCCCCCGCCCACCCCCGGCCGACGGCCGCGGAAGCCGCCCTCACCCACCTCCACGCCCTGGAACACGCCCTGGCGGATCTGGCCACGCCCCTGCGGGCGCCGTCGGGTTCGCCGCCGGTCGGTGCCTGACGCCGACGGCACGTGCCGGGCCACCCCTCCCGCGCTTGGTCTAGACCTGAATGGTGTGACTGCTACCGTCGCTCGGACCGGACGACCGAGAGGGGACCAGTGGTGGCACACGGCGGCAGGCGGCGGGCGTTCATCGGGTCGTTCACGGCGGCGGGAGGCCCCGGGGTCGTCACCGCGGCGGTGCCCGAGGGCGGCGGGGCGCTGACCGTGCTCAGCGGTGTCGACGGCGTCCTCGACCCCTCGTACCTGGCCCTGTCCCGCGACGGCGGCACGCTCTACGCGGTGAGCGAGACGGCCGAGGGTGCCGTGGCGGCCTACCGCGTGAAGGGCGAGACGGTCGAGCTGACCGGGCCGCCGGTGAGCGTCGGCGGCAGCGGCCCCACCCACCTGAGCCTGTTCGACGGTCACGTCCTGACGGCCAACTACGGTTCCGGCAGCGTCAGCGCCGTTCCCGTCCACCCCGACGGGCGCCTCGCCCCGGCCCCCTCGGACGTGCTGCGGCACACCGGCTCGGGCCCGCACGAGCGTCGCCAGCGCGGTCCGCACGCCCACCAGGTCCAGCCGGACCCGAGTGGCCGCTGGGCCGTCAGCGTGGACCTCGGCACCGACTCGGTCCGGGTGTGCACGCTGACGGACGGGCGGCTCGCCGTGCACCGGGAGATCGCGCTGCGGCCCGGCTCCGGGCCCCGCCACCTGGCGTTTCACCCGGACGGCGCGTACGCCTACGTCGTCAACGAACTGACGCCCACCGTCACGGTCTGCCGCTGGGACGCCGCCGAGGGCTCGCTCAGACCTCTGACCGAGAATCCGGTCCTGCCCGACGCCCCGGCCGGCGACGCCTACCCCTCGGGGATCGCGGTCGCGCCGGACGGCCGGTTCCTGTGGACCGCGACGCGTGGCGAGGACGTCCTGTCCGTGTTCGCGGTCGAGGCGGAGGGGGAGCGGCTGCGGCTGGTCGGGAGCGTGCCGTGCGGCGGCCACTGGCCCCGGGCGCTGACCTTGTCCGACGGCTTTCTGTACGTCGCCAACGAGCGCTCCGGGGAGGTGACCTGGTTCGCCGTGGACGAGGAGACGGGGCTGCCCGCGCGGGCCGGCGCGGTCGCGGTGGCGGCGGCGTCCTGCGTGGTCTTCGGCTGAACGCCCGCACGGGCGCCGGACGACCCGGACGACGAAACGACCCGCCCGGACGGTCCGGCCGGTGGCGCGGTCGGTGCGGCGAAGGGCCCGCCCCTCGGTCGGCGAGGAGCGGGCCCCTGGTCGTACGGGGAGGCTGCGAGCGTCAGCGGACCGGCGCGCTCTGCGGCTGCTGCGGGGCGATGCCCAGGGCCGTCGTGTAATTGGCCAGGGCGAGCTTGCCGATCGCCGGGTAGGGGCCGAGCGCCTCGGCGGCGGCACAGCCCGCCTCCTCGGCGGCGGCCTCGATCAGCTCCGCTTCGATCTCCGGGCCGATCAGGTACGGCGCCAGGGCGAGCTGCTGGGAGCCGGCGGAGCGCAGCTGCTCGGCGACGGAGGCGATCGAGCCGTCCTGGTCGAGAGCGGCCGCCATCACCGGCACGGCGAGGCGGGCGGCGAGCAGCATGCCGGTGATCCCGGCGGCCTGCACGGCCTCCTCGCCGCCCACCGAGGCCAGGATGATCCCGTCCGCCGCGGTCGCCACGGTGAACAGGCGGGCGCGGTCGGCGCGGGCCAGGCCCGCCTCCGACAGCCGGACGTGCAGTGCCTCGGCGAGCAGCGGGTGCGGGCCGAGCACGTCGGTCAGCTCGGCGGCGACCCGGCTGTCCATGACGGCCTGGCGGATCCGGCGCAGCAGCGCGCTGTCCGGACCGGCCAGCAGCGGCACCACGACCGCGACCGGGCCATCGGGCTCCTTGACGTCCGCGCCGGCGGCGACCGCCTGCTCGTAGCGGGCGGTCCGCTCCTCGGCCGCACGGGTGAGCACGGACTGCACGGTCGGGTGGTCCGCGTCGTCCCCGTCGAGGTAGCCGATCCGGGCGTCGAGTCCGGGCAGCTCGGAGCGGGCGATGCTCACGACCTCCTCGGCGAGGCCCCGCGTGGCGTCGCCAGGGGTGCCCGGCACCGCGAGGACGAGAGCGGGCGCGCCCTCGGGCGCCGCCAGCGGTTCCGGGCGGCGGTGGCGTCCGGGCTGGCGGGGGCGCGGCATTCGTACTGGCAGGCCGGGCGCGGGCCCAGTGGGGGAGCTCATGGCGCCGCATGTTACTGGCTTCCGGGGCTCCCCTGTTCGGGGAGGGTGCAGGTGAGCGGTATCCGTCCGGTTTTGTCTGATGAGTCACGTACGGATAGGAAGCGCCGGTCTGGCCTCATCGGGTCGGATGGGACAACTCGCTCGGCCGATCTGGGTATTTGTCCGGCAGATGAGGACGTGGGGGATCAATCCCCTTGTGGGGGTGGTACGTACAGCAACTTCTCGTCACCCGGCAGGGTGAGGACATCCCTGGCCAGATCGGTCGCGATGCGCACGCAGCCGTGCAGCGGATCGCCCTCGGCGCGTACCCGCCGTGCGTGCGGCAGCCGCTCGGAGAGTTCCTTCTCCAGCGGTACGAGGAGGGAGTCACCCATCTTGAACAGGCCGCCGGTGAGGGCGAGCAGCGGCTCTCCCGAGGGCGGGCAGACGGCCGCGGCGGACTCGGCCATGTGCCGGGCCGCCGCGCGCAGCACACCGGCCGCGACGGGGTCGTCGGCCGCGCAGGCCGCCACCTGGGGTGCGAAGGAGGCCAGGACGGCGGCCCGGTCGGAGCGCGGGTAGAGCCTGCCGGGCAGTTCCGTCATCGGCCCGAACGCCTCCTCGGCGCGGGCCAGCAGCCGCGCCGAGCCGCCGTCCCGCCCGTCGTGGGCGCGCAGCGCGGCCTCCAGGCCCGCCCGTCCGATCCACGCTCCGCTGCCGCAGTCGCCGAGCAGGTGCCCCCAGCCGTCCGCGCGCCGCCAGCCCGTGAGGTCGGTGCCGATCGCGATCAGACCGGTCCCGGCGGCGACGACCGCGCCGGGGCGGGGACCCAGGGCGCCGGTGTAGGCGGTGACCGCGTCGGCGACCAGCGCGACCCGGCGTACGCCGAGGTGCCGTGCCAGCGCGCCGGGCAGTTCGGCGCGCAGCGCGTCGCCCAGGGTGGCGAGCCCGGCTGCCCCCAGCACGGCCGTCTCCAGCCGGCCCACCCCGGCCTCGGCCGCCAACGCCCGAGCCATGGGCGCCAGTTGCTCCATGAGATGTCCGGGGTCGATGCCCCGCGCGCCGGTGCGCACCGGCTCACCGGACTCCCCTCGCGCCAACGGCCCGCGCCCGGGCACACCGACGACGGCCCGGAGGCCGGAGCCGCCCGAGTCCACGGCGAGGAATCCAGCCGCACCGGTCGGCGCGTCCCCCGTCACGGCAGCACCCCGTCCTCGACGGGGTCCGCCGACGTGGGGGAGGGGGACGAGGAGGCGCGGCGCCCGCGACGGAGTGGACTGGTCACTGGACGCACCGGGCTCCCTCCTCCTGACGACCGGCTGCGCGATCCGCCCGACCGGCTCGATGACCTTGGTGAGGAGGAAGACTAGGAGCGTGTCTCAGTAACCGGCAACCCGCCTGCGGTTCGTGATCATTCATGCAGGATGATGTTGGTATGGGTGGTGGCGATGGGTTGTTC
>NZ_JBIAXG010000048.1:0-61567 GCF_042896465.1 Streptomyces sp. NPDC001292
CCGCGTACTGGGCGTACGCGGGCGATCCCGACAACGCGGCGAGGCGCCGTGCCAGGCGTCGCGGGGCAGGCGGGACTTTCGAAACGCGCCCTAGTCCTTCTGCGGGCCTGCAAGGCCGGATGGCACCCGTCCCCGAGGCAGGGCGGGTGCCATCCGGCCTTGCAGGCCAGGCAGTCCGGAAGCCGGGTACTCCTGGGCCAGGGCCATCCGACTTTCCGCTTCCAGAACGGGATTCTGCGCGAGCGGGGGCTCGCGGCCCCGCGCGTGGCGGAGCGGTCGGCGCCGCCCGCCCGACCTCGTCCGCGGTGACGCTTTCCGGCCGGCCGAACAGGACATGAACCCGGACATGAACGCGCCGGCGCCCGCGGGGCGGAGTCAGGCGGTCGCGGGTGGGTCGGTGAGCAGGTCGCCTGCGTGTTCGCCGGTGACGAGGTAGACCACGCGTCGGGCCACCGCCACGGCGTGGTCGGCGAACCGTTCGTAGTAGCGGCCGACGAGTGTGGCATCCACAGCCGTCTCGACGCCGTGGTGCCACCGGTCGTCCATGAGGTGCTGGAAGATCGCGCGGTGCAGCTCGTCCATGCGGTCGTCGTCCTTCTCCAGTTGGACTGCCGCTTTGACGTCGTGGGTGATGAGTACCTCGGCGGCCTGAGCCATCAGGCGCTGCGCGAGCTGGCCCATCTCCAGGATCGTGAGGCGCAGATCGCGCGGAATCGCACGTTCGGGGTAGCGCAGCCTGGCCAGCTTGGCCACGTGTTGAGCCAGATCCCCCGACCGTTCCAGGTCGGCGCTCATCCGCAGTGAGGTGACCACGATCCGCAGGTCCGTGGCGACCGGCTGCTGCCGCGCCAGCAACGCGATCGCCCGGTCCTCCAGGTCGCGCTGCAGATCGTCGACCTTCTCATCGCCCGAGATCACGTTCTCGGCAAGCTGTAGATCGGCATCGAGGAGAGCGGTGGTGGCTCGGCCGATGGCCGAGCCGACCAGGTTCGCCATCTCCACGAGGCCGTCAGTGAGCGATTCCAGTTCTTCGTGGTAGTGCTCCCGCATCGCGTGCCTCCCCGCGTCGTCCCTTCCAATTCTCCGCGGCAAAGACCACGATGGGTCCCGGATCAGGTGATCCGGGACCCATCGGTAGCTGGACGCCGCCGGTCAGTGAGCGACGGTGTGGACGGCCGTGTCCGCCGCGACGCCCTCGGGGTGGCGATGGCCAGGAGGCCGGAGGCGACGTCCGCGATAGGCGTCTCGGCGTAGAGACCGCCGCCGACCGCGAGGCCGCCGGTCTGCGGGGGCTGCCGCCAGAAGGCATCGCGGCGCGCCTCCAGGCCCGCCCCGCCAGGTGCGCCGGCGGGCCCGGCGGCGCTGGCACGTCTGGGGCGGCGGACCCTGGTCGTCGCGCAGTCTCGCCGCACAAAAGGGGCGGGTTGCCTGTTCCGGCAACCCGCCTTGCATCATCGTGAGCAGTCAGCCCCGGACAATGTTTTGTGCCTGCGGGCCCTTCTGGCCCTGGCCGATGTCAAATGTGACGTGCTCGCCCTCGGTCAGCTCACGGTAGCCGCCGCCCTGGATTTCGGAGTAGTGGGCGAAGACGTCCGGGCCTCCGTCGTCCTGGGCGATGAAGCCATAACCCTTTTCGGCGTTGAACCACTTCACGGTGCCGCTGGCCATACTGCTATTCCTTCGTTCATGCCCGGGAACAGCCCTTGATCACGGGCGTGCTCCGGCTCCCGTAACGGAAAGAGCCACCAGCCGTTCTACCCCGTGCTGCCCGGTCTACCCGGCCGGGACACACGCGCACGAGCGACTCACGCGCCGGGAATACGCCAGAGCAGGTCACACCGCCTACGCACCGTATCCGGACGGACTGGCAGTCCTGATGACGGGGGTATCGCCCCCACGACGGCGGGGCGGGGCCGGATCGTGATGGTCACGTGCTCAGCGGTCACGGATGCCGCAGGAACGGGGCTGACCCGTGGTGGGCCGGCTCACCTGAGAGCCGGATGGTGGCGCAAGCCGGGGTCACGGCGTCAGGGGCGTGGCGCTCAGGGGAGGTCGTGCGCGGCTGGCCAGGTGGCTACCGCATCGCGCTCGAGTCGCTCCGTGCGGGCAGCTGCGGCGGCCCGCGCGGCATTGCGCTGGGCGTGGGCCCCACCGTGCGGAGCGATGGCGCGCAGGCCGCGGTGGCCTGCGCGCTGATGGCGTTCAGCGGAAGATTCATACGTCGCAGTCCCAGTTTGGATCGTCAGTGCGCATGCCGGGCTTGCGGCGTTGCTGTACGGTTCCAGGTCTCGGTGACGGTCCACCCGGTGAACTGCGCGGTGGTAGGGGAATCCGGATCGGGGCACGCAACGTTTCCTGTATCGGGACACGTATGGAGAAGGTGAGCGGTTACGGGCATTCCATTCGGACCACACCTGTCGGTGCCGGGGCTGTCACCGGTGCGCGGCGTGGGTGCAGAGGCAAGCAGGGTTACCGTGCGGCTGGTGCGCCTCCCCCTCGACCTGGCTGCGGGGGGCGTCGGCCAGCTGACCGGGTACTTCGGTCGCCCCCTGCCGTGGCGGGGGACGGTCCGGGACGAACCGTCGGCAGATGGGGATCTCCCCGTGCTGTTGGTGCACGGGCTGGCGGACAGGGAATCGGTGTGCACGGCGCTGCGGCGGGGGCTGGGCGGCTTCGGCGCGGGGCCCTTCGTCACGGTGAGCTATCACGCGCTCAGCCCGGACATCCGCGCGGTGGCCCGGGTTCTGGGCGAGCAGGTGGAGCTGGCCAGTGCCCGCAGTGCCGGGCGGGCTGTGGTCTTGATCGGGTACAGCCTTGGAGGGCTGATCGCCCGCTACTACGTGCAGCGGCTCCGCGGAGACTTGCAGGTGCCGCTGGTGATCACACTGGCGACGCCGCACGGCGGGACCGCCGCGGCCCTGCTGGCACCGCCGCATCCGCTTCTGCGCCAGCTACGGCCGGGAAGCGAGCTGCTGACCGAGCTCGCCGAGCCGGCCGTGGGGTGCCGTACCCGGTTCGTGGCCTTCTACAGTGATCTGGACGAGGTGGTCATCCCGGCCACCAGGGGCCGCATCGAGCATCCTGACCTGGAGGCATGCAATGTGCTCGTGCCCGGCGTCGGGCACCTGACCCTCCCCGTGCACCAGCCGGTCATCGACCAGGTGCGCTCGCTGCTGACCGCGGCTCAGCAGGCCACGTCCGCCGCAGGCCTCCCACACGGCCACACCTTCCGTGCGAACGGGCAGCCCCACGGCACAGCCGAGGTTCTTCGTGACAGTGGGAGGCAAACGGAGGACTCTGAGAGGTAGCCGATAGGAACGTCAGCACGTGTGCGGACGGACAGCATGGCTCTTTCGCGTAACCCCGAGAGCGCGTCAACGGTACGCCCGTATTGCCCCCAGGACGAACCGGGGGTGCGAGAACTGATCGATGCCGACCGGCTGCCGGGGCAGCCGCACTGCACCCCGGAGAAGCTGGCCGCGGCGCGGTGCGGTCCTGTCCCCTTCCCCCTGGCCTGCTGGACTGTACCGACACGGCCGCGGATCAGCGTTCTGGCCGATGCCGAGGACCGCCCCTACGGGACCATCGCGTACTTGTCCTGGACCGATGTGCGAACCGGTCTGATCTGCTGGGTCCACGCCTACGAGGACCCGTCCGCCCTGCGCGCCCTGATCGGCCACGCTCTTGCCGCACTTGCCGACTGCACGTGGATCGAGGCATTCGTGAGCGCTCCGCCGGGTCCCCTGGGTCCGGGCGGCCTGCCCTGCACCCGCCGCGGCGCCACCCACGACGCCCTGGTGCAGACGGGTTTCACCGGCCGCTGCCAGGGCTGCTACCTGCACTGTGTGCTCCCTGCCGAGCCCCCGCCGGCCAAGCTGGTCGCCGATGTCTTCTCCTGCGACTGCCCTCCGGGCCACCGCCTGATCATTCGTGAGGCCGCCGAACCGGTCGCCGAAGCCGTGGTCAGCGTGGAACCCGACCGTACCGCGACCGTCTACTGGATCGAGATCCTGCCCACCCGCCGCCGCCGCGGCCTGGGTCGCAAGCTGCTCGGCCAGGCCCTGGCCCTGCTGGCCGAGCAGGGCGCCACCGAGGTCGCTCTCGTCCTCGACGACGCCCAGCAGTCCGCCTCCGAGAGCCGGGCCGCCACCCGGCTCTTCCGCTCCTTCGGCTTCACCCTCGTCGACCAGCTGTGGACCTACCAGCACCCACGCCCCCAAGCCCCGCCGCTTGGCGCATGAGCCCGAGGGGTGAAACGGCAGCCGTGACAGCCAGGAAGGAGTGCGGCCCCGCCGGACCGCGGCCGGTCAGACGGGGACGCGTTCCGCAGCCGCGAGGACGCTGGAGCGTGCCTGATGGCGACGCTCGTAGTCCAGCACCCGCCGGGTGAGGCTCTCTCCGGCGTCAGCCTGCCGCTTGCGGTTGTCGCCGGCATGCACGCCGTCGTAGCCGGGCCAGGGCTCGGGCCCCGGGCAGGTCCGCGATCCTGCTCAGGACCGCGGGACGGGCCGTACGGGAACGCTCATGGGAGCCGACGATGGCAAGGTCCGTCTGCGACAGCGGCGGGAACCGGTCGAGGATCAGGGTGCCGGCGGCGCCACCCAGACGTGCCGGAGGGAGCGCTTCGGCCTGACAGGTTGAGGGAGTCGATTCGGCAGTGGGAGCCGCCCGTGTTTTATTACATGCTCAAGTACGTCCTCCTGGGGCCGTTCTTGCGGCTGTTGTTCCGGCCGCGGGCCGAGGGGCTCGATCATGTTCCGGCCAAGGGCGCGGCGATCGTCGCCGGGAATCACCTGTCCTTCGTGGACCCTCTGCTCATGCCCGCGGTCCTGAAACGGCGCATCACGTTCCTGGCCAAGGCGGAGTACTTCACGGCGCCCGGTCTCATGGGCCGACTGACCGCGCTCATTCTCCGCGGTGCCGCGCAGATTTCGGTGGACAGGTCGGGCAGGGCCGCGGGGCAGCCGGCGATCCGGGAGGGGCTGGGGGTGCTGGCGAAGGGACAGCTGCTCGCGATCTATCCGGAGGGCACGCGTTCCCCCGACGGCCGGCTGTACAAGGGCAAGGCCGGGGTGGCGGTGATGGCGCTGGCCGCTCAGGTTCCGGTGATTCCGTGCGCGATGGTGGGGACATTCGAGATCTGGCCTTCGGGTCGTGTCCTGCCGAGGCTCCCGCCGGTCACGATCCGTTTCGGGGAACCGCTGGACTTCTCGCGCTTCGCGGGGATGGAGCACCAGAAGACGGTGCTGCGGGCCGTCACCGACGAGATCATGTACGCGATCTTGCGGATGTCGGGCCAGGAGTACGTGGATCGGTACGCGGCCGACGTGGAGGCCGGACAGGCGAAGGGGCGGCGGGGTTGAGGTTTTGCCGCCGTTTCGGTGCGATCCGGCCCGGACGGCCGTCCGTTACAAGCGAGCAATCGACCACACCGGCCCCGCTGTGACTGAGTGCCGTAGTTGCGAACGAAGCCACGAGCCAGGAACTTCATTGGCGGCGGCTGTGTCAGGCGTGATCCGCCGTGGTGAGCGGACGTCCTGACGAGATGCGCAGGAGGTGTTCCACCAGCGGTTCGCGAGTACCGCTTCGGGATACCAGGGAGAGTTCGACGATGTCGGCGCGGCCCGTCAGGGGCCGGTAGGCGATGGACGGCCGCGCCGTGCGTACGGTCACGTTCGGTACGAGGGTGACACCGAAACCGCAGGAGACCATGGCCAGTTGCGTCATGATCGAGTTGGCCAGGTGGCGCACCGTGGGGCTGAACCCGGCTTGGCGGCAGACGGCCATCAGCTGGTCGTGGTAGTCCGGGGAGGCGTCGCGGCGCAGCCAGACCCAGGGCTCATCCATGAACCGCGCGAGATCCACAGGCTCCCCGCTGTCTTCGGCGAGGGGGTGCCCGGCCGGTAGGGCGATCACGAACTGGTCGTGCCGCCAGGGCTGGGCGCGCAGGCCGCGCACGGGGGCGCTGGGCCGGACGACGGCGATGTCGATCTCGTGCCGGCTCACGAGTTCCTGGCCCGACGGTGCATCCACCTCCATGATCTGCAACTCGACTCGGGGGCGTGCCTGTTGGAAGTCGGCGACGGCGGTCAGCAGCGGCTCGCTGAGGGCCGAGGCGACCAGCCCGATGCGCAGTGCGCCCACCAGCCCCGCCTCGGCCTGGGTGGCGACCTCCTGTGCGTGCAGCGACGCCGCGAGCAGGTTGCGGCACTCCGCCGCGAAGGCGCGGCCGGTCTCCGTCAGGGTGACTCGCCGCCCGGTCCGGTCCAGCAGCCGCACTCCCAGCCGATGCTCCAGCTGCAGGATCGCCTGGCTCAGCGGCGGCTGGGACATGCGGTGCTGTTCCGCGGCGCGGCCCAAGTGCAGGGTCTCCGCGACGGCCAGGCGAGCCTGCTCCACAAGGTACGGCCCGGCGCGGTACGCGCATCTTCCAGTCGATGGTCGACCTGTCCGACCACGGCGACCTGATGACGAAGTTTCTCGCACTGCCCCTTCCGCGCATGTTCATGTACGGCGCCGAGAACGCGTCCCTGACGTACCTGCCGAAGCCGGCGGAGGGCGGGGTGGAACTGGCCGGGATTCCCCACACCCGAGCCGATCGCCGTGACCCTGCGGCAGGCGCTGCGGGACACGCCGAACTCGTGCATCCGCTCGCCGGACCGGACTTCGTTCACTGTCGATCGAGGTCTTGTCAGTGGGCCGTGTGGCGGATAAGACTGCCGATGTGAGTGATCGCATTGAGGGCTGTGTAGCCTCCTGTGACGTTTCTTCACATGCGGTCGCTGCCGTTGCGGTGGTCGGGCTGCGGTCCGTCGGTGCGGCTGTCCGTTGTGGAGGGGCGGCGCCGCAGTGATGTGGCGCGTGTGCGCGCCGACGGCCGAAGGCTTAGTGGACCTCGCGCGTGGACCGCCCTGCTCCCGAGCGTGTGAACTGCACGATCCGTTGATATCCGGATGGAAGGTGGAGCAGCTCGTGGGTCATGTGCGCAAGACGGGAGTAAGTCGGCGGCGTGTGCTGGGCACGGCAGCCGGACTGGCCGCCGCCGCGGCGGGAGTGCCGTCCGCAGCCGCGTTCGCGGCACCGGCGCAGACGCTGCCCGAAAAGGCCCGCTGGCGCGGACACGCCGCCCGCGTGACGATCACGCGTGACGACTGGGGCGTTCCGCACATCGTGGGCGAGACCGATGCCGACGCGGTGTTCGGAATGATGTACGCGCAGGCGGAGGACGACTTCAACCGGATCGAACAGAACTACCTCGTCGCCCTGGGCCGCCTCGCCGAGGCCGAGGGAGAGCGCGCCATCTGGCAGGACCTGCGGCAGCGGTTGTTCCTCGACCCGGAGGCGCTGAAGAAGGACTATGCGAAGTCGCCCGCGTGGCTGCGCACGTTGATGCAGGCCTGGGCGGACGGGCTCAACTACTACCTCGCGACACACCCCGAGGTGCGTCCGCGCGTGCTCGACCGGTTCGAGCCGTGGATGCCGCTGAGCTTCTCGGAGGGCAGCATCGGCGGCGACATCGAGTCGGTGCTGCTCACCCAGCTCGAAGCCTTCTACGACAAGCGGGACGTGCCGATGACCGACGAGGAACGCGGGCTGGTGCTGCGCGAACCCACGGGGTCGAACGGCTTCGCGATCGCGCCGAGCCACACGCGTGACGGCCACGCGTTGCTCCTGATCAACCCGCACACCAGCTTCTTCTTCCGCTCGGAACAGCATGTGACGAGCGGCGAGGGGCTCAACGTCTACGGTGCCGCCACCTGGGGCCAGTTCTTCATCTACCAGGGCTTCAACGCGCACACGGGGTGGATGCACACGACGAGCGGCGTCGACAACATCGACGAGTTCACCGAGACGATCGTGACGGGGGCCGACGGAATCCGCTACTACCGCTACGGCGACGAACTGCGCCCCGTCACAACGACGACGATCACCTTGTCCTTCCGTACCGAGGAGGGCGGACAGGACAAGCGCAGCTTCACCACGTTCGCCACCCATCACGGCCCCATCGTGCGCGAGGCGGACGGCAAGTGGATCGCGTGTGCGCTGATGAACAAGCCCGTCGAGGCGCTCAAGCAGAGCTTCCTGCGCACCACGACGGGGAATTACGCGGACTACCTCCGGGTGGCGGGCCTGAAGGCCAACAGCTCGAACAACACGCTCTTCGCGGACTCGAAGGGTGAGATCGCCTTCTTGATGCCGCAGTTCATGCCGGTGAGAGACGATCGCTTCGACTATCGCAGGCCCGTCGACGGCAGTGATCCGGCGACCGACTGGCAGGGACTGCACAGCCTGGACAGCATGCCGCAGGTTGTGAGCCCGAAGAACGGCTGGGCGTTCAACACGAACAACTGGCCGTGGACCGCCGCCGGTGCGGACAGTCCCAAGGCGGGAGACTACCCTCGGTACTTCGACAGGGTCGGCGAGAACCCGCGTGGGCCACAGGCGGAGCGGGTGCTGTCCGCGCGTGACGACTTCACCCCGCAGACATTGATCGAGGCCGCGTTCGATCCGTACCTGACGGCTTTCGCGCGGCTGGTTCCCGGGCTCGTCGCAGCGTGGAACCAGCTGCCCGAGGACAACGGTCAGAAGGCGACGCTGGCCGGCCCTGTCGGTCTGCTGCGTGACTGGGACCACCGGTGGGCCGCGGAGTCGACCGCGACGTCTGTGGCCGTGTTCTGGGGTGAAGACCTGTGGGCGCTCACGTCCCAGGCGGCGGCGAAGACAGGAATGTCGGTGTGGGACTACATGGCCGACCGCGCCAGTGACGCGCAGCGACTCGACGCGCTCGAGACCGCGACACGGCGACTGGCACGGGACTTCGGCAGCTGGAAGGTGCCCTGGGGCGACATCAACCGCTACCAGCGCAACGACGGAGCGATCGTCCAGCAGTTCAGCGACGCCAAGCCGAGCATCCCGATACCCTTCGCCTCATCGCGCTGGGGCTCCCTCGCCTCGTTCGGAGCGAAGGCCTACCCGGGAACGAAGCGCTACTACGGCACGAGCGGCAACAGTTTCGTGGCGGTGGTGGAGTTCGGGCCGCGACTGCGCGCCTGGGCGGTGACGGCGGGCGGCGCGAGCGGACACCCCGATTCACCGCACTTCGACGACCAGGTTGAACGCTACGCCAAGGGTGACCTGCGGCCGGTCTACTTCTACGCGGATGACCTCGAGGGTCATATCGAGCGGAGGTACCGTCCAGGCAGATGAGGCCGGCGCCCCTGCGCCGACGTGGAGGGGATCTCGCCTTGTCCGCCGACGACGCGGAATCGAGCCGCAGATGACTTTCGGCTGAAGCCGTTTGACGTGCTCCCTGGACTTTAGGCCAGGGAGCACGTCAAAAGACGGACTCCGAGGTCGGCGGCGAGCCCCAGAAGCACCGCGTGGCCGTCGGCGTTGACCCCGGCCGCGATCAAGGCGTGGACGTTGATGGTGCGGCCGCCCTCGCGGGCCTTCTGGGGAGTCGATGGCGGGAAGGGCACCGGAATCCGGTGCCCTTCCGTGGACCGTGGGTGACGGTTGCCTGGTGGGTGTTCGGCTGCAGGGCCGACCTCAGCGACGGTGGCTCCGGGCGTTCCCCGAGAGCGCGGTGCTCAGCCCTGGGACGTTCACCGCAACGCTCGCGGATCCGGGACCGCGGGCCGGGAACTCACCGGTTGGCGAGGAATTCCTCGACGGCCGCCTCGACCTCGGCGCCGGTGGCGTGACGGTTGACGATCCGTATGACCTCACCCTGCAGGTCGTCCTTGCCGGTCCGCTCATAGGCGTCCGCGATCAGCACGTCCAGCCACGGGCGGGCAATACGGTCCGGCTTGCCGGCCTGCAGGCCGTCGAAGAACGCCTTGATGGCGTCGGCAAGGCGGCGCTGCGCCGCGGCCGCGTCGGCGGGCAGATCACCGCGGCGGTCGGCGGGCAGCTTGCCGATGATCGTCCGTGCCTGGGCGAGGTCGGCGACGGCGCTGTCGATGGAGGCCTGGGTGCTGAGGTCGGTGGAGACGATCCCCGCCAGCAACTCCTGCGCCTGCACGATCTGCCGCACGACGGCGAGCCGAGCGGTCAGCGGGTCGGCGTCCGCACGGTCACGGAGCTTGGCGACCGCTTCTTCCGCGGTCTTGACGGTCTCGGCCGACGGGGCGGCCTCTGCGGCGGCGACCGCGTCCTGGGCGGCCTTCAGCGCCTGAGCCTGGCTACCGGCCAGATCGATCCTCATCGACCCGATGATGAAGGGCAGGTTGTTCGCACCGACGATGCGCATGTCGGCGTTGCCGTTCTGACGGTTGCGGAACATGGCCTGGGGCAGGTCGAGTTTCACCGTCTGCCACGTGTTCACCATCTCCGGCGTGATCTGCACCCGTGGCGTGCTCTGGTACGCCGAGCCGGTGGCCGCGGAGTCGTACTGCAGAACGAAGGAACCGGCCACCGGGGAGCGGTACTCGATGGTCGCCGTCACGTCGTACGGGCCTCCATGGATGAAGGCGTCGTTCACGCCCAGGTACAGGTTGTTGCCGCTGTTGAAGGTGTTCCGGTCCACCTGTAGAGCGCGCCGTCCGCCGACGGTGATCTCGTGTGCCGGTCCGCTCTCATAGGGGATCCAGTCGAGCCCGTCGGGTTCGCCGGAGAAGTCCATCGACACGTGGTCGACGGCCGGGGCGGGAGGGACCACGTCGACCCTCGCGGCGGAGACCGCGAGCGGAAGGTTTCCGGGCGCCGACAGGCGCAGGTCGGCGCCGCCGTTCTGCCTATTGGCGAACCGGGCGTCGGGGAGTTCGATGGTCGCGGTCAGCCACTGGTCGACCTGGTCGGCACCGATGGTCACCGGCGTCGACTTCTGGTATGCCGAACCTGCGTCGGCGGAGTCGTACTGCAGGAGGAACGATCCGGCCACCGGGGAGCGGTAGCTGATCGTGACCTTGGCCTTGTACGGTCCGCCGGAGATCGCGGCGTCGTCGACCGACAGGTAGAGCTGGTTGGCGCCGCCGAAGGGGTTCTTCTGCAGCACCAGCGCCTTCCGGCCGCCGACCTCGGTCTCGAGGTAGGGGCCGTCCTCATAGTCGTGGTAGGTCAGCCCGCCGCTCTTGCCGCTGTCGACGTCGAACAGGACCGTGGGCTTGTTGGGGGCCGGGACCTCTCCGGAGCCCGGATGGGGGTCGACCCAGTCGGAGCGCTCGGCCACGTACGCCTTGCCCTGGGCGTCCTTCTTCAGCACGAAGAAGTAGTCGACTGTGCCCCCGAGCGAGATGTACTCGGCCTTCAGGGACTCCTTGGTGACGGTGAGCCGCATCGCACCGAAGTGCTCGGCGTCACGGAACTGGCTGCCGGGCGCGGTGCTGAACAGGGGGGTGAGCCCAGCTCCGCCGTTGCCGCTGATGGCTATGTTGTAACCGTCTGCGGTGACGATGTGCTCGGCGTGGTGGTCATGGCCGGCGAGAATGAGGTCGACCCCGGGCAACATCTCCCAGGACCGGTCCACGTTGTTGCCGGCCTTGCCGGACGAGTAGATCGGCTGGTGGCCACCGGTGACGACCCATTCGGCGCTGCTGCCGGCGACGGTGTTCTTGTACTGGTCGTAGATCGGCGGAGTCGTGGTGCCCGACGACTGGTTGCAGTTGGCGTCGGGATTGACGAAGTCGAGGAGCCCGTTGCCGAAGCCGGCCACGTACGCCACCGGCACCTTGAAGTAGTCCACGCTGGGCTGCACGCTTTCCGGGCTGCAGCCGTTGCCGTAGTCGTGGTTTCCCATGATCGGGAAGAACCTGCCGGCGTCGATGTCGGACTTGTAGGGCGCCTGGGCCTTCACGACCTCCTGGGGAAGGCCCTGCTGGTAGGTGTTGTCGCCGGTGGTGAGGATGTACTGCGGATTCCACGAGTGCACCATGTCGGCGACCTGGTTCTCCTCGGCGCAGGTGCGGTCCACGCCGCAGCCGCCGTAGTCGCCGATCACGGCGAGCACCATCTCGTCCTGCACCGGCTTGGTGGGATCCGCTGCCGGCGTGATCCGCTCCAGGCCTGGCCCAGCGGCGTGCGCTACCGGGGTTACCACCGAGGCGAGCACAGCGGCAGCCGCTGCTCCCGCTGCTGCCGCTGTGGCGATTCTTCTGCTGGCTCTTGTCACTTTCTGTCCTGTTCGTAGCTGCCCTACGGGGCGTCGGCCCCGCGGCACGCTATGCCGCGTCCGTGTCGGCGTAACGAACGAGATGCGAACAGGCAAGGCGGCCCGCGATCTTCTTCACAGGGCGTCAGCAACTCCGTGATCACGAAAACTGTCCCTGCCCACCTACCTGCCAACAGCCCCACACCCGCCCACCCGTGCAACATCCAAGCGCCGTCTTGCGCGGCTGACGAGTCGAGCGCTGGGCGAGATCACCTGTGGACGGGGCCGGAGCCGAGGCTCAATCCTGACCACACAGCGGACGACTCATCGCGTCAGCCGTTGTCAGCCTCAGCGAAGTCCACTTCGAACGCGGGCAGTACGCGGATGCTCCGCCCGGGAAAGTCGATGTGCCGGTAGATCTCGTTGTGGTGCGCGATCGACTGCTTCGGCGAGACGTACTCGCCCGCGCCGGTCCGGTCGGACGTGGTGTGCCCGTCGGCGACCAGCACCAGGTCGTACCTGTGACTCAGCGCCTGCCGAGCCGTGGTGTCCACACAGATCTCGGTCGCGAACCCGGTGACGACGACCTCGGTCACACCCAGCGCTTGCAGAGTCCTGTCGAGATCGGTGTCCAGGAAACCGTCCGCACTGGTCTTGTGGACGACCGCCTCGTCGGCGGCGGGCGCGAGTTCGGGCACGATGCGCCAGCCCTCGCTCCCGGCCTCCAGCTCGGGACCGTGGTGCTGGACCGTCACGATCGGTACGCCCGCGGCTCTGGCGCGTTCGCGGAGCCCGGCGATGGCGGCGACGGTCTCGGCGGCCCGGTACGCGATGGCCACCAGGGCGTTCTGCATGTCGATCACGAGGAGCGCGGAGGCGTGGGGCATGGGCCCACGGTAGCGGCCCTCCTCTGGGAGTGACCCCGATTGAACGGCCCGGCGTCGGTCCTCCACGGCGCCCGCACGCTCGGCCCGCGGCAGACCATCCGTTCGCAGGCTGCCGACGGCGTCGTGGGCGATGCCCTCCCAGTCGCGGTAGAAGCGTCGGGCGCGGGGGTCGGTGAAGACGAAGCGGGCCAGGTTCGGCGACTGCTCGGTGGTGTCGAGCGCTTCCCGGTACAGGGCGCGGGCGAGACGGTTGGTGGCGAGGATGTCCAGGTGGGCGTTGCGGACAAAGGCGGCGGCGCCGGTCATGGCGTCCAGGAGCCGCTGGAGGCTGGGGCGCGTCACTGGTACGGGAGTTGGCGGCGCGCACCAGGGCGGCAAGGTGGGCGCGTTCGACGTCGACGAGGCGCAGCGCAGCGGACAGCGCGTCGAGGATGTCGTCAAAGACGCCGCGGACGTTGCCGCGTTCCAGGCGGGTGTAGTACTCGACGCTGATCGCGGCGAGCTGGGCGACCTCGGAGCGTCTCAGTCCGCTGACGCGCCGCTGACGCGCCGCTGGCCGCCGATGGCGGGCAGGCCGGCCTCTTCGGGCGTGAGACGGGCTCGGCGGCTGGTCAGGAAGTTGCGGATGTCCTCGCGGACGGTGTCGGATAGACGATCACCGGCCAGGGGGTCCCTGCCAGTACCCCTCACAGCAAGGACTGCCAGGTCAGACGGGGTGCGTGGTTCTGTGGACGAGTGGCGCCGGGCCATGAAGACCCGGCTCCGCCCTCCCTGAGAAGGTTCACGCACCGTCATGCCCCTCATTGCCTCTCTCCGCCGGTAGATGCAGGCAGAGGACGGCCTGAACGTGATTCGTGATGTGGGTGGTCGAGCACCGGAGCTTGCGGAGGAGTCGCCAGGACTTGAGGGTGGCGACGGGCTGCTCGACGAGGGCCCGGATCTTTGCGTGGGACCCCATTTCACGGCGCGGGTCGGATGCCCCAGGTCTCCGTGGGAGGGCCCCCGATGACCTGGTGGTCAGGACGTGGGGCAGATCCGGGCGATGAGCAGGGCGACGTCGTCGTGGTCGCCCGGGTCCCGCAGGGCGCGCAGGAGCAGGTCACAGGTTTCTCCCACGGGGCGGCCCTCGGAGCCGTCCAGCAGGCCGAGGAGGGTGTCGAGGCGGTCGTCGATGGGATGGTGGCGCGTTTCGACCAGGCCGTCGGTGTAGAGGACCAGATCGTCGCCGGGACCGAGATCGAGCGTGCTGCTGTGGAAGGTGACGCCGCCGACACCCAGCGGCGCGCCGGGGCGCAGGTCGAGCAGCTCGGGGGGTCGGCCGGTGCGGACCAGGACGGGGGGCAGGTGCCCGGCGTTGGCGATGTGGCACTCGCCGTGGTGGGGGTCGTAGACGGCGTAGAGGCAGGTGGCGATGTAGTGCTCCAGGCCGCTGGTGATCCTGTCCAGGTGCTGGAGCACCTGGGCGGGGTCGAAGTCGAGTTCGGCCAGGGTGCAGGTGGCGGTGCGCAGGCGGCCCATGGTGGCGGCGGCGTCGATGCCGCTGCCCATCACGTCCCCCACGACCAGGGCGGTCTTGTCGCCGGTCAGGGGGATGATGTCGAACCAGTCTCCGCCGACTTCGCTGGTGGCCTGGGCGGGCTGGTAGCGGGAGGCGATCTCCATGCCTACCAGGTGCGAGGGGTGCTCGGGCAGCAGGCTGCGCTGGAGGGTCACCGCGGTGTTGCGCACGCTCTGGTACCAGCGGGCGTTGTCGATGCTCACCGCGGCACGGTTGGCCAGCTCGCCTGCCAGCACGGCGTCGTCATGGTTGAAGGGCAGGGGGTTACGTGCGCGTTTGAGGTCCAGGGCGCCGAGCACTATGCCGCGGGCGCTCAGCGGCACCGCCAGGTAGGAGTGGACGCCGGCGCGGGCCAGGAGTGCGGCGGCCTCGGGATCGCGCGCTATACGGGGCAGGTCGCGGTCGTTCACATGGGGTACCAGGACCGGGTTGCCGGTGCGGACGCACTGGGTGACCAGACGGTCGGCGGCGTAGGCGGCCAAGTCGCCTACCGGGTCGGCGGCGCGGGTGGCCTCGGTGGGGTAGGCGGCGGCCAGGGCGAGGGCGCGGAAGATTTCCGGGCCGCTGCCCGGCCCGGCGGTGCGGTGGCAGGCCAGGACCGTGTCGAGGACGTCCACCGCCGCGATGTCGGCGAGCTCGGGCACGGTGACCCCAGCCAGCTCGCGGGCGGTCTGGTCCACGTCCAGCACGGTGCCGATGAGAGCCGAGGCATCAGCAATCAGGGCCAGGCGCCGTCGGGCCCGGGTGGCTTCGGTCGCCAGGCGGTGCCGCTCGGTGACGTCCGCGATCGAGGCGGCCACTCCCCACGCCCGGCCGACGGGGTCCTGCAGCCGGTAGAGGGAAACCGACCATGCATGGTCGTGATCCGCATCGGCCCAGGTGCGGCCGACGACGTTCTGGTCCAGCAGCGGGACTCCCGTCTCCAGAACCCGACACTGCGCTGACTCGATGGCCTCGGTGTCCACACGCGGCAGGATCTCTGAGACATGACGGCCGACATGCTCCTCGGTCGACAGGCCGTTGATGCGCTCCAGCGCCGGATTGACGGCCATGTACCGCAGATCTGTGTCCATGACAGCCAGCCCGACCGGGGACTGCGAGACCAGCCTCCCGGACAGCTCGTTCAGCAGCTTGCGGGGCTGGGACGTCCTGGGGACATCGTCTTCGGCCCGAAAGGATTCGGATGTGTTCATCCCGGCCATCCCCTCTTGCAACCGTCACCCCAGCCGCCTCCGGGCGCCGTCCTGGGCCCCGAGACCGTGGTCCTTCGCAGCCTCCATGATGTCCACGAAGCAGCCCGTCACGCATCCCCCCTCGGCCCCGGAAGATCCTGCCTTCCGCGGCCTTGATCGTGCGCTTCTCGGCGGTTCGATCGAGGATGCCCACGATCTCACCGTCCGGCTGCGCGAGGCCGTCGAGCAGCAGGAGGAGACGGTGGCCGAGCTCAGGGCCGCCGCCCAACTGCAGCACGCCGAGGACCCCAGCGGGCCCTGGCCGCCATGGCGGAGGAGCTGCAGACCCGGGGAGCTACCGCAGCTGGCGAAGGCGGCCCGCGTCCTGGCGAAGGCGTCGAAGATCCTCACCGAGGAGCCGGACCCGGTCGCCGAGGCCGGTACGGACCTGGACGTGGCCGCTTTGTGGGCGACGGTGGGGGAGGCCGTGCCGCGGGAGGCGGTGTCCGGCGCGGTGGCGGGGGTCGAGGCCCTGGTGCCGGAGGACGACGGGTCGGCCGAGGCGGCGATGTGCGGGAAGCTGGCCCTGCGCTGCAACACCATGCGCCCGTTCTTGCCGTTGCCGGGCGAGTCGAACGCGCTGGGCGCGGCCCAGGGCGGCAAGCGCGTCCTGAAGGCGGTTCGCCGTTCCCGGCGCTGTCGCGGCGGCGGGTCAAGGAGCGTCCGCTGCTGCCGCGCGAGGTGGACGAGGGCCTGGTCCCGGCGATGTGGCGGCGGGCGGTGTTTCTCCAACGCGAAGTTGCCGCAGGGCGCGGTCGACCGTGACGCGTACGTGGTGTGCGTGCTGGAGCAGCTGCACCCGGCGCCGAACCGGCGGGATGTCTTCGCCGCCCCCTCCAACCGGTGGGCCGACCCGCGGGTGCGGCTGCGGTACGGGCCGAGGTGGGAGGCGATGCGCGCGGACGTGCCGGCCGGCCTGTCCTTGAACGAGGACGTCGGCCAGCACCTGGCGGGGCAACCCGGGCCCTGGATGCGGCATGGCGGCAGATGGCCGACCGGCTGGCCGAGGCCGGAGGTGA
The DNA here is from genome assembly GCF_042896465.1 of Streptomyces sp. NPDC001292. Classification (NCBI taxonomy): domain Bacteria; kingdom Bacillati; phylum Actinomycetota; class Actinomycetes; order Kitasatosporales; family Streptomycetaceae; genus Streptomyces; species Streptomyces sp. NPDC001292. Next base: position 16,785 of record NZ_JBIAXG010000048.1, read on the forward strand.
GGCGAAGTGGCCGGCTGAAGGACCTCGATCTGCCGCGCCAGCCGGGCGGCCGTGCCACGGTCGAGGGCCGCGACGGCGCCGGCCGCCGTGACACGTTCGAGTACAGCGAGTCGGTGCCCATTTCCGCCAGCGCAGCCCGACTGGCTGCGGCCGCGGCCCGCCGTACGACGGGCACCCGGGTGGGCGAGCAGTGCGGGGCCCGTCCCCAACTGCCCTGCACACAGGTCGAGTCCTGGCCGCTGTGCCAGGCCTGCGCCCACATCGAACTGCTCCGTGCCGCCCAGTGCCAGGCCGGCGAAGCCCCACACCCGCAGATGGCGGCCCGGCTCCTGGACGAGGGCCGCCTCGCCGTCCTCCACGTCACGTACACCGATCGCGGCTCCACCGACTCCGGCAAGCGGCGCACGCCGTCGGCCGCCCACGCGACCGCCCTCGGCCCTCCGAGCTGCGCGCAGCAGCTGCCGCTCCCAGGTCCCGCTGTCCACGAGCCTGAGCCGTCCGGCTGAACAGCATCGTCCAGCATTCCGTGGCGGACGCGCCCGGCCAGGGTTCAGGGCGGTTCACCCTCGGCCGCCGCGTCTTCGATGGCTCGCGCCACCCGCACCGCGTCCGCCGTCGCCCGTACCTCATGGACCCGTACGGCCCAGGCGCCCGCGTGGGCCGCGATCGCGGACACGGCGGCCGTCGCCGCGTCCCGCTCCCGTGTCGGTGGCGGGGTGCCGTTCTCGCCCGCCAACACCCGGCCCAGGAACCGTTTGCGCGAGGCGCCCACCAGCAGTGGTCGGCCGAGGCCGCGCAGCCGGTGCAAATGGGCCAGTAGCGTGAGGTCGTGGTCGGCCTGCTTGGCGAAGCCCAGGCCCGGGTCGACGACGATCCGCTCCGGGGCGACGCCCCCTTCGACCACGGCGTCCATCCGCCGGCGGAGCTCGGCCAGCACCTCGGCCACCACATCCCCGTACACCGCCCGGCTGTTCATGTCCTGACTGAATCCACGCCAGTGCGTCACCACGAACGGGACACCCACAGCGGCCACCACGGACACCATCGAGGGGTCTGCAAGGCCGCCGCTCACGTCGTTGACCAGCGCCGCTCCGGCGGCGATCGCCTGCTCGGCGACGGAGGCGCGCATGGTGTCCACGGACACCACCACGCCCTCGGAGGTCAGGCTGCGGACCACCGGGATCACCCGGCGCAGCTCCTCGTCCTCGTCCACCCGCGTGGCTCCGGGGCGGGTCGACTCACCTCCGACGTCCACGAGATCGGCCCCGCCGGAGACGAGATCCAGCCCACGTTTGATCGCGTCGCTGGTGTCGAACCAGCGGCCGCCGTCCGAGAACGAATCGGGCGTGACGTTCACCACGCCCATGACCGCACAGCGGTCCCACTCTGGTAGACCAGCGACCCGGCCACTCATACTCGCCTTGGGAACGTACGACTCGATAAGCATCGTGGTGCCTCGGTTCTCCCCCTCCCGGAGTCTTCGGACGTGATCACCATGACGTTGGGGGGTGTTGAGTGGCACGGGAGAAATACCGAGATCAGTACCTATCTCGTCACGGTCGGCCAGCCAGGCTGCCATCGTGTCGAGCTGTCCAGCCCCTTCTCCTTCCCGTTCCGTCAAGTGCGCCGCGGCCGCGACATCGGAGGCGTCTCCGGCCGGGCCATGCTCAAGGAGCTCATCTGCCGCGAACGCAACCGGCAAGCTCTCGCCCAACGTGATCCTCGACGCGCCGTCCCGCCACGCGAACGCCGCACCGCACCAGTTCGGCCGCACCGTCATCCTCAACCCGATGGAGCGAGCGGCCTGACCACCCAGCCCTGCTCACACCCCACTCCGACACGCTGCTCTTCACGGTGTCGGGCACTCCCCGCATGTTTGATCAAGCATCGGACGCCCCGCCTGCGGCAGTGCGAGGTCAGGAGTCTCCGAGTGTGGGGATCACCAGCGGACGCTCCGTGCCCTGTTCGGGGACGGTATCGACGCCCCGCCGATGAGGGGTCCGGAACTCGCCTGTCGTGAGTACGTGTTGCACCAGCGCCGCTGCCGTCGCCGGCAGTGTCCCTGGATTCGCTGTGAGGTGCCAGTCCCGGGGCAGCGGAGTGCCGGGGAGCGGGACCTCGACCAGGCTGCCGGCGCCGAGTTCCCGGCTGACCGCGTCCCGGGAGATGAGCGTGGCACCGAGCCCGGCGATCACCGCCTGGCAGATGGCCGCGTTGGAGCCGACCGTCAGTGTGCGGGGCGGGTGGGCCAGTTCCAGGGTGGCCAGGAACTTGTCGGTGATGTCCCTGGTCCCCGAGCCTTTCTCGCGCAGGAGCCAGGTCTGGTGGTCAGCCCACTCCAGCAGGTCGTGCCGCCGGTCGTGGTGCACCGCCTCCGTCGACGCGACGATGATCAGTTCATGGGGCCGGATGCCGAGCACCGTGATCTCCTTGCTTGGCGCCGGCCTGCCGCTGAGCACCAGATCCACCTCGCGGCGGTCCAGCAGGGCACGCACCCGTTCCCGGTTGCCCACCTCCAGCTGGATGCCGACATGGGGGTGCAGGCGGCGGAAACTGGCCAGCAGGCGCGGCAGGATCTGCTCGCCCGCCGTCGTCACGGCCGCCATGCGCAGCAGGCCCCTTTCGGGGTCGGCCTTGGCCGCCGCTGCGGTGCTTGCCTCATCGAGCAGCCCGAGCACACGGCGGACGTAGTCGGCGTAGATGACGCCCGCGTCGGTCAGGCGCAAGCCGCGGCCGTCCCGTCGGACCAGTTGGATGCCCAGGGAGCGTTGCAGCGCGGTGACCGACGACGACACGGCGGACTGCGTGACGAACAACTGGTCGGCGGCCGCGTGAGCGGACCCTGCCTCCACGATCGCGAGGAAAGTGCGGAGTTGGGTGAGTGTCATCGGCCTCTCCCCAGCGCAGCCCGTCAGAGGACTGAGGCGATCCCGATGCCCGTCGGCCGGACACGACCGTACTGCCGTGAGACGTAGACGAGCGGGTCCGCGCCGTCTGCGTCGTTTGTCACGAACTGGGTGTTGCCGATGACGATCAGGCGATCGGGGTAGCCGTAGATCAGGTCGACGACGCACTCGAACGAGGACAGCGCGCCCGCCAACACGGGGGAGCCGGTGGTCCCGGACGACCAGTGACCGTGGTCGAACCGATCGTCCTCGACGCCGCCTACGCCGGCGAACGCCTCGGCCACCGCGCGTTGCTCTCGCGAAAGGATGTTCACGCAGAACCGTTTCGTACGGCCCAGTTCCCGGCCGATCCCGCTGCGTCGGTGGACACATACGACCAGGGCCGGTGGGTCGATGCCCAGCGGGCACACCGATGTTGACGTGACGCCATACCAGTGGCCGTCGTCGTCGCTCGACGTCACCACGGTGACGCCGCTCGCGAGGTGCTGGATGCCCTGCTGGAACTGGCGGGATGTGCGCAACGACCGGTTGTCGGCGGCGTCCTCCCGGTCCCGGATGCCGATGCCGGTGGTCGCGAGTCCAGAGAAGGGGAGCACGGGTGAGTCGACGAGCACGTTGTCCTCCGCAGGGCCGGATCCGCTGGGTGGCGCCGGGGCGGCGTCGAAGCCCAGTGTGATGTAGATCACTCGGTGTGGAGTACGGTGCAAACACCTAGGGGCATACCTAAAAGCTCCCCATGCGGTAGGGATCCGGCTCAGCAGCGCGCGGCCGGGTCGTTCTCCGCCGGTCGCGCCTCGGCCACCCACGCGGCGACCTGGGCGCGGGAGGAGAAGCCGAGCTTGCCGAGGATGTGCTCGACATGGGCCTCAGCGGTGCGTCGGGCGATGACCAACTTGGCCGCTATGGCTTTGTTGCTCAGTCCCTCCGCAATCAGCCGCGCCACTTCCAGCTCCCGGGGCGTCAGCGCGGCGGTCGCCTGGGCGCCGCTGGTGACATGCCCCTGCTGCGGGTCGGGCTCGCCCAGTGCGAGGGCGATCGCGCGCTCGAGTCCCATGTCGATCCCGCTCCGGTACTCCGCGTCGAACCGGGAGCCAAGCGCTGTGCGCACTCCCTCGTGACACTGCTCGTGATAGCGCAGCAGGTGGTGTATGCCGAACAGGGGAGCGCCGATCCGCCGCCAGATGCTGTCGGCGCAGCCCAGCAGCTGGGCAGCGAACCGGTGCTTGAGCTCGGCGTGCGTGGTCCAGGCCAGGATCTCGATGCAGAAGGCGATCGCCCACTGTTCATTGAACTCGCGGGCCAGCCGCAGGCCCTCCCGGCCCGATGCGGCTGCGCGCTGGCTGTCGCCCAACTGCCAGGCGACCAGGCCGAGGTCCCACAGCATGTAGGACTTCAGCCACTGCTCGCAGCGTGAGTCGCACAGCGCCAGGGCCTCCTCGCACAGTTGCGCCGCGCGGTGCGGCTCGCCCAGCAGCGCGGTGACCGCGACCAGGTAGAAGCAGGTGTCCAGGAACCCGAGATCGTCCCCGCACGCCCGGTGCTGCTCGAGCCCGGTTTCCAGATGTGTGCGCGCTTTGGTCAGTTCGCCCAGGGACATGGCGACCATGCCGACGAGCTGGACCGCCCAGGCCGCTGCGCCCGCGTCCCCGATCTGGTCGGCTTGTCGCCGGCATTCCTGGATCATCGGTTCGGCTGACGGGATGTCCTCCTGGATGATGCACAAATAAGCGCACACCCACAGGGCGCGAGCCCTGGCCCGCCCCGCCGTGACGTCCCGTTCCAGGAGGCGCTCGAGCCACCGCCTCCCCTCACCGGTCAGCCCGGTGGCGATCCAGAAGAACCACAGGGCGCCTGCCATTCGCAGGCCCGACTCGGCGCCGGGTTCGGAGAGCGCGAACTCAAGCGCACCGCGGATGTTGTTGTGCTCGCGCAGGACCTGGCTCAGCAGACGCTGCTGGTCCGGTCCGCACCACTCGGCGCAGGCCTGATCGACCAGGGCGGCGAAGTGGTCTCGGTGGCGGCGCTGGACCGCGGACTCGTCGGCCGATTCGGCCAGGCGCTCCTGACCGTATTGGCGGATGGTCTCCAGCATGTGGTAGCGCACGCGTCCGTCCTGCTCCTCGGCGATGACGAGGGACTTGTCGACCAGGGCGGCCAACACGTCGAGCAGGATGATGTCGTCGATGTCGCCCCCGGCGCAGATGGCTTCGACGGCCGCGAGATCGAACCCACCGGAGAAGACCGACAGTTGGGCCCACAGGGTGCGCTCCTGCTCGGAGCACAGGTCGTTGCTCCAGTCGATGAGGGCACGCAACGTCTGGTGCCGGGGAAGCGCGCCGGGGTTGCCCGCGGTCAGCAGCCGGTACCGGTGCTCCAGCCGCTGCAGGATCTCCTCGACGGACAGGGCGCGCAGGCGCACCGCCGTCAGCTCGATCGCCAGTGGGAGCCCGTCGAGTTGCCGGCACACCTTGACCACGGCCTTGTAGTTGTCCTCGGTCAGTGCGAAGGCTGGTTGCACCGCGGTGGCCCTGGCCAGGAAGAGGTTCACCGCCTCGTAGTGCCCCAGCGCCTCCAGCGGCGGCAGGCGGTCGCCCTCGGGCACCGACAGAGTGGGGACGTGGAAGATGTGCTCCCCGGTCAGGCCGAGCGCCTGCCTGCTGGTGGTGAGGATGCGCAGCCCGGGGGCGGCCCGCAGCACCGTGTCCGCGAGCACCGCGCAGGCATCGCGCAGGTGTTCGCAGTTGTCGAGCACCAGCAGCATCTGTTTGGTGCTGAGGAAATCGGCGAGTGCGGGAGCCGGCCACCGGGCGGTGCGGTCGAGGATGCCCAGGGTGCTGGCGATCGTCTGAGACAGCAGGGCGTGGTCCTCCAGCGCCGCCAGTTCGACGAGCCAGACGCCGTCAGGGAAAGCGCGGTGCAGGTCGGCGGCGACGCGCAAGGACAATCTGGTCTTGCCTGCGCCACCCACTCCGGTCAGGGTGACCAGCCGGGATTCGGTGAGCAGCCGTTTGATCTCGGCGACCTCCCGTCGTCGGCCGACGAAGCTGGTCAGTTCCGAGGGCAGGTTGCTCGCGCGGCGTGGTGGGGAGGATGCGGGCATAGCCTCGGACGGTAACGGCGGTCACGGTCGGCGGCAAGACTGTGCCGCTCAGGTGGATTGCCCGTGCTCGACGGGCAGTTCGAACGCATCGTCGACGCGGGAGACCGGGATCTGGGCGATCTCGTGCGCCAGCCTGACCACTTGCGCGCTGGACGCGGTGAACAGGCAGAGCCAGCGACGTTGGGAGGGCACGTAGGTGCTGTGCACGCAGCACACCCACTCCCCATCGGCAGTCAGGCGCCTGCCCGCTTCGTCGAGGGCGCGCTGTGCGGCCTGCAGATCGGACTCGCCGACCGTGGGCAGCACCCGGTCGACGAGGAAGAATCTCCTGCCCCTGTCCGTCATGGCGCCACCCACGATCCCCCCCCGGACGACGGTTCATCGTGCTCAACTCCCTGGGTCTCGGTCACGGCTGAAGTCTGCTCATGGCGGCTTTCCCGCGGCGGGGGAGGAATCCCCACTGTCCTACCTGTGGCGCTACCGCAGCAGGCGCGAGGCGCGGGCGCCCGGCGTTCCGCTCCGGGCGGGCAACCGGCCTTGGCGGAGTACCAGCCGACCACCTCGGTCCTGCCCCGGGGCCCGCATGGTCACCGCGAGGGGGCGGCGCCTGGCCCCGATCTCCGGCGGTTCCTCCGCCATCAAGACGTCGGGTCGTGCCTGCCCACGGTCGGTCACGCGGACGACGCCGGGCCGCTGGGTGATCCGGCCCGTGTGGACTGCCGCCTCGCCGCGGTCACGGTGTTGGCCATCAGCATGGCGATGGTCATCGGGCCCACGCCGCCCGGGACGGGAGTGATGGTGCCCGCGACCTCACGGACCGTGTCGAAATCGACGTCGCCGCACAGCCGGCCCTCTCTCCGGTGGATCCCCACGTCGATCACCGTGGCGCCCGGCTTGACGGCGTCGGCTCCGATGAGGCGGGGTACGCCGGCCGCCGCCACGAGGATGTCGGCGCGGCGGCAGACCGCAGCCAGTTCCTCGGTGCGGGAGTGGCACGCGGTGACGGTGGCATCCCGCTGCAGGAGTAGCTGCGCCAGCGGTTTGCCCACCAGCGGTGAACGTCCGACCACGACCGCTTCGGCGCCCGTGATCGGGATCTCCGCTGCGTCGAGTAGTTCGATCACCCCGGACGGGGTGCACGGGCGCAGTCCGGGGCGTCCGGTGGCCAGGCGTCCCGCGCTGACCTCGGTGAGTCCGTCCACGTCCTTGTCCGGGTGGATCCGGGAGATGAGCGCCCCCGCGTCGAGGTGGTCGGGCAGTGGCAACTGCAGCAGGATGCCCGACACCGCGGGATCGGCGCTGAGTTCGGAGATCACATCGGCCAGTTCCTCCTGCGTGATGTCACCCGGCAGATGCCGGTGGAGGTCGCGGATCCCGGCCTGCACGCACTGCTTGCGTTTGCTGCTCACGTAGATCGCCGATGCCGGGTCGTCGCCGACCAGGACGGTGGCCAGCCCCGGCGGCGTCGGGAGCTCCGCCACCTCGCGGGCGACCCGCTCCCGGACGCTCCTGGCGATTTTCGCCCCGTCGATCACGCTTGCGCTCATCCGACCTCCTGTGCTCGTGGTTTCCCTGGACATTCCGTAGTCACCTCGATACTATCCACTGTTAGTGAACAACGTCTCATTTTAAGAAACATGCGGCCGGGTCACAGTGGAACAGGTGGAGGAGGACCAGATGGCAGCACGCGTTGCCGTCGTCGGCGCCGGGCCATGCGGCCTCGCGCAGTTGCACGCCTTCGAGGAAGCGCGGGCGCAGGGTGCTGACGTGCCGGAGATCGTCTGTTTCGAGAAGCAGGGCGACTGGGGAGGGTTGTGGAACTACACCTGGCGCACCGGTCTTGACGAGTACGGGGATCCGGTGCACGGGAGCATGTACCGCTACCTGTGGTCGAACGGGCCGAAGGAGTGTCTTGAATTCGCCGACTACACCTTCGACGAGCACTTCGGCAAGCCGATCCCGTCGTTCCCGCCCCGGGAGGTGCTCTACGACTACATCACCGGCCGCGCGAAGAAGAACAACGTACGCCAGTTCATCAGGTTCAACACGGCCGTGCGCAGGATCTCCCACGACGACGCGACGCGGAAGTTCTCGGTGACCGTGGAGAACCGGGAGGATCGCACGACCCGGACGGAGGAGTTCGACTACGTCATCGTCGCAACCGGACACTTCTCGACCCCGAACATGCCCTCCTACGAGGGATTCGACCGGTTCCCCGGGCGCATCCTGCACTCCCACGACTTCCGGGACGCACAGGAGTTCGCGGGCAAGAACCTCCTGGTGATCGGCGGCAGCTACTCGGCGGAGGACATCGCGCTGCAGGCCAGGAAGTACGGTGCCTCCTCGGTCACGATCTCCTATCGCAGCAAGCCCATGGGCTTCTCGTGGCCGGAGGGGATCAAGGAGGTGCCCCTGCTGGACCGGGTCGTGGGCAGCACCGCCCACTTCGTCGACGGGACGAGCCAGCCGGTCGACGCGATCGTGCTCTGCACCGGCTACCAGCACTCGCTGGGCTTCATCGCCGATGACCTCCGCCTGCGCACGGACAACGTGCTGTACACGGAGAACCTCTACAAGGGCATCTTCTGGATCGACAACCCGAGGATGATGTACCTCGGGATGCAGGACCAGTACTACACCTTCACCATGTTCGACGGTCAGGCCTGGTACGCCCGCGACTACGTGCTCGGCCGGGTCTCGATACCGTCGCGGCAGGACATGGCCGCCGACATCGAGCAGTGGCGGAGCAAACTCGCCGCCTGCGACGGTCCGTTGGACGAGATCGATTTCCAGGCCGAGTACACGGCCGACCTGTACAAGGAGGTCGACTACCCCAGCTTCGACATCGACCTGACCCGGGAGCACTTCCGCACCTGGGAGCACCACAAGGAGGAGAGCATCACCGGCTACCGCGACCGCTCCTTCTCCTCGCCGTGCACCGGCACCGTGGCCCCTGTGCACCACACCGAGTGGTGGAAGGAGCTCGACGACTCGATGGGGACGTTCCTGTCCGACCACGAGCACTCGTGACAACTCGTGACCAGCTGCTCGGGCGGGGTACGGCGACGGACCCCGCCCGAGCGGCGCGTTCAGGAGCCGACGGCGTAGGAGGACGCCCGGTCGACGACGTGGTCGGTCAGCGCGTGGCCGCGTCGGCGCGCCTCCGGCGCGAGCGCGACGGTCCGGGCGAGCAACTCGGCTTCGCCGATTCCCGTCCGGCGCAGGGTGGACGCGTAGTGCCGGGCCCAGGACCGCACACTGTCCACTTCGGCCTCCGGGTGGAACTGCACACCGACGTGCGGCCCGAAGGCGAAGGCCTGGGCCCCCACCGCGGTGCGGACGAGTTCGACGCCGTCTTCCGGTGTGGTCATCACGTCGAAGTGCCAGATCATCCAGGGGCCCGGCGGCACGGACAGGGTTCCGGTCGCCGGGCCGTCCTGCCGAGCCGCCGGTTCGACGCAGATCCACCCGATCTCCGGCCCCTCAGCCGCTCGGTGCACCCGGCCACCCAGGACGCGGGAGAGCAACTGCGCTCCGAAGCAGATGCCGAACACCGGCACGTCGCAGGCCACCGCCGCGGCGATGAAGTCGTACTCCCGGCGCACCGACGGCAGGGAGTCGTCGTCGGCCGACTCATAGGAGCCCAGGGAAACGACGAGGTCGTAGGCCCGCGGATCGGGCAGCGCCGGCCAGTGCGCGTCGACAAGGTGGATGCGTGCGCCCCGCTGGACGAGGCGTTCTCCCACGTACCCGGGCGGGCAGTCCGGTTGATGCTGCACGACCAGGACCTGGCCGGTGCGCCCCGGCCAGGTCCCCGGTGCGTCTGGCACCGCGGCCACCGTCAGCTCCAGGGGAACGGGGAGTTGCTGGTGGGGTGCAGCTTTCCGGTGGTGTAACGGGAGAACCGGAACGGCTCGAGCAGCGCCTGCGGCCTACCGGTGAGCTCCTCGGCCACCAGCGCGCCCACCCCGATCATCTTGTAGCCGTGGTTGGCGTCGGCGATCACGTAGGCGTTCTGGCGGAAGGTGTCGAACACCGGGAAGCTGTCGGGAGTGAACGCGCCCACTCCGCCGGAGGGTTCGCGCCGGTAGAGCGCTCGCTTGCCCTCGAAGCGCTTGTGGCAGTGGGCAAGCGCGGAGGTCCACATCCGGATGAAGTCCTCGCCGACGGCGAACTCCGGGCTCTCAGGGCCGTAGGGGTCGACGGCTATGGCGGCGGCGGGCCGGTCAAGTCGTTGCGGCGACGCGCCGCCCTGCAGACCCCCGAAGGAGAAGTCGGGCTTGTAGTAGACGCCCCACATCTGGTCGGTGACGAGGCTTCCGTCGACGTCGTCGAAGAGCGGTTCGCTGGAGTCGATGTGCACGACCGGGGGGAGGTTGCCGTGGTTGTCGGTGAACTCGTGCGGGTCCGTGTCCAGCGTGCCCTCCTGCAGGGCCCAGTAGGTCCACATCGGCACGTTCTGCCGGACGGTTCCGTCGGGCAGGGCGACCGGGATGTGGCTGGGCAGGTCGAGCATCGCCCAGATGTCCCGCACCCACGGGCCCACGGCGACCACGAGATGCTCGCAGGCGATGTCGCCGGTGTCCGTCTGCACCGCCGTCACCGCGCCGCCGTCGATCGACAGGCCGGTCACCCTTACCGGCGTCCGGATGGTCACGCCCTCGCCGAAGGCCTTGTCCGCAAGGCCCTGCAGGGAGGCGACGTTGTTGGCGTAGCCGCCACGTTTCTCGTGCAGCACCGCGGACACCCCGGGTGCCTGCCAGTCGGCGAACAGGCCGGTCAGATAGGTGCGGCAGGCGTTGGAGCCGTCGATCAGTTCGGAGGTGTAGCCGATCGCCTGCTGTTCGGCGTAGATCTGCCCCACGTCGGCCCGCATCGCCTCCGGGGCGATCTGCAGATAGCCGACCGGATGGTAGGAGAAGGCCTCCGGATCGGATTCCCAGACGTCGACCGAATGCGCCATCAGTTCGCGCATGGCGGGCTGGAAGTAGTTGTTCCGGATGACCCCGCAGGCGACGCCCGACGCGCCCGCGGCGATACCTGTCTTGTCGATGACGAGGACGTCCCTGCCGCTGCCCCGTCCGGTGGCCTTCAGGCGTCGGGCGAGATGCCACGCCGTGGACAGTCCGTGAATGCCGGCACCGATGATCACGTATTTCGCCTGCTGCTGGGTCACACTGCTCACCTCTGAGTTTGGCGCACGGAATTGCCGTCATGGAGATGCAATCTCCATATTCGATTTTAGTGCGTGACGGGTGGTCAGAGCCAGGCCCTGGCGGCGGTCCCAGTTGGGGAGGCGTCGTGAGGGTGGTTCAGCTGCCTCGGGCGCGACCTGACGACCTGTCCGCCCGTCACGTTCGCCCAACGCGGTGTGGGGGTGGCCAACCGCGGTACTACGGATTGATCCCGCAGGGTGCCGCGCTGTGCGGCCGGGCGCGGACGGGGGAACATGGCGCCATCGGCGCCCCAGGCCGGAATGGGAGGGATTCCGGCACAAGGCGGCGCGCCCCGCAGCGGGTGCCGACCGATGGCTGCGTGGGTCGCCCGGGGCGGCTGAGCGGATACTATTGCCCTCTTGGAAATGAAAACTCCGAAGGAGCCGCGGTGGCGAGGACAGGGAAACCAGCCGTCCGGCAGGTCGAGGCGGTGCAACGGGCCATCGCGGTGCTGGACGTGCTTGCCGAGGCACACGGCGATCTCGGCACCAACGAAATCGCCCGCCGCGCCGGGGTGAACGTCAGCACGGTGTCCCGGTTGCTCTCCACCCTCGTGGAGGGCGGGCTCGTGCAGCATCTTCCCGCCAGCGGCCGGTACCGGCTCGGCATCCGGATCCTGCAACTGGCCGGCGCGGCCCGCGAGAACCTGGACCTCCGGGCGCTCACGCGGCCGTACCTGGAGGAGCTGACCGAGTTGACCGGCGAGACGGCGACCCTGTCGATGCCCGGAGAATACGACGTCCTGACGGTCGACTACGCGCAGAGCGAGGCGTCGGTCCGCAGCGTGGCGGCCATCGGGCGCAACAGTGTCGCCCACGCCACGGCCGTGGGAAAGGTGTTCCTGGCATGGGGAGGCACACTGCCCGACGGGGAACTCGTGCCCTACACCGACCGGACGATCACCGATCGAGCCGACCTCGAGCAGGAGGTCGAGCACGTCCGTGCCCGGGGATGGGCCCAGAGCCTCGGCGAGCGTGAGCCGGAGTTGAACGCCGTGGCGGCCCCGGCCCTGGACTGCGTGGGGCGCCTGGTGGCGATCATCGGCGTGCAGGGTCCCGCCGCCCGCTTCACCCCGCGAGCCATGCGCGCCGCGGCGAGTCTGGTGCGGGAACGGGCCACCCTCATCGGGAAGAGTTCGTGAGTGCCCCGGCACGCTCCCCCAAGCTCTTCGAGCAGGGGAACCCCCACTCGCCGCACCGGCCGGAAGCCCGGGTACGTCCAGTACGAGGGCTTCCGGCCGGCACTCCCTCAAGCTCTCCGAGCAGGGTGACCCTCGGAGCACCCACCAGGCGCCGCTCCTCAACGGGTGAACATTGCCTGTTGCTAGCTCCGCGGACGGATCTTCTCCGGGTCGTAGAAGGGGAAGCGCACGACCTGGGCGGGGATCCGCTTGCGGTGACCGTCGAGCTTGCCCACCTCCACCTCGGTGCCGGGCTCGGCATGCTGGACCGCGATCCGGCACAGTGCGATGTTCCTGCGCAGAACCGGGGAGCGGGTGGCGCTGGTGACCACTCCCACCTGCGAGCGTCCGACGTGGACGCAGTCGCCGTGGGCCGCCGGTTCGTTGCCCGCGAGTTCCAGGCCCACCAGTGTCCGCTGCGGATGCGCCTTGCGGGACAGCAGCGCCTCCCGGCCGACGAAGTCGTCCTCCTTGGTCTTGAGGGGCACGGTGAACCCGATGCCCGCCTCGAACGGGTCGGTCTGGTCGCAGAAGTCGTAGCCGGCGAACACCAGCCCCGCCTCGATCCGCAGCATGTCGAGTGCGTCCAGGCCGAGCGGCAGCATGCCGTAGGGTCTCCCCGCCTCCCACACTGCGTCCCAGAGGGCGGGGGCGTGCTGGGGGTGCACCCACAGTTCGTATCCGAGCTCACCGGAGTAGCCGGTTCGGGAGACCATCAGCGGGATGCCGTTGTGGTCGCCGATCCGGCCGATCGCGAACCGGAACCAGGTCAGGTCGGTGAAGTCGGGCTGGGTGGGCGGGGTCCAGATGAGCTCGCTCAGCAGCTCCCGGCTCGCCGGTCCCTGCACGGCAATGTTGTGCAGCTGATCGGTGGAGTCCTTCACCCATACGCGGTCCAGGCCGAGACGGTCGGCCTGCCGGCGCAGCCAGATGCCGTCGTAGTCGTCGCCCCCGACGAACCGGAAGTTCGTGTCGCCGAGGCGGAAGACCGTGCAGTCGTCGATCATGCCGCCGGTCTCGTTGCACACCGCCGAGTAGACGACTTGGCCATGTGAGAGCTTGCGGATGTTGCGGGTGACGGTGGCCTGCAACAAGGCCTCCGCGTCCGGCCCGAGGACCTCGAACTTGCGCAGCGGGGAGAGATCCATCACCGCCACGCGTTCCCGGCACGCCCAGTACTCCTCGAGGGCACCGTGGTTGTCGAAACTGGACGGAAGCCAGTATCCACGGTACTCGGTGAGTTGCTTGGTCAGTGCCGAGATCCTCGGATGGAACCCCGTCTGCTTGGTCAGTTTCGCCTCGGAGTCCGGGGTGACCCGGTGGGAGATGGCCATGGAGAACTTCCGTTTCGCATCGTAAACACGCACGTGAACGTCGGTGGGCACCCAGGCATTTGACGGATCGACGTCGTCCGGGCATGCCGAGGAGGCGCAGACCAGATCGGTCATCGCTCGCATGAGGACGTAGTCCCCAGGCCGCGACCACGGCTCGTCGAAGACCAGGAGGTTCGCGTCGTCGAATGCGGTGTTGTAGAAGAGGTTCAGGGCCGGCCACCCGCGTCTGCGGGCAATGCCGTACCGCTCGAGCTGGGCGTTGAAGTTGTCCGTGCAGTTGACGTGTCCCGGGTAGCCGAGATCCTCGTAGTACTTGGCGTTGCAGGCCAGGCCGAAGGTGTCGTGCCTGCCCACCGTGTCACGGACGATCTCGACCAGCGGCTGGGCGTCCTGGTCGTAGAACTTCCCGTGCAGACCGGGCTGCGGGTAGGCCTTGCCCATGAAATAGCGCGTCGTGGTCGAGTCGAGCCCCCGTTCGATGCCTGCCTCGAGACGACGCTCGTGGAAGGCGAGGAAGTCCGAGCACTGCCGTCCCTCCACGTCGATGATCTGAATGAACTGCCCCTCCTTCACCCGGTAGCTACGGGCTGTCGCGGCATCGATCCGCAGATCCAGGATCGGTTCGGCGAGCGGCTCCGGCAGGGCCGGCTCCGTCCGCGGCCTCGGCGCCGCACGGCGGACCTCGATCAGCAGTTCGGACGGGGGATTGGCTGAGTCGTCCTCCACCGACATGGCGCCGGCCGGGGCGCCGACCAGCACGTGGACGTGCTCCTCGGCGGTGAAGGTCTCCCGGGCTCCCGCGGGTGACCATTCGCCGAACAGCCGGACGGCCGTGGCGTCGGACGGGGCGATCCCGTGGGCGGTGAGCAGGGCGAGTACGTTTGACCCGGCCTCACCGGGCCGGTCGGCCAGGGACCGCACGAGACTGGCCGGGGCATCGGCCGACACCCCGAGCGCGGCCGCGGCGCGGTGGCGCATGCCGATCGCGGTCAACTCCGCAATCTGCCTGCCCGCGCGGTCGATCACGGTGATCCGGTCGCCGGGCGACAACGCGACGGCCGTGATGCTCCCGGGCCGCACCCAGTAGGTCTCAAGTCCCGGTTCCCGGGGGATCAACCCCGGCAACACCAGTCTCGGGCGGATGCCGATCTCCGTCATTGCCTTTCCTTTCAATGAATACGGCTTGGCCGGCCGGGATGTGCGCGCGTCGCTGTGGCCGTGGCGCACACCGCGTGCGGCACGGCCACAGCCACTGAATCAGAGCCCGGTGCTTCCTCGACGCGAGCGAGTTCCGCCTCGAGCGCTCCGACCGGATCGCGGGCACCTGCGAGGAGTACGCCCACCGGATCGGCGACGAATGCCGCGAGGCCCGCTGTGAGGCAGGTCGGGGCGGCGACGCGACCCGCGGCTCGCGACGGCGGCTTTGGACGAGGCGAACGGGACCCCTGCTTTCACGACGCCGGTCGCCGGACCTCGACCGAGATGCGGCTTGAGGCATTGCTCTCCACGCGCGTTCGAAAAACCCCGAAGTGACGGACGCTCAGAGCTTCCTGACGAACGTGCGTGCGTGGTACAGGGCCAGGGCGGGAAGGCCGAGGAAGAGCACGACGGCCAGGATCAGGCCGATCCGTCCCCATGCGAAGAACTCGATCATCGGTGTGCCTCCAGCAGTCCGGTCTGGACCATCCGGGTCCGGCCGAAGTCGTTGAGGCCGAACTTGACCAGTAGCCGCTCCTCGCCGGACGACTTGTCCAGGTCGACGGTGCTGTCCAGTTCGTCGAGCAGTCCGCCGGAGAACAGGTCGGTCAGGGTGAGCCGCACCGTGCCGTACCAGTACCTGCCGGACAGGCCGTACGCGCGTAGGACCTCGGCGGTGATGTCGTAGTCCCACTGCGGTCCGTTGCGTTCGACGAGTTGCAGGATGTATCCCTTGATGGGCAGATCAGGCATGGTCGCTCCGTTCGGTCACGACCGCGTCCGCCCGCACTTGCCGTGCCGGCACGGCGCGGACGATCTCCAGGATCCCGCGTCGTTCGGTGAACAGAATGAAACTGCCCGCTACGGCGATGGCGGCACCGATCACGAACTCCGTCCCCGGCCATTTGTGGGTGAACGCGAACAGCCAGAGCAGGGCGAGCGGACCGTAGAGCGCGGCGATCGCCTGACCGCGGCCGACCCCGATGAGCGGGAAGGACTTGTACCAGGACACGTAACAGAAGGCGAAGGTCACGCCCATCAACACCAGCATCAGCCAGACCGCTGGGCTGGTCAGCGCCCTGCCGAGAGCGGTCAGGAAGGCGTCTCCGGCCAGCAACACCGTGACCGGAACGGCGACCAGCAGCCACAACCCGACCTCGAAGGTGAAGCGCAGGGTCAGGCCGACGTCCGGATCGCTGACGTCCAGTGCCCTGCCCGCGATCGCGCCCTCCAGGCCCCAGCCGATGAACGTGGCCGCTCCGGCCAGGTAGCCGATCCATCCGCCGGTCCCGGTGCCGGTCAGCTCGCCGATGAGACCGGGCGTGAAGATCACCACGCCACCGGCCACGATCACGACGATCCCGACCGCGGCGCGGGGGGTGATCCGCTCGTGGTACCAGACGCGGGCCACGAGCGCCCCGATGATCGGGTAGAGCAGTCCCGCGACCGCTGCGAACTGGGCGCCGACGTAGACGATCGCGACGTAGGAGCCGAAGACGGCCAGCCCGCCCGCCAGCCCGGCCGGGAGGTACCACCGGGAGATCCGCGTCTGCCGCAGGGTGCGGACGTACTCGCGTCCCTTGCCCAGCACACCGACCCACAGGAACATCGCGGCCAGCACGGCGAGCGCGTTGAGGAACGCCACCACCATCGAGGCGAGCAGGAGCTTGCCGGTGGAGTCGACGAGGTCGACGAACGGCGCCTCGGTATAGATCGCGGACCCGGGTACATACCACGCACCCCAGAGCACCGCGCACCACAGTGCCCAGATGAAGCCCCAGCGGACCTGGCGGTTCCGGTACTCGGTTCGGAGGCGTTCTGTCTTGCGGGCATCCAGCATGGCCACTCCTTACGGACATCGCGTCGACGCGAGGGGGTCCTGGGCGCGGCGTGTGTCCGGCGCTGGTCGATGGGTGGATGTGTGAGCTAGAGCATGCTTCCTTTCGGTCCGAGGTGTAAACCCTGTAGTGAAACAAAGGTGCACCATTTTCAACGCCGTGTGGTTGTGGGTCGTCAGCCGGTGCCGGCACGGGCCAGCTGACTGTCCGGGGTGAGCAGGCTGAGCCCCTCCAGCAGCGGGCGGGCCGTGGACACGCTGAGCTGCAGCCGGGCCGCGGCGACCGTGTTGCGCAGCAGCCACACGTCGGTGATCGGACCGACGCCGCCCGGCACCGGGGTGATCGCCCGAGCCTTCGCGGCGACCGACGGGAAGTCCACGTCCCCCACCAGTCGAACCTGGTCGGTACCCGGGTTCACCACCGGGTTGATGCCGACGTCCACGGCGATCACGCCGTCCTTGACGTGGTCGCCGTGGATCAGCCCGGGCACGCCGGTCGCCACGACGAGGATGTCGGCGATCCTGGTGTGCCGGTAGAGCAGCCCGGAAGAATAGCTGTGCACGTCGCAGGACAGGACGGTCGCACCGCGCTCCATCGCCAGGGTGAGTGCGGGCTTGCCGACGTTGGCCGACCGCCCCACCACGACCACATTGCTGCTCTGGTACACCGCCGCCGGGGTCTGGCCCGACTCGAGGAGATAGCGGTCGAGCAGGTGGAACGCCGCGGCCGGCGTCGAAGGCACGAACCGGGGTCTGCCCAGGGTGAGCAGGCCGACGTTGACCGGGTGAACAGCCTCGATGTCCTTGAGCGGGTCCAGCGCGCGGTAGAGCGCCGCCTCCGACACCTGCGGCGGGAGCGGGCGCAGGATCAGGATCCCGGACACGCGCGGATCCGCGTCCAGCTTGCCGACCACCGAGACGGCGTCCGCCTCCGCGACGTCCCGCGGCAGGTGCTCCCGTACGTAGTGGACACCCAGCTCCTCGGCCAGCCGCCGGACTCTGCGCTCGTAGGCGTGCGCCGGGTAGCTGTCCCCGGCGACTATCGTGGCCAAGCCGGGCCGTGCGCCCTGCGCCACCAGTGAACTCACCTCGGCGGTGAGGGAATCGTGGAGGTCGCGGGCATATCGGCGACCGTCAATGACATGTGCGCTCATGGTGTACTCCCCGTTGCTGCGGTCACCGCCTGGCGCGCCACCTTGAGACACCCCTCGGCGCGCTCCGTACAGGTTGCGTCGAGTCCGCCCAGGTCGCGGTTGATCCACACGATGCGCGCGGCCGCCCGGGTCGCTCCTTCCGCAAGCAGGGCTCCCGCCTGCGCGTCTCCGCTCAGCCGCGGGTTGCCCGCGACCGCGGTCCGTGCCGCCAAGGTCGCGATCTCGGCCGCCTTCTCGGCGATGCGCAGCGGAACCTCTGTGGCGGCCAGGAGGGACTGTCCGATCCGCTCCCGCCGGTCGGGGGTGGTGCGGGGCAGTCGTACCGCCTCGAGCACGGCGGCGTAGGCGACGCCGTCGGCATCGGCCAACGAGAGCACCTCTGCGCGCAAGCGGTCGGCGTGCTCGGCGAACTCGCTTTGCGTGCTGTCGGAGAACCGGGCGGCCATGGCTGCCAACGCGGCTGCCGCCCCCGCGGTGAGGGCGGCGGCCGCTCCCGCCGAAGGGGCGGATGTCCGGGCGGCCAGCGCGTTCAGGAATCCGGCGACTGTATCGTCGGCCAGCGCCGTCATGACAGACCGACGACGGCACCGGTCGGGTCGAGATCGATCCGGGACGCCGCGGGCGAGCTCCCCAGCCCCGGCATGGTGCGCATGTCGCCGCAGATGGGGTAGACGAAGCCGGCTCCGACGGAGGCCCGTACCTCCCGCACCGGCAGGGTCCAGCCGGTCGGGGCGCCCTTGAGCTTCGAGTCGGAGGAGATCGACAGGTGCGTCTTGGCGATACAGACCGGCAGCTTGCCGAAGCCGGCCCGCTCGTAGGTGGCCAGCTGCTTCTGGGCCTGCGGCGAGTACTGCACGTCGGCCGCGCCGTACACCTTCGTCGCCACCGTCTCGATCTTCTCCCTCAACGTCGCCTCGTCGGGGTAGAGGAAGCGGAAGTCGGTGGGCTCCTCCGCGGCTTCCGCCACCGCCTCGGCCAGTTCGGCCGCACCTCGGCCACCCTCGGCGAAGTTGGTGCACACCGCGGCACGGGCCCCCATCTCCTCGGCGATCTCCCGGATGACGGCGTGCTCCGAGGCGTGGTCGTCCGGGAAGGCGTTGATCGCCACCACCGGCGACACCCCGTGCAGCCGGATGTTCTCGATCTGCTTGCGCAGGTTGGCCGCGCCCGCCGCGACATCCTCGGGGTTCTCCTGCAGCAGCTCCGGCGGCAAGGGTTTGCCCGCCACGATGCGGTACTTGCCGGAGTGCGCCTTGAGCGCCCGGACCGTGGCCACCACGACCGCGGCGTCGGGGGAGAGCCCCGAGGCGCGGCACTTGATGTTGAAGAACCGCTCGGCGCCCATGTCGGCGCCGAATCCGGCCTCGGTGACCAGGAAGTCGCCCGTCCGTATGCCGATCCGGTCGGCGACCACCGAGGAGTTGCCGGTCGCGATGTTGCCGAACGGCCCGGCGTGCACCAGCACCGGTGTGTTCTCCAGGGTCTGCAACAGATTCGGCTTGATCGCCTCCCGCAGCAGCACGGTCATCGAGCCGGCGGCCTTGAGCTGTTCGGCGGTCACCGGTGCGCCGTCCCCGTCGTAGCCGACCACGACCCGGCTGAGCCGCTCCCGCAGATCTTCCAGCGACGTGGTCAGCGCCAGCGCCGCCATCACCTCCGAGGCGGCCGTGATGTCGAAACCGGTTTGCCGCGGTATGCCGTCACCCTGACCACCGAGGCCGACCACGATGTTGCGCAGTGCGCGGTCGTTGACGTCGAGCACACGGCGCCACGTGATGTTGTGCTGGTCCAGGTTGAGCTGGTTCCCCTGGAAGAAGTGGTTGTCGATCACGGCGGCGAGCAGGTTGTGGGCCGCTGTGACGGCGTGCATGTCGCCGGTGAGATGCAGGTTGAGCAACTCCATCGGCACGACCTGGCTGTAGCCGCCGCCCGCCGCACCGCCCTTGATGCCGAACGTCGGCCCCATGGACGGCTGCCGGATGGCGACCGTGGCACGCTTGCCGATGTGCTTGAACCCCTGGCCGAGACCGACGGTCGTGGTGGTCTTGCCCTCACCGAGCGGGGTCGGGGTGATGGCACTGACCACGACGTACTTGGCCTTCGGCGCCTCGGCCAGCTCCTCGATCGCGCCCAGCCCGATCTTCATGACGTCGCGTCCATATGGTTCGAGGTGGTGCGCCGGAAGGTCCATCTCGGCGGCGATGTCATCCAGCGGCTTGAGAGCGGCGCCGCGCGCGATGTCCAAGTCTGAAGGGAAAGGCATGGTGTCTCCTCGGTCAGAGGGTCGGTGCGGTGGCGCAGCCGTCGATCTCGGCGCCGAACTCCGCGCCGGCGTCCAGGAGGGCGTCGAAGAGGTACTGGCCGGACGAGCGCTCGCAGTGCAGCAGATAGCCGGGGACGCCGTCGTCGTCGAGGCGCACCACGTCGGTGACCACCTTCGCCACCGAGGTCCGGAAGGCGGCCCCGTCGGGGGTGATGTCGTCGGACAGGTCGATCCCGCACAGCTTGGCCAGCAGGTCGGAGCCCGCCCGCCCCACCACGCGGATCATCGCGCGACCGTGGGTGAGATCGATGACGGAGGCGAACTCGTCGGCCTCCTCGGCCAGCTTGCGCACACGGGTGAGGAGCTTTTCCTGCGAGCCGGGCGCACCGATCATCAGCCACTCACCGGGGCCGGACCCGACGACCAGGTTGCCGTTCGTGTCTCGGGCGGCCCGCCCGAACCGGGTGCCGAGCTCGGCCGCCAGCACGCCGCCGTGCGGCGCCCTGATCGCGATCTTGGCCAGGAGTGTGTGGTCGGCGACGGTCAGCGGGGCGGAGCTGCGGCGGGCGTCCACCGTCCAGTCGGAGATCGTGGTGACCTCGTCTCCGGGTGCGATCGGGCTCCTGGCCACCGGCGCGGCATGCGGCCGGAGGCTGGAGGCCGGCGTGTCGACGTTCTGCCGGGTGCCCTTCGGATCGACATGTGCCAGGTGTTCGGTGATCCGTGCCGTGATGTCCCTGCCGTCCGGCAGACGAACGGTCAGTTCGGTACCAGGGGCGGCGAGGTCGGCGTCGACCTGTCCCAGGCAGATGGACCTGCCGAGGGTCGGCGACATGCGACTGGAGGTGATACGGCCCCTGATCCGGCCGCCGTCGGAAATGATCTGGCTTGCCTCCGGCGGTACGACGCGGCCGTCGGTGGGCTGGATGCCGACCAGGCGGGTACCGTCGCCGTCCGCGGCCTGCCAGGCCAGTTCCGGCTTGCCGACGAAGTCGTCCTTGTCGAGCTTGATCGCCCAGTCCAGGCCCGCACTGTAGGCCCTCGTGAGGCCGTCGGTGTCCTGACCGACTATCAGGTGTCCCTTCTCGAGGCGGAGGATGCGCTGCGCCTCCACGCCGAACGGCCGGACGCCGAGGTCCTTGCCCTGCTCCAGCAACGCCTCCCAGACGTGCAGCCCGTAGGACGCCGGGACGTGCAGTTCGTAGGACAGCTCCCCGGTGAACCCGATGCGCCACAGCACGCAGTCGTCCACGCCGGCCACCCGGCCGGTGCGCACCTGCATGTAGCCGAACGCCTCGGCGGAGAGATCAACGCCCTCGGTCAGCCTGCCGACCAGTTCCCGCGACCGTGGTCCCGCCACGTTGATGCTCGCGTAGGCAGTGGTGACGGGAGTGACGTGCACCTGCCAGTCCGGCCGCTCGGTCTGCAGCCAGTTCTCCACCCACTCCCACACGGCCGCCGCGCCGGAAGACGTGGTGCTCATCAGGTAGTGGTCCGCACCGAGTCGGCCGGTGACGCCGTCGTCGAAGACGACACCGTCCTCGGCGCACATGACCCCGTACCGGACCTTGCCGATGCCGAGCTTCGACCATTTGTTGACGTACAACAGGTTCAGCAGCTTGGGTACGTCGGGACCGCGCAGGTCCAGCTTGCCGATCGGCGTCACGTCGATGATGCCGACGCCCTCCCGGACCGCGCGGACCTCGGCGGCCGGGTCACCGTAGTGCTCCGGCCGGATCCACTGCCCGGCCACCAGCGGCTTGGCGTTGCGCTCCTCGTGCCATGGCTGCATGGGGGAGTGGCGGACCGGTTCGAAGATCCGCCCGGCCAGCGCGCCCAGCGTGACCGGCACGTACATCGGCCGCCACGTCGTCGTGCCGGTCTCGGCGATGGTGCGTCCGGTGGCCTCGGCGATCACAGCGATCGCGTTGATGGTCTCCAGCTTGCCTTGCACCGGGCCCATGGTGGCGGTGGTGTACCGCTTCGCCAGTTCGGCCGAGTCGTACCCCTCCCGGACCGCCATGTGGAGGTCCTTGGAGGAGACGTCCTCGGAATAGTCGACGATGCCGTGGGTGAGGCCGCGGAAGAGTTCCGGGTGCGGGTGGACGGGCAACGGCGGGATCGCCGTCGCCTCCGGTGCCGGCTTGCGCACGGGGTGACCGCTGTGGGCCGTCGGGACCGCGGCCAGGTGCGCCGCCCGGCTCCCTGAGGCTCGGCGGGCCGCTTCGGCACCCACCAGCGCTGCGTGCTCGCACAGTTCGTCCAGTGTGCCGTCGCCCGCGAGGCCGCCGACCGCCATCACCTGGTCGCCCGCCGTACCACCCGGCAGGAACCGGGCCGCGACGGGGTCGTACACCGGGACGTCGCCGGCCATGTTCAGCAGTGAGGTCGGGGCGGTCCAGCCGGTCGCCGTGACCAGCAGGTCGGCCTTGAGCCGACGCCCGTCGGCCAGGTCGACGGCCTTGACCCTGCGCCTGCCGTGCACCTGGACCACGTCCTCTCCGGCGCGGGCGTCGGCGACGTGGACCACGTCCACGCCGGCCCGGTGGAGGTCCTCCACCACACCGTCGCCCGTGGCGTTCGCGGTGAGCACCACCGCCCGGTGCCCCGGTTTGACCGCGTAGAGGTTGATCAGCCTGCGGGCCGCGGTGGACAGCATCACGCCCGGGGTGTCATTGCCTCCGAACACATAGGGACGCTCGATCAGTCCACCCGCGACGATCAGCACGCGGGCGCGCGCCTTGATGAGACGTTCCGGTGCCGTGCCGTGGTGGCGCTGGACCACGGCGATCCAGTTCTCGTCGTAGCGGCCCAGGACCGCGGAGTCGGTCAGAACCTCGATGTTCTCGTACGATTCGACCTCGTTGATCAGGTCGGTCGCGGTGAGTGGGCTCTCCCACCTCAAGTGCCCGCCGAGGTGGTGCTCCTCGTCGACCAGCATGACTCTGGCGCCTGCGCGGGCGGCCGCGACGGCAGCGGCCATGCCCGCCGGGCCGCCACCCGCGACGAGCACGTCCGGGTGGGCGTAGCGCTTGTCGTGGGGGGCGTGCGGGGTGGACGCCGAGACCTCGCCCGCGTGCACGAACCGGCGCAGAATCTTCTGGTAGCTGGGCCAGAGGAACTCCGGCTTCATGAAGGTCTTGTAGTAGAAGCCGGAGGAGAGGAACCGTCCCGCGAGACCGTTGGCGGCCTTGACGTCGAACCGCAGCGACGGCCAGGTGTTCTGGGAGCCGACCCGCATGCCGTCGGTGACCAGCCGGTGCGCGCCACGGACGTTGGGCTCGTCGTCGACCTGCACCATGCAGCCGGGGTCGTGGAAGCTCGCGGTGAGCAGACCGCGCGGCCGGTGGTACTTGAAGCTGCGGGAGAACACACTGTGGCCCGATGCGGCGAGTGCCGAGACGATCGTGTCGCCGGGGTGGGCGGTGATCTCCTTGCCGTTGAAGGAGAAGCGCAGCGTGCGACTGCGGTCGATGACCTCACCGGGCTGCCTGCCCAGGCGCATCCGTCCGGTGCCGGGCACCGCGTTCGTGTGCTGCTGGCTCATCGCGTCTCTCCCACCGGAAGGGTCTCGTTGGTGCTGGTGTGTCGGCAGACACGGAAGAACCGCCTGCAGCCCGCGGTGTGATACCAGGTCTCGTCGACCCAGCCGCGCGCGTTGCGCCGGAAGTACAGGTAGTGCCGCCATTCCTGAGGTGTCGTCGACGCGGTGTCCGGGCGGGGTGTGGATTCCCCGTGGTGCCGGAATTCGCTGACGTTGCGGGGGCCGCACCACGGACACGGAAGCTGGATCATGGTTGACCTCTTTCGTCTGCTCGATGTCCGGCGCTTCAGTGGCCGACCGCGGCCGCACCCTTTTCGCCGACGAGGCGGCCCGAGGCGAACCGGTCGAGACCGAAGGAGGCGATGATCTCCGGGGGGCGCTCGTCGGCGATGCAGTCGGCCATGGCCTCGCCCGCAACGGGCCCGGCCTTGAAGCCGTAGGTGCCCCAGCCGACGTCCACGTAGAACCCCTCGACGGGAGTGGGCCCCATGATCGGCGAGTAGTCGGGGGTCATGTCGCACAGGCCGGCCCATTGCCGCAGCAGGCGCATCTTCGACACCGCAGGCATCAGCTCCAGCACATGTCCCGCCAGGCCTTCCGCGAAGTCGAGCGACCCGCGCATCGAATACGAGGTGAACGGGTCGACGCTCGCGCCGAACACCAGCTCGCCGCGGTCGGTCTGGCTCACGTAGACGTGCAGTGTCCCGGAGACGACCACGGTGTCCAGGAAGGGCCGCACCGGTTCGGTCACCGCCGCCTGCAGCGGCGAGGTGGTGACCGGCATGTCGACGCCCACCATGTCCGAGATGAGCGTCGACCAGCCTGCGGTGCAGTTGACCACCTTCCGGGTCGAAATGCGCCCCCGGGTCGTGCGTACCCCGCTGACGCGATCGCCTTCGACGTCGATCCCGAGGACCTCGGTGTTCTGGTGCAGGTGCACGCCGTTGGTGTCGGCGGCGCGAGCGTATCCCCAGACGACGGCGTCGTGCCGGATGATGCCGCCCGGCGGGTGGTAGAGCGCGCCGAGGATGGGATAGCGGGTGTGTTCGGATGTGTCCAGGAACGGCACCCGCTTCTTGATCTCGGCAGGGTCGATGACCTCGGAGTCGACACCCTGGAGCTTGTTCACCTCCGCCCGCCAGCGCATGGTGCGCAGCGAACTGTCGTTGTGCGCCAACGTCATGTGGCCGCGCTGCGAGAACATCACGTTGAAGTTCAGATCCGCGGCCAGGTGCTGGTAGAGCTGCAGCGAGCGGTCGTAGAACCGAACGCCCTCCGGGGTGAGGTAGTTGGAGCGAAGGATCGCGGTGTTCCTGCCGGAGCCCCCGCCGCCCAGGTACCCCTTGTCCAGTACCGCCACGTCGGTGATGCCGTGGTTGGTGGCGAGGTAGTACGCGGTGGCGAGGCCGTGGACACCACCGCCGATGATCACTACGTCGTAGCTCTGCTTGAGTGGATGGGTGCGCCAGACCTGCGGCCAGTCCGCATGTCCCAGACCGTGGCGCAGCAGCTGCAACGCGGAGTAGCGCGCCGGTCGGATCTTGCGCTTGCGGTGACCGTTCACCCCACGGGAACCAGGACTTCCACCAGGCATGAGATGTCTCCCAGCTGATCGGCTTCACTGTGTCGCGTCGGCGATGCGCGAGCATCAGTAAGCGTCAGCTTACGGCGCTGGGTGAACGAAGTCCACTGATATGAAACAGATCAGCTGCTGGGGGTCACGGACTTGACGGCCAGGAACTGGACGGGCAGTGAGATCAGCTCGCCAGGGCCGTGCATCACTTCGCCGACGAACTGGATGGCGTCGCCCGGCTCGAGCACGTAGCGCGCGCTGCCGTAGCAGTACTCCATCTTCCCGGAGATCATGAAGATCAACTCGGTGCCCGCGTGCTGGTACAGCGGGAAGACCTCGGTGCGTTCAGTCAGTGTGACGAGTATGGGTTCGAGCGTGTCGTGTGGGGCGCGCATGGTGCCCAGCAGCTGGTAGCGATGCCCGGGCCCGGAGCCCTTGTGGTGGACCTCCAGGCCGCTGCCCGCCTTGACGTACACCACGTCCTGCTCCTCGGACAGGCCCCGGAAGAACGCGGTGACCGGGACCGAGAGCGCCTCGGACAGGCGCGCCAGGGTGGCCAGGCTGGGCGAGGCCTGCATGTTCTCGATCTTGGAGAGCATGCCCTTGGACAATCCGCTCTCGGTGGCGAGTTTGCCGACCGTCCAGCCGTTCATGAGCCGGAACTCGCGGACTCGCTCGGCGATCACGGCGCTCAACGCCTTCTCGAGGCCGGTCGCCTCCTCGAAGCCGGCGGCGGCCGCGTTGTCGTTTTCTGTCATCGCGCTGCCACGTCCTCTTGCCTCCGCGGTGATCGCTGTCCAGAGCGTTCTCACTCTAGCCCTGCCCAGAGGGGTCCGGTGTCCGGTCCCGCTGTGTTCCCGCAGGTCTGCCCGGTTCCGTCGAGGGGCGCGGCCGCCTCCTCCCGGCGGGTGGGGCAGGGCGAGTTCGAACCCAAGGGCTTGTCTCACGAGAGGAGTCAATGTTCACTGGCTGTGGACGGCGGTGTGCTGCGTCGCAGTGTCCTGGCGGCTGAGGTCCCGGACAAGGAGACAGTTCATGAGTACCGATCTCGAGAAATTCCTCGCGCAACCGGGCAGGGGTGAGCTCATCGCCGACGTCCGGCGCCAGATCGACGAAGCGGGGGTCACGTATATCTACCTGCAGTTCGTGTCGGTCACCGGCCGGATCATGGGGAAGGGCATCCCCGCCCAGCACTGGGAGCGCTTCGCTCACGACGGCTTCCAGCTCGTCTACGGCGCGACGGCCAATCTGTTCACCGATCGCCACGGCGACTACATCGGCTACGGGGCCGAAGCCCGTGAGCTGGTCGGTGTGCCCGATGCGGACACGTTCTGCGTGCTGCCGTGGGACCGCCAGACCGCCCGGGTGTTCTGCACGCTCTTCCGCGGCAAGGAAGAGGACGTCGCTCCCGGCGGCTACCTCACCTCCGACTGCCGCGGCAACCTGAGGCGGATCCACCAGGAGTTCGAGGCGGAGACCGGTCTGCACCTGCGGGTGGGCACCGAGCCGGAAATGATGTGGCTCAAGCTCAACCCGGACGGCACGCCGTCCGTGGAGGGCAGGACCAAGCCCTACTGCTACCACATCGACCAGTTCGCCGAGCTGCAACCGCTCATCCACCGTGTGATCGAGTACGGTCAGGCCATGGGCCTGGACATGATCCAGGGCGACCACGAGGACGCGCCGGGCCAGCTCGAGCTGAACTGGCAGTTCGACCGCGCCGAGATCACCGCGGACCGGCTCACCACCTACCGGCAGATCTGCAAGCAGGTCGGGCGTGAGTTCGGCGTGTATCCCTGCTTCATGCCCAAACCGTTCATGGGCGTGTCGGCCAACGGCTGTCACCACAACATCTCCCTGTGGGAGGGCGACACCAACGCGTTCCTGCCCGAGGGGGAGAACCCCCGGATGCCGAGCAAGATCGGCCTGACGGCGATCGCCGGCCTGCTGGAGCACTTGGACGCGCTGACCTGCCTGAGCTCACCGACCGTCAACTCCTACCGGCGGCTGTGGGACACCGGGTTCTGGGCGCCGTTGTACGCGGACTGGGGTTTCCAGAACCGCACCACCGCGCTGCGGGTCAGCGCCCCCGGCCGATTCGAGTACCGGTCGGTCGACTCGTCGGTCAACCCCTATCTCTCCATGGCGGGCCTCATCGCAGCGATGCACGACGGCATCCGGCGCAACCTCGATCCCGGACCGCCGGAGGAGCGCAACATCTACGACGCGATGGCCCAGGGCAAGGAGATCCGCCGGATCCCCATGACCCTCGGCGACGCGCTCTCGGCACTGCGGAAGGACGAAGTGATCCGCGGCGCGCTGCCCGGCGACATGTACACGGTTTTCGAGCACTACAAGCGTGACGAGTGGGAACGCTTCTGTGCCGCCGTCACCGACTGGGACGTCAAGGAGTACCTGGACATCCTCCCCTGAACGCGGGTCCCGCGTGACGCGGGGAGGGAAAGGAGCGTCACCACGATGTGCGGTATCGCCGGCATCATCTACTCCACAGGCACCGGGCCGCTCGGCAGCGACATGGCCCGCATGCTGCAGGCCATGAAGCACCGAGGTCCCGACTCGACCGGGTACGCGCTCTACGGCGAGCCCGGCGAACTGCTCGTGATGCGGTTCAAGCTCGCCGATCCCAACGACGGCAACGACTTCTCCTACGGCGAGCGCCTGGCCCGCAGCAGGCGCGAGGTGGAGGCCCGGCTGGCCAAGTCCGGGGCCACGACCGAACGGATCGACGGCGAATCCGAGTACGCCTTTCGCGCGATCTTCCGCTATGAAGGCGAACTGAAGCCGCTTGCCGACTACGTCGAGGACGTCCCCGGCGCCGAGGTGCTGTCGCTGGGGCACTCCCTGGAGATCGTCAAGGATCTGGGGGACGCGCGGACGGTGTCCGGCCAGTACCGGCTGGATTCCTTCACCGGCACGCACGCCATCGGCCACGTCCGGATGGCGACCGAGTCCGATGTGGACATCGCGGGCGCCCACCCGTACTGGGCCTACCCGTTCTCCGACGTCGCCGTGGTGCACAACGGGCAGTTGACCAACTATCACCAGTGGCGGCGGCGCCTTGAACGGCAAGGTCACCGGTTCCAGTCCGAATGCGACTCCGAGATCATCGCCGTGTACCTGGCCCAGAGCATGGCCGACGGGATGTCGCTCGAGGCGGCCATGAAACAGAGCCTGGACGACCTGGACGGTGTCTTCACCTATCTGGTCGTCACCGACAACGCCCTGGGCATGGCCAAGGACGGGATGGCCGCGAAACCGCTCGTGCTCTACCAGGGCGACGACATGGTCGCGCTGGCGTCCGAGGAGGGTGCCATCCGCGCGGTGGTCGACCGCGAAATCGACACGTACGACCCATACGAAGGGGAGGTGATGGTGTGGAGCAGGTGACGAAGGCCGAACCGACGGCTTCCGCCGAGCCCACGACCAGGCGCTACGACGTCCGCGGCCTTGCGGAGCCGGACGCGACGCCGCCGAAGAGCGCCGTCATCACGGGTGGTACCGCGGACCTGGACGCGGCCAGTCTGTCGACCCGCCAGATCAATCTCGAATTGCGCAGACTGCTGTTCGACGAGCGTGTCACCGACGTGACGGTGCGCAATCCGGGGGCGCGCCACTCGATCGCGGTAGGGCTGCTCACCCGCTGCCGGCTGCGGATCGAGGGCAGCCTCGGGTACTTCGCATGCGGCCTCATCGACGGCCCCGAGATCCACATCACCGGCCGGGTCGGCTGGTCGGCCGCGGAAAACATGATGTCGGGCGTCGTCGTCGTCGACAAGAACGCAGGTTCGCTCACCGGCGCCGCCCTGCGCGGCGGCGACCTGGTGATCCGCGGACACGTCGGCGCGCGCACCGGCATCGACCAGAAGGGCGGCACCATCGTCGTCGGCGGCAACGCCGGCTCGATGACCGGGTTCATGATGCAGCGCGGCCGTCAGATCATCTGCGGTGACGTGGGTCCCGGGATGGGCGACTCCATGTACGACGGAGCCATCTACGTCGGCGGCAGGGTCGCCTCGCTGGGCGTCGACTGTGTCGAGGCCGAGATGACCGAGGCCGACGAGGAACTCATCGACCGCAAGTTCCGGATCTACCGACTCGACCGTCCGGATCGCTTCCGCAAGTTCGTCTGCGGCCGCAAGTTGTGGAACTACGACAGCCTCGAACCCAACGAGCGGAAGCTCGTCCTCTAGCCCACATCGGTGCGGACACAGGAGTTCACGGATGAGCACAACCGACGACGAAGCTTCCCAGCCACTCGGGCGCAGCCGGATCTTCACCCCCGAAGTGATCGGAGACATCCACACCAAGGCCGAGCTCGGCCGGTACCGGATGCGTGGCTTCTCGATGTTCAAGCCGATCCCGCACTGGGACGAGCTGATGTTCATGCCGGGCACTCTCACCCGGTTCGTCATCGAGGGCTACCGCGAGAAGTGCGCCACCAAGACCGTCCTCGGCGCGCGGTTCGCCAAGAAGCCGCTGGAGCTCGACATTCCCGTCTACATCACGGGCATGAGCTTCGGGGCCCTGTCGCTGGAGGCCAAGATGGCGCTCGCCAAGGGCGCCTCCATGGCGGGCACCGCAACGTGTTCCGGTGAGGGCGGGATGATTCCCCCCGAGCGTGACCTGTCCACCAAGTGGTACTACCAGGTCATCCAGAGCCGCTATGGCTTCAACCCCCACCACCTGATGCTCGCCGACGCCGTCGAGTTCTTCATCGGACAGGGATGCAAGGTGGGGCTCGGTGGTCACCTGATGGGCCAGAAGGTGACCGAGCAGGTGGCCGAGATGCGCTCGCTGCCCCCGGGGATCGACCAGCGCAGTCCGGCCCGGCACCCGGACTGGCTCGGCCCGGACGACCTGTCGCTGAAGATCCAGGAGATCCGGGAGGCCACCGACTACCAGGTGCCCATCCAGCTCAAACTCGGTGCGGCCCGGGTGTACGACGACGTCCGGATGGCCGCGAAGTGCGGGCCTGACATCATCTACCTCGACGGGGCCGAAGGCAGCACCGGCGCAGGGCCGCACATCGCCACCGAGGAGACCGGCATCCCCCTGATGGCGGCGATCCCCGAGGCGCGCCGGGCCCTGGAGGACGTGGGCCTCGCCGACGAGATCGACCTCGTGGTCGCGGGCGGCATCCGCAACGGCGGCGACGTCGCCAAGTGCCTGGCGCTCGGCGCGAAGGCCGTCGCGATCGGACACTCCGCGCTGATGGCGCTGAACTGCAACAAGGAGATCCCCGGGGTCACGGACTACGAGGGCACCATCGGTGTCAAGGCAGGCCGGTGCTACCACTGCCACACCGGCCGGTGCCCGGTGGGCGTGGCCACCCAGGACCCGGAGTTGCGCAAGCGGCTACGCGTCGACGAGGCGGCGGAGCGGGTCTACAACTTCCTGCACACGCTCACGCTCGAGGTGCAGATGCTGGCCAGGGCCTGTGGCAAGACCAACATCCACAGCCTGGAGCCCGAGGACCTGTGCGCGCTGACCACCGAGGCGGCCGCGATGGCGCGCGTCCCCTTGGCCGGCACCACCTACGTACCGGGTGTGACCGAGGAACGCGCGCTGGGCGAGATCAGGAACCTGCTGGAGAAGCACGTGGTGAACGACGGATCGCTGGGTGGGCACGATGTCTGAGCGGATGAACATCGCCGAGCGGAAGTTGTCGGGCGGCAAGAGTATCGACACCGAGGAGCTGACCGGCCGCACTTTCCCTTACCAGTTCGACCGGTCCCTGGTCGAGGATGTCGATCTCACCGAGGCGACGCCCGGTGACGACCTCAACTGGCTCGAGGACATCGAGCTGATGACCGAGGACGGTGTTCCGGCCGTCTTCGACCGGTACACCAACGCGTTCCTCAAGATCCACTTCGAGATCCCCGAGGGGCGCGAGGACGAGTACGCCCGCAAGGTGCTGATCAAACACCTCCAGGAGGGCAACTCCTACGGAATCTGGCTCAAGCACCGGCACGCCAAGTTCCGCCAGCCGGAACTGGGGCCGTGGCTCGCCGAGTCGGCCACCGTGGGCGAGGACTGGAGCGCCCCCGTCCTGGAGGGTTGGCGCAAGCCGCTGCACTGAGCACTGTCACGGACGCTTCCCCGGCGCGGCGCGGCGCCGGCCGCCACCCCTTCACCGGCCCGGTGCCGCGCCGCGAGGCAGCACACCCAACGCCTGATCGATCCCTGCCGACCGCGAAGGAGGACTTCGCATGACCGGGACAACTGGTCGATCAACCGCGACAGCTGTCGCCGTCCCTCAGGATGCCGGTCTGCTCAGGACGATCAGCTGGACCGGTGCCTTCTGGGTCGCCAGCGGCGTCCCGGCGCTGGTGCTGTTCTCCGTTGGCTCCATCGCCGCCACCATCGGCACCCCCTCGGTCCTGGTGTGGGGGTTGTCGGTGACGTTCGGTCTGATCCAGAGCTTCACTTACGCCGAGATGGCCGGGATGTACCCGCAGAAGTCCGGTGGCGCCTCGGTGTACGGTGCCATGGCCTGGCTGCCCTATTCGAAGTTCCTCGCGCCCATGTCGGTGTGGTGCAACTGGCTGGCCTGGTCACCCGTGCTCACCATCGGCTCGGCGCTGGGCGCGGGGTACCTGCTCACCGCGCTCTTCCCTGCCGAGGCGAAGATCAATACATGGTCGGTGCAGATCGTCGACCTGAGCGGACTCAAGGACGGGCTGGCCCTGCGGTTCAACGCCCAGTTCCTGATTGCCGCCGCGCTCCTGCTGCTGGTCTTCGCGTTGCAACACCACGGGATCCTGCGTGCAGCCCGGGTGCAGACGGTGGTCGGGCTGGCCGTGCTGCTCCCGCTGCTGGTGGTTGGTGTGGCACCGCTGTTGACCGGCGACGTGGCGACCCACCACTTCGAGCCGTTCGTGCCGCTCAGCGGCGCGTGGGACCACTCGGGCTGGTCGCTGTTCGCCGGCGGGCTGTTCCTGGCGGGCTGGTCGGCGTACGCGTTCGAGACCTCGGTCTGCTACACCAGCGAACTGAAGAACCCCGGCCGCGACACCGTCAAGGCGATCTTCTCCTCCGGCCTGGTCTGCGTGCTGATCTACATCTTGGTGCCCTTCACCTTCCAGGGAGCCCTGGGTCTTGAACGCCTCGTCAGCAAGCCAATAGTGGACGGCACCGGGGTGGCTGCCGCCATGGTGGACATGGTTGGCGGCGGGGCGGCCGTGGGCAACCTGCTCACCGTCATGCTCGTGCTGGCGCTGTTGCTGTCCATCATGACCACGATGGCCGGCTCCTCGCGGACCCTGTACCAGGGGTCACGGGACGGCTGGCTGCCCCGCTACCTCGGCCGGACGAACCGGCACGGGGCACCGACCCGGGCGATGTGGACCGATCTCTGTTTCAACCTGGTCCTGCTGCTGATGAGCGACTACGTGTTCGTCCTGGCGGCCTCCACCGTGTGCTACATGATTTTCAACTTCCTGAACCTCAACGCGGGCTGGATGCACCGGGTCGACAACCCGCACAGGGCGCGGCCGTGGCGGGCGCCGACGGCGCTGATCGCCGCGGGCGGTGTGCTGGCCTACGGCAATGCCCTGCTGCTCGGCTGGGGCGCCGATGTCTGGGGATCCGGAACGCTCTGGAGCGGCCTGGTGTTCGCCGTCCTGGTCGTGCCCGTGTTCGCCTACCGTCACTACGTGCAGGACAAGGGCGTGTTCCCGGCTTCGTTGCACGAGCAGTCCGACTCCGCCCGACCGTCCATGGCGCAGGCGCGGAGGGCCGGGATCCGGCCGTACCTGGCTCTGGCCGGCGGGGTGACCATGGTCGGCCTAGGCCAGATCCTGGCGCAGTTGGGGAGGTGAACGACGTCGCACCCGGTGCCTTGACTCCGACTCAGCAATGCACGACCTCGGTCGCGACACCGAGCTCACGGTATCGGGCAGCTTTCCGCAGTCGCCGTCCCCCTTCGACGCAGTGTCCGCGGCCGGGCGGGTGCGACACGAATAACGGATGCGGCAACCGGCTGTTCGGCGGGCCGTTGATCTCGGACGGGATGTTCTCCGTCATCGGCGCGTTGGGCGGATCAACAAACAGGCACGGGCACAGGGGAAGGGGAGGAGAGTACACCGTGAACGGAGATCAGGCGGAACAGGCCGAGGTGGTGCGGGCGGTGGTCGTCGAACACCGGCACCAGCCAGGGCCGCTGCTGGAGATCCTCCGGGAGATCCAGGAGCGACTCGGCTACGTGGACCCGGACGTGGTCCCGGTCCTGGCCGCCGAGCTGAACCTCTCGCGCGCCGAGGTCCACGGTGTGCTCACCTTCTACTCGGACTTCCGGTCGACACCGCCGGGCGCGACGTCGATTCGCCTCTGCCGCGCCGAGGCGTGTCAGTCGGTCGGCGCCGAGCGCCTGATCGCCCGGACGGAGCGGTTGCTCGGCGTGAAGGTGGGGGGCACGACGCCCGACGGCGCAGTGACCCTGGAACAGGTGTACTGCCTGGGCAACTGTGCGCTCGGGCCCGCCGCCCAGGTGAACGGGAAGACCGTGGGACGGCTGGACGAGCAGCGGCTGGACAGCATGCTGCGTGCGGCCCGCCCGGCTCCCCGGGCAGCAGGAGGTGCGGCATGACCACGACGGTCTACGTTCCACGGGACTCGGCCGCCGTCTCCGTCGGCGCCGACGAGGTCGCGACGGCCATCACGCGGGCCGTGGGGGAGCGGGCCAGGGTGGTACGCACCGGCTCCCGCGGCATGCTGTGGCTGGAACCGTTCGTCGAGGTGACCACCGAACGCGGCCGGGTGGGCTACGGCCCGGTGACGCCCGACGCCGTGCCGGACCTCGTGGCCCACGGACTGCTCGACGGCGCCGACCACCCGCTCTGTCAGGGCCCCGTGAACGACCACCCCTGGCTTCGTGCGCAGCATCGCCTGTGTTTCGCGCGAGTTGGGATCACTGACCCCTTGTCGACGGAGGACTACCTCGCACACGGGGGTCTGGTGGGACTGCGCGCGGCTTTGGAGCTCGGCCCCGCGGCCGTGGTCGAGGAGGTCGTCGAGTCGGGCCTTCGCGGCCGCGGCGGCGCGGGTTTTCCGACCGGCGTCAAGTGGCGGACGGTCGCCCGGACCGACGCCGAGTCAAAATTCGTCTGCTGCAACGCCGACGAAGGCGACAGCGGCACGTTCGCCGACCGCATGCTCATGGAGGGCGATCCGTTTGCCCTGATCGAGGGCATGCTCATCGCGGCGCACGCGGTCGGCGCCCGAGAGGGCTACGTGTACATCCGCTCCGAATACCCGGACGCGGTGGCGACGATGCGCCAGGCGATCGCCGTGGCGCGGGCAGCCGGCTGGCTCGGCGACCGTGTGCTCGGCTCCGACCTGTCCTTCGACCTTCACGTCCGGGTGGGCGCGGGCGCCTACATCTGCGGCGAGGAAACGGCCATGCTGGAGAGCATCGAGGGCAAGCGCGGAATCGTGCGGTCGAAACCGCCGATCCCCGCCATCACCGGGCTGTTCGGCAAACCCACCGTGGTCAACAACGTGCTGACCCTGGCCAGTGTCCCCGCGGTGCTGGCAGGCGGCGCCCGGGCGTATGCCGAGCTGGGCACGGGGCGGTCCCGGGGCACCCAGGTGTTCCAGCTGGCGGGCAACGTCGCCCGGGGCGGCGTCGTCGAAACGGCGTTCGGGACGACGCTGCGCGAGCTGATCACGACCTTCGGCGGGGGTACCCGTAGCGGCAGGCCGGTGCGCGCCGTACAGGTCGGCGGACCGCTGGGCGCCTATCTTCCGGATTCTCAATTCGATCTGCCCCTGGACTACGAGGCGTTCGCGGCGGCAGGCGCGATGCTCGGGCACGGCGGAATCGTCGTGTTCGACGACGCGGTCGACTTGGCCGAAATGGCGCGCTTCGCGATGGCCTTCTGCGCCGAGGAATCCTGTGGCAAGTGCACACCGTGCCGGGTGGGCGCGGTGCGGGGCGTCGAGGCGATCGACAAGATCGTCGGTGGCCGGGATCGCGACGACAACCTCGCGCTGCTGAACGACCTGTGTGACCTGATGGCCGATGGGTCGCTGTGTGCGATGGGCGGACTGACTCCCCAGCCCGTGCGCAGCGCCCTGCAGCACTTCCCCGACGACTTCGTCCGACAGAAGGAGGCCAAGCCATGAGTCTGCTGAGGGAAACGGATTTCGGCACCCCGGCTCGGCCCGGCCCGGCTTCGGTGTCGGTGGAGATCGACGGGATCGAGGTGCGGGTGCCGGAGGGGACGTCCGTCATGCGGGCGGCGGCCACCGGCGGGACAGGCATTCCGAAGCTGTGCGCGACCGACCGCTTGGACGCCTTCGGCTCCTGCCGACTGTGTCTGGTCGAGATCGAGGGCCGCCCGGGGACGCCCGCGTCCTGCACGACGCCGGTCGCGGAGGGCATGAAGGTCCGTACCCAGACCGGGCGGCTCGCCAAGCTCCGTCAGGGCGTGATGGAGCTCTACCTCTCCGACCACCCGCTCGACTGCCTCACCTGCTCGGCCAACGGCGACTGCGAGCTGCAGGACATGTCCGGTGTGGTCGGTCTGCGCCAGGTCCGCTACGGCTACGAGGGTGAGAACCACCTTTCGTCGGAGGCCGACCGCAGCAACCCGTATTTCGACTTCGATCCGTCGAAGTGCATCGCGTGTTCCCGGTGTGTCCGGGCCTGCGGGGAGATCCAGGGCACTTTCGCGTTGACCATCGAGGGCCGCGGCTTCGCGTCCAAGGTGTCGGCCGGTGCGGGGGAGCGGTTCCTGGACTCGGAATGCGTGTCCTGCGGGGCGTGCGTACAGGCCTGCCCGACCGCGACGCTGCAGGAGAAGTCGGTGGTGGAGCTGGGGATGCCGACCCGCAGCGTGCGCACCACGTGCGCCTACTGCGGGGTGGGGTGTTCGTTCACCGCGCAGTTGCGCGGCGACGAACTGGTGCGCATGGTGCCGGCCGGGGACGGCGGCGCCAACGAGGGGCACTCCTGCGTCAAGGGCAGGTTCGCCTTCGGCTACGCCACCCACCCCGACCGGGTGCTCACCCCGATGGTTCGCGAGCGGATCACCGACGACTGGCGCCCGGTCGACTGGGACACCGCCATCCGCACGGTCGCGGACGGGTTCCGGGCCATCCAGGCGGCCCACGGCGCGGGCGCGATCGGCGGGATCACCTCGTCGCGCTGCACCAACGAAGAGGTGTACGTGGTGCAGAAGCTGGTGCGTGCCGCGTTCGGCAACAACAATGTGGACACCTGCGCCCGGGTGTGCCATTCCCCGACGGGGTACGGCCTCAAGCAGACCTTTGGCACGTCGGCGGGCACGCAGGACTTCCGGTCCGTCGGCGACGCGGACGTGATCGTCGTGATCGGCGCCAACCCGACGGACGGGCACCCGGTGTTCGCCTCGCGGATGAAGCGCAGGATCCGGGAAGGCGCGCGGCTCGTCGTCATCGACCCGCGCCGGGTCGACCTGGTCCGCTCACCCCACGTGGAGGCCGCGCACCACCTTCAACTGAGGCCCGGCACGAACGTCGCGGTGATCAACGCGATGGCCCATGTGGTCGTCACCGAGGATCTGGTGGACCGGAGCTTCGTGGATTCCCGGTGTGAGGACTTCGCCGAGTGGGCGGAGTTCATCGCGCGTGAGGAGAACAGTCCGGAGGCAACCGAAGAGATCACCGGCGTGCCGGCGGCCGAACTGCGGGCGGCGGCCCGGCTCTATGCGGCGGCCGGCAACTCGGCGATCTACTACGGACTCGGGGTCACCGAACACAGCCAGGGGTCGAGCATGGTGATGGGCATGGCGAACCTCGCCATGGTCACCGGGAACATCGGCCGCGCCGGCGTCGGAGTGAATCCCCTGCGCGGGCAGAACAACGTGCAGGGTTCCTGTGACATGGGATCGTTCCCCCACGAGCTGTCCGGATATCGGCACGTGTCCGACGACGCCGTCCGCGAGGTCTTCGAGACCTTGTGGGACCGGCCCATCCTGCCGGATCCGGGCCTGCGGATCCCCAACATGTTCGACGCGGCGTTGGACGGCACGTTCCGTGGATTGTTCGTCCAGGGCGAGGACCTCGCCCAGTCCGACCCCAATACCCGCCACGTCACTGCAGCGCTGGAGGCCATGGACCTGGTGGTCGTGCAGGACCTCTTTCTCAACGAGACGG
The DNA here is from genome assembly GCF_042896465.1 of Streptomyces sp. NPDC001292. NCBI lineage: Bacteria > Bacillati > Actinomycetota > Actinomycetes > Kitasatosporales > Streptomycetaceae > Streptomyces > Streptomyces sp. NPDC001292. The sequence goes on from NZ_JBIAXG010000048.1 coordinate 54,248, forward strand.
CCAAGTACGCCCGCGTCTTCCTGCCCGGCACCTCCTTCTTGGAGAAGGACGGCACGTTCACCAACGCGGAGCGGCGGATCAATCGGGTCCGGCCAATCTTCCGGCCCAAGACCGGCAGGCACGAGTGGCAGATCGTCTGCGAGATCGCGCAGGCGATGGGCTACGACATGTCCTACGCGCACCCACGCGAGATCATGGACGAGATCGCCGCGGTCACCCCGACCTTCGCTGGGGTGTCCTTCGCCAAGCTGGACGAACTGGGGAGCGTGCAGTGGCCGTGCAACGACGCGGCGCCGACCGGAACGCCGATCATGCACGTCGACGGATTCGTGCGCGGCAAGGGCAGGTTCGTCCCCACCCCGTACGTGCCGACGAAGGAACGCAGCACCCGGAGGTTCCCATTGATCCTCACCACGGGGCGGATCCTGAGCCAGTACAACGTGGGGGCACAGACCAGGCGGACCCATAACGTGGTGTGGCATCCCGAGGACCTGTTGGAGATCCATCCGTACGACGCCGACGTCAGGGGGATCACCGAAGGGGACATGGTGGTCCTGGCCAGCCGGGTCGGCGAGACGACGCTGCGCGCGACGATCACCGACCGGATGCCGATCGGCGTTGTGTACACGACCTTCCATCATCCGGTGACCGGGGCGAACGTGGTGACGACGGAGAACTCGGACTGGGCCACGAACTGTCCCGAGTACAAGGTCACCGCGGTGCAGGTATCGGTGTGCCGGCGGGTGGCAGACGGCGGACGGACGACCGGGCGCACGGACGTGGCGGTCGGAGTGGAGTGATCAATGGGACAGGACACGCCCCTGCGGCTGGCCTACGACATCGCGGCCCAGTTCGCGCACTATCCGTTCCACGATGCGACGGCGGCGATCGCCGATCACATCGTGAAGTTCTGGGATCCCAGGATGCGGGCGCAACTGATCGAGCAGGTGGAACGTGCGGGCGAGCGTTGCGATGCACGCGTACTCGGGGCGGCTCTGCTCGTGCGGGACCGGGCGGGGTGAGAGCAGCAGTACTGGTTGCAGGGCTCCGGGGGCGGTGTGGTCGCCTCCGGAGCCCTTTCGTTTTCCTGTGCGACTCCTTGCACGGTTTGAGGAATTGCTCAATTCCCGAGTGCGCAAACTCAAGGGCGGGATGTAGCGGCGGCGGCTGCCCTGCCCCTACCGTTTCATATCAGTGAACGGCATTTCCTCAGCCGGTAACGCGATCGTTCGTGGACCGGAGAGACGCCGTGTAAGGAGTGGATGCACGTGCCTCATGGAATCACGCACCTGTTCGTTCCGGGGCCGACGAACGTCCCCGACGTCGTACGGCGGGCGATGAACGTCCCGATGGAGGATCACCGGGCCCCGGACTTCCCAGAGTTGACGCAGCCGCTGTTCGAGGACCTCAAGACGGTGCTCGGATTGACGTCCGGTCGCGTCTTCCTCTTCCCCGGCTCGGGTACCGCGGCCTGGGAAGCGGCCATCAGCAACACCCTGAATCGGGGCGACAGGGTCCTGATGTCCCGCTTTGGGCAGTTCTCCCAGCTGTGGGTCGAGATGGCGGAACGCCTCGGCCTCGACGTCATCTGCGTCGACGTCGAGTGGGGTAGCGGTGTGCCGGTGCAGGACTACGAGTACCACTTGTCCAAGGACAGCTCCATCAAGGCCGTCTTCGTGACCCACAACGAAACCGCGACGGGCGTGACCTCCGACGTCGCCGCGGTGCGCGAGGTCATGGACGCGCAGGGCTCCCATGCGCTGTTGTTCGTCGACGGGGTGTCCTCGATCGCCTCGATCGATTTCCTGCAGGACGCCTGGGGTGTCGACCTGGCGGTGACCGGTTCGCAGAAGGGCCTGATGCTGCCCGCGGGCCTGGCGATTCTGGGCGCCAGCGACAAGGCGTTGGAGGTTTCGCGACGATCCACGATGGAGCGGTCCTACTTCGACTTCGTCGACATGATCAAGACGAACGACGCCGGGTATTTCCCGTACACCCCACCGGTTCCGTTGTTGCACGGCCTGCGGGCCTCGCTGGATCTGTTGTTCGCCGAGGGGCTGCCCGCGGTCTTCGCGCGGCATCACCGGCTGGCTGAAGGCGTGCGTCGCGGCGTCCACGCGCTCGGCCTCGAGCTGTGCGCCACTGGCCCGGAGTGGTACTCCGACACGGTCTCGGCGATCCGCGTGCCCGCCACCGTGGACGGTGCGGAGGTCTGCCGCATCGGCTACCAGCGCTATCGCACATCCTTCGGCGCGGGGCTGGCGCAGGTGGCCGGAAAGGTGTTCCGCATCGGTCACCTGGGCGACCTCAACGAGGTGATGTGCCTGGCCGCACTGGCCGCGGCGGAAATGTCGCTGGCCGATGCGGGAGCCGACATCGAACTCGGCGCCGGCGTCGCCGCCGCGCAGGTGTACTACCGGACCACCGACGTCCGGTCCGCCACTCCGGTCGACGCGGACCACGTCCCCGCGCTGACGAGCCGCTGAGCGTCGGAGCTTCCTTTCTCCGCCGGCATACCACCGGCACCCGCAGTCCCGACCCGAGGAGTCACACCATGAGCCACACCCTCCATCCGCTGCGGCAGCCCCGGCTGCAGCGCAGCGAGCTGGCCGTGCCGGGATCGAACCCGAGCTTCATCGACAAGGCCGTGGACAGCGAGGCGGACTTCGTCTTCCTCGATCTGGAGGACGCCGTCGCGCCGCCGGAGAAGGAGCAGGCGCGCAAGAACGTCATCGAGGCCCTGCGCGACATCGACTGGACGGCCAAGGGCAAGACAGTGTCGGTGCGGATCAACGGCCTCGACACCCCCTACATGTACCGCGACGTCGTCGACGTGGTGGAACAGGCGGGCGATCGGCTGCACACCATCCTCGTCCCCAAGGTGGGTGTGCCGGCGGACCTCTACACCGTGGAGGTGCTGATCAGCCAGATCGAGCAGGCCAAGAGGTGGCCCGCCCGGATCGGCACCGAGGCGCTCATCGAGACGACACTGGGCATGGCCAACGTCGAGGACATCGCGGCCAGTGGCGGCCGCCTCGAAGCCCTGCACTTCGGCGTCGCCGACTACGCGGCCAGCCTGCGGGCACGAACGGTGAACATCGGCGGCCTCAACCCGCACTACCCCGGAGACCAGTGGCACTTCGCTCTGTCCCAGATGATCGTCGCCTGTCGCGCCTATGGACTGCGGGCGATCGACGGTCCGTTCGGGGATTTTTCCGACCCCGACGGTTACTTCGACGCCGCCCGGCGGGCCGCCGCCCTCGGTGCGGAGGGCAAGTGGGCCATCCACCCCAGCCAGGTGGCCCTGGCCAACGAGGTCTTCACTCCGCCCGAGGCCGAGGTGGCCAAGGCGCGGCGCATCATCGAGGCACTGCGCACGGCCGAGGCGGAAGGCCGAGGAGCGGCGGCGCTCGACGGCAAGATGATCGACGCCGCGTCGGAGCGGATGGCGCGCGCCATGACCACGGTGGACGACGCGATCCGGGCCGCGGCGGCCGCGAGGGGGTAAAGGACATGGACATCCACGAATACCAGGCCAAGGAGTTGCTGGCCCGATACGGCGTGCCGGTTCCACGGGGCGGACTGAGCTACAGCCCCGAACAGGCTTCCTACCGGGCCACCGAGCTCGGGGGGACCCGGTGGGTCGTGAAGGCCCAGGTCCACAGCGGCGGTCGCGGTGAGGCGGGCGGGGTGAAGGTCTGTCACTCCGACCGGGAGGTCGCCGAGGCGGCCAATGGAATGTTCGGCAGGCGACTGGTCACCCGGCAGGTCCCGAGGGGCAAGTGCGTGTACCGGGTCTACGTCGAAGAGGCCATGGAGATCAAGCGGGAGCTCTACTTCGGGATCGTGCTTGATCGCAGCGCCGAGCAGATCACGGTGGTGGCCTCGGCCGAGGGCGGTATGGAGATCGAGGAACTGGCCGCCGAGAACCCGCAGGCACTGTTCCGGGTGACCGTCGAGCCCGCCGTGGGATTCCTCGAGTTCCAGGCGCGCGAACTGGCCTTCGCCATCGGGCTCGCGCCGTCCCAGATCGCGAAGGCGAGTCAGCTGTTCCGGGCCGCGTATCGGGCGTTCCGTGACCTCGACGCCGCACTGCTCGAGATCAACCCACTGGTGGTCACCGCGGACGAGGACCTGCTGGCGCTGGACGCCAAGATGTCCTTCGACGACAACGCCCTGTACCGCCGGCCTGCGATCGCCGAATTGCGGGACCGCAGTCAGGAAGACCCCAGGGAAAGCCACGCCGCCGACCGCGGTCTCGCCTACGTCGGACTCGACGGCGACATCGGGTGCGTGATCAACGGAGCGGGCCTCGCCATGGCCACGCTGGACATGATCAAACTCGCCGGCGGAGAGCCTGCCAACTTCCTCGACATCGGCGGCGGTGCCTCACCGGAACGGGTGTTCAAGGCCTTCCGTGCAGTCCTGCAGGACAGCAACGTCAAGGTGGTGCTGGTGAACATCTTCGCTGGCATCAACCGGTGCGACTGGGTGGCCGAGGGCATCGTCGATGCGTTCCGGAAGATCGACGTGACGCTCCCGGTGGTGGTCCGGCTCGCCGGGACGCACGTCGAGGAGGGCAAGCGGATCCTCGCCGAATCAGGCCTGCCCATCGTCACCGTGGACACCCTCGCGGAGGCAGCAGAACGTGCCATCGAGGCCGGGACGGAAGTCCGCGCCGCGGCCGGCGCGGGCGGATGAGGAAGGACGCAGCATGGCCATTCTGCTCACCGAGAAGACACGCGTCATCGTCCAGGGCATCACCGGCCGGATCGGACAGTTCCACACCGAGGAGATGATCTCCTACGGGACCAACGTCGTCGGCGGGGTGACACCCGGCAAGGGCGGGACCACGGTGCACGGCTGCCCCGTGTTCGACACGGTCAAGGAGGCCGTCGCCGAGACCGGGGCGGAGGCGTCGATCGTGTTCGTCCCGCCACCGTTCGCCGCCGACTCGATCATGGAGGCCGCCGACGCGGGCATCCGGCACTGTGTGTGCATCACCGACGGCATCCCCACCCAGGACATGCTGCTGGTGAAGCGGTATATGCGGCGTCATCGGGCTGCGGACCGGATGCGCCTGACCGGGCCGAACTGCGCGGGCACGATCAGTCCGGGCCGCGCGCTGCTCGGCATCATGTCCGGCCACATCTACCGACCGGGACGGATCGGGATCGTCGGCAGGAGCGGCACCCTCGGTTACGAGGCGGCTTCGCAGCTGAAGTCCCTCGGCTTGGGGGTGTCCACGTCGGTCGGCATCGGCGGGGACCCGGTCAACGGATCGTCCTTCCGTGACATTCTCGAACTGTTCGAGGGCGACCCCGATACCGACGCCGTCGTGATGATCGGGGAGATCGGGGGACCCCAGGAGGCCGAGGGCGCCCGGTTCGTGGCCGAGCACATGAGCAAGCCGGTGATCGCCTACATCGCCGGCCTCGCCGCACCGCGAGGCCGCAAGATGGGGCACGCCGGTGCGATCGTCTCCGCGGCAGGGGAATCGGCCCAGGAGAAGGTGGAGATCCTCACCGCCGCGGGCGTGACGGTGGCGCCCGACCCGTCCAGCATGGGCCGCGCCGTCGCCGACGTGGTCGAGGCGGGTGGCCTGCCGGCGAGGACGGCCTGAGGCGTGCCGGCATCTGAGTGAGTGAGGACTGGCGGAGGCGGAAGGTGCGCGATGAGTGAGCCCGTGATCGTGGTGACCAGGAGATGGCCCGAGGGGGTCGAGCAGGAACTGCGTCGGCGGTTCCCGTCTGTACGCCTGAACCGGCGGGACGAGCCCCTCGGGCCCGAGGGATTGCGCCGGGCGCTGGAGGAGGCCGACGTCGTGCTGCCGACGGTGTCGGACCAGTTGCCCGCGGAGTTGTTCCGAGGCGGAATCCGCACTCGGTTCCTGGGCAACTTCGGCGTCGGCTACAACCACATCGACGTGGCCGCGGCGGCGGAAGCGGGGGTGGTGGTCACCAACACGCCCGGCGTGCTGACCGACGCCACCGCCGACACCGCCATGACCCTGCTGCTGATGGCCGCACGGCGCGCGGGCGAGGGGGAACGGGAACTGCGCGCGGGGCGGTGGACCGGATGGCGCCCGACCCACATGATGGGTGCCGAGGTGACGGGAAAAACCCTCGGGATTCTCGGGATGGGCCGGATCGGGGCCGCGGTCGCCCGGCGGGCCCGTTTCGGGTTCGGCATGCCGGTGGTGTTCTACGACGCGCAGGAACACCTCCCCGATCACGGCGTCGGCGAGGCGAAGCGGCTGGACACCATCGAGGAGGTCCTCGCCGCCGCCGACTTCGTCTCATTGCACATGCCGGGCGGTGACGCCAACTACCACCTGATCGACGCCGCCCGCCTGAGCTGCATGAAGCCCACCGCGATCCTGGTCAACACCGCCCGCGGGGACGTCCTTGACCAGCAGGCGCTGATCACGGCACTGCAGGAGGGGGTGATCGCGGGCGCAGCCCTCGACGTCTACGAGGGCGAGCCCGCGGTTCCGGAGGAACTGGTCGCGCTGGAGAACGTCGTCCTTCTGCCGCACCTGGGCAGTGCGACGCTGGCCGCCCGGACCGCGATGGGGATGCTGGTGCTGGAGAACCTGCAGGCCTTCCTGGACGGGGAGGAACCGCCATGCCGCGTGGCCTGACCGAATCCGCTGCGGAGTCCGAACCAGACCCGTCGGTCCATGGCGCCCGGCCGCCGGTTCTCGAGCACGGAACGCCCGTTCACTACGGGTGAACCGCCTTGTCCTCTGGGCCGGGTCGGCGTTCGCGCTTCGGCCACGACTACAGGCTGCCCCGGCCACCTGGGACCGCGAGTGGCCGGCCGTCGACGAGGGTAGTGCCATCGTCGGCATCACCGCGTGCGGGGCGAAGGTCCTCGGCGATGTCGTCCAGCTCCGGCTGCCCGAAGTCGGTACCTGGGTCGAGGCCGGGCAGACCCGCGCGGGAGATCACGTCATCGACAGCCGTCAGCGACTGGTACGCCCCTGCCTCGGGTGGGGTCCTGGAAGTCTGCGCCGGCCGACGACCCGGGTGTCGTCAACGCCGCTCCCCGCACCGCCGGGCGGCTGTTCGAGCCGAGTGTCGAGAACATCAACAGGCGGACTGTCCGCCCACGCGTTTGTCGTGCAGTGCGTCACACAAGGAGACCGCCGATGACACTTTTCAACCAGCCGCTGCACGAGCTCGACCCCGAGGTCGCAGCTGCCGTCGATGCCGAGCTGAATCGCCAGCAGTCCACGCTGGAGATGATCGCCTCCGAGAACTTCGCCCCGGTGGCGGTCATGGAGGCGCAGGGCTCGGTCCTCACCAACAAGTACGC
>NZ_JBIAXG010000049.1:0-60349 GCF_042896465.1 Streptomyces sp. NPDC001292
GGCAGGTCGGGACCCCGGGCCCGCCGCCCGACCGCAATCAATCACACCGATCACGACCGACCGGCCAATTGCCCGTTACTGACCCACGCTCCTAGTGCCCACCATCAACGATCAGGCTCAGAGCCTCCAGTACCGGATCAAGGAATACCGCAGCTACTACGGCCTACGCCCCCTGTGGCTGGCGTTCTACAGCGAGGCGCCCGAGATCGCACTGCCGATCGACCGAGTCGACCCGGCCCAGAGGCGCCGCTTCCGCAGCATCTCGATCCGGCTCTACCGCCGAGCAGTCGAGATCAGAGACGGACGGTTCGTGATCCGTCAGTACCTTGATGCCGCAGTCCGCGAAGCCAGCGAAGCCCGCCACCGGGCCCGAGGGCTTCACGGACAAGAGCTGTCCGCGGCCGTCACCGCCGACCAGATCCTCGCCGGAATCGCCGCCCGGGCAGCCGGTACCCGCCCGGAGACCGACCAGCTCACCGAGTTCGCCGACTCCGAACGCCAGACCAGCAGGCCCATGGACGACATCGACGCTCTCCTCGACGTCGCGCGCCACCTGCCCCGCCAGCCCGCACGAGCCCCCCACCTTGAGCAGGTCTCTGCATGACGACCGACCTCACCCACCAGCCCGCCCACGTCCAGCTCCAGGCCCTGGATCGCCGCGAGATCTCCAGCCGCGAACTGCTCGACCTCCACCTGGCGCAGATCGACGCCAGCCAGATCAACGCCGTCGTCACCCGCGACGACAGCACGGCCCGAGCCGTCGCACACGCAGCCGACGAACGCCGCGCCCGCAACGAGAGCACCGGCATCCTCGACGGCCTTCCCCTCACGATCAAGGACAGCTTCGAGACGGCCGGCCTGCGCACCACCAGCGGTGCCGAGGACCTCGCCGATCACGTTCCCGCACACGACGCCGACGCCGTCGCCCGGCTCCGCCACCAAGGCGCCGTCATCATGGGCAAGACCAATACCCCGGCGTACTGCCAAGACCTGCACACCGACAACGTCCTGTTCGGCCCCACGCTTAACCCGCATGATCCCAAGCGCACTACCGGCGGCTCCTCCGGCGGCCCCGCCGCAGCAGTCGCCGCCCGTCTGACCCCCGCCGACCTCGGCAGCGACCTCGCCGGCTCCCTGCGGCTCCCCGCCCACTACTGCGGTGTCTACGGCCTGCGCCCCACGCAGGGACTCATCCCAGCCCGCGGCCACGTCCCTCGCCCGCCGGGGTGGATCACCAGCAGCGACATGGTCACCCCCGGCCCCCTGGCCCGGCACCCCCGAGACCTCGACCTGCTCCTCGCCGCACTGACGACACCGTCACCCGACGAGAACAACCCCTGGAGCGTCACGCTGCCCACGGCGCAACGCGAGATCGGCCAGCTCCGCGTGGCAGTGTGGGCCGACGACGCGAGCTGCTCAGTCGACCGCAACACCGCCGATGCTCTCGCCGCCGTCGAACGGACGCTGACCTCCGCCGGCGCGAGTGTCCGCCACACCACGGGGCCGGTCGGCTTCGCTGACTCTCTGCGCCTCTTCGAGCAGCTCCTTTACGCCACCACGACCGCAGCCACCGACGACGACGCCGGCGCCGCCGAACTCGCCGCTGCCCGTGACCTGCACACGGACGATGCGAGCCCTCGAGCCGCCTTCCTCCGCCACCGAACGCAGACACACCGTGTCTGGCTCCGCGCCAACGAGGAGCGCCACCGCCTCCGGCAGACGTGGCACCGGTTCTTCGCCGACGCCCAGCACGACGTCCTCATTACGCCCGCCGCTCCTACGGCGGCGATCCCGGCCGGGAGCCGCTCTCTCGTGGTCGACGGCGTTGAGCGGAGCTTCTTCGACCAGACCGGCTGGGCCAATCTGACCAGCCACGTCGGTCTGCCCAGCCTGGTCATGCCTGCTGCGCGTAGCGCCGATGGCCTCCCGATCGGTGTGCAGCTGGTAGGACCGGCCTATTCGGAGCGGTCCTTGCTCGTGATGGCCGAGCACCTGGCGCCTCTGCTCGGCGGGACGGCCGGGGGCGTCATCGGATCATGGAGCGGATGACCTCTGCGTCGCCGTTGTAGGTGATGACGGCACCTTCATCGTCGGTAGGCGGTTCGAACCGAGCGAAGAAGTCGTCCAAGGCTTCGGAAGTCACGTTCAAGGCATTGGCGTCCTTGCGCTGGTTGCGCGCGGCGAGGCGCCGCAGGAGCTCCTCCCTGGAGGCCGGCAGGTAGACGAGCAGCGGGAGTGCGCCCGCGGCCCGGACTGTCTTCTTCCATTCCTCGCGATCGGAACGACGCCACAGGCCGTGGTCGAGGACGACGGCACGGCCCGCGCGCAGGTGCTCCGTGAGCTGCGCACGTACCGTCTCGACCGCAGGAGCCTCGCGCTCGAAATACCCGTGCTCGGGGTAGTCGACCCCATACCGGCCGTGGAGGCGGTGGACCTCCTCGTCAACGCTGAGGCGGACAAGGCCCGTCGCGGCGAGGGCCTGTGCAAGGTGCGTCTTGCCGGAGCCGGTGATCCCGATGAGCAGGACGGCGGTCGGCTTGCTCACGATGTCGCGCTCCCTCGCGGTACTGCTGATAGCTGCTGCTTACGTGCGGTCGCGTGGTCCGTAGACCGCGGCTGCCTGGCCGGTGTGGAGGGCCCAGTATCGGTCTCCATAGCTGAAATGCCACCACTCCGTTGGATAGTTCACAAAACCGGCGGCTGACATGACGCGGCAGAGCGTGTCGCGATGGGCCCGGGCAGCGCCGCTGATCGAGTTCGCGCGGGTGTAGCAGGCGCCGTCGCTTTCCTCTGGGGAGGCGTTCATCCTCGTCCCCATGTCGACCTCCTGGCCGTCCGAGGCCGCGAGGGTCAGGTCGACGGCCGCGCCGGCGCTGTGCGGCGCGATCTCCGGTGGGGAGACGTAGCGGCTTGCGGCCTCGTGGACGCGGCTGTCGCTCCAGTCGGGGTTTCCGCGACGCAGCTCGGTCGCGTACTCCTCGAAGTACGCCCGCTGGAGCGCCGGAGGCCGGTACCCCTCGACGACGAGCAGGCGGAACTCAGTGGGAAGCAGTCGCTGGGCGTGTTCCAGGCGCTCGATGAGCCCGTGCCGCAGGTGCGCGAAGTGGCCGTCGGGGTCCTGCTTGCGTTGATCGACGAGGAACAGGCCGGACGCCCGTATGTCGATGAGTTCCTCGCCGCAGTCCTGAACAGGGATGGCGGCGACCCGAGGGTCGGACATCAGCACGATCTTCAACTACGTCTCCTTCGACAGTAAAAGATGAGCGGTGCCGCAGGCGTACGAGGGTGCTGGCGGTCAGGCCAGGCCGTCGCCCGGCATGGCCGCTGGTCCGGATGCGAAACGCGTGGAGTGCGCTGGTGAGTGGTCGATGGCCAAGTCGGGCCGCCATGCGGTGAGGATCTGGGCGCTGCACACGAACAGGCTGTCGGGGAGCTGATCGAGCGGGTGCCAAGCCCAGTCGCCGACGCTTTCGTCCGGCTGGGTGGGTGCGCTCGGGATCAGGTGTGCGTGGTGAGGTAGGCGGGGCCTTCGCCACGACGGGCCCGTTCGATGGCGTCGAGGCGAGCGAAGGCGCGCGGCGCCATCAGGCCCTGCCAGGTGGCGAGGTCGTGCACGGCCCACATGTCGTGCTCGGCGGGATCGAGTCGGATCCGACCGAGCTGCTCTGCGGTGAGCCGGCCTCCGTCGAAGATGAGCCCTACCTTGTTCAGCGGCAGGCGGGGCCCGGCGTGCAGGAAGTGCGTCAGGAGTAGCTTCGGCGTATCCAGGCCCAGTTCGAGGCCAGTCTCTTCGACCGCTTCGCGGCGAGCGGTTTGCAGCGGGTCCTCTCCTTGGGCGTCCAGGTTGCCGCCCGGGAACTGCCAGAGGCGCGAGCCGTAGACCGAGCGCAGTTGAACCGGCCGGTCGTGTTCGTCGCGGATGTACAGGCAGCCGTACACCGTATGGTGGGGGACGGTCTGCGCGTACTGCGCGGGCGTCATCGGCATCGGTCGGCCTGGCCGTGCAGGGCGGTGGTCGAATGCGAAGGCGAGGACGCCGAGGCCCTCCTTGGCTGGCGGGTAGATGCTGCGCAGGTTGGCGAGCAGTTCTCCGGGCGGCCCGTTCGGGTCGATGCGCCGAAGGTCCTCTGAACTGAGCAGATCCTCGAAGGAGGGGTACGGGGTGATCCGTTGCACGATGACGTCGAGCTCCCGGCCTGTGTCGCGGTCGTGGAAGACGACCGTGTCACCGACGGCAACGGCGCGCTTCTGCGGGGTGGCCGCCCTCACTTCGATCGTCTTGCGCCCTGCCTCTACTTGACGGTAGTACCGCGGGAGCAGGTGCATGTGGTGCTCCCGCGGTCCACCTCCTGTCGCCGGGCTCGGGACAGATGAGATCGCCTGTTGGGTGTCGTCAGGCACGCGTGCCTCCGATCGATGGTCTGGCTGGTCCAGAGTTGAAAAGGGCGGTCGCTCGTGTCAGCTCAGCCGCATCCCCTCCGCAGGGACTTCGTCGATTGCGGTGGGGCGAGCGGTGGGCAGGCCCCAACGCTCTCGGGCTGTCTCAGCGGCGAGTCGGGCTTGCCGCGCTCCTGGCGGCCCCCATCCCAGAAGGGCAGCTGCCTGGGCGGGGGTTGCGAGCAGGCGTGCGAAGGGGTGGCCGGTGGCGGGGTCGACGGTCGCCGGCCCGATATCGGTGACCCGGGCGGCTAGGCGGAGCCGGGCGTTGGGGCCCACTCCGCCGTAGACCTCGCCGGTCTCGTCCAGCACCCAGCCCAGTCGCACCGGGTCGGTCAGGGTGAGCTGGGCTTCCTCGGCGGCTTCGCGGTGGAGGGTGTCCTCGGGTGTCGTGTCGGTCCTTTCCACAGTGCCGCCTGGCAGCATGGGCAGCGCGCCCCGGGGGCTTGGGTCGGCGACGAGGACGACCCGGCCGTCGGGCACGAAGCACCACGCCCAGGCTTGCTGCACGGGGAGCCGTTCAGGGACAGGGTCACGGTTGAGGGGGCTGTCCCACAGGGGCCGGTAGCGGACGTGGACGTCATGGCGGTCCAGGGGTGGGATATCGAGGATGTGCCGGCCGTCGGCGAGGTGGGCGGTGGCGGTGTTCCCGAGGCGGGCACGGTAGGCGGCGAGCATGATCTGCCCGTCCACGGGGCGCAGCCGCTGCATCGCGTCCCGCGTTTCGAGGAAGGCGTACTCGGATAGTTCCTCGCGCGGCAGGCGGATCGCCTTCGCCTGGTCAGGGGTGAGGGTTCCGCCGTCGAAGACGTAGCGGATCTCTCCGGGGCATGGGATGCCGCGCCGGATGGCGGCGTGGTGTGACGAGAGGGAGTGGACGGCGAGCACGCTCGCCAGGGGCAGGTTCGGCAGACCCAGTTCTTCGGTGATCTCGCGTCGGCAGGCGTCGTGCGGGTGTTCGCCGGGTTCAACGATCCCTCCGGGCAAGAGCCACCGGTCGTCCTCATGGTAGGTGGGGTGTACCAGCAGGACGCGGCCGACCTGGTCGGTGACGATCGCGGCGGCGCCGAGCCACACCGCATGCCGGGAGGACACGGCGTACTGCGCTGCCGAGAGGGCAGCCCGGGGTGCAACGCGATCCGAAGGAGAAGCGGGGGAGGCCACGTGGCTCTGCCTTTCAGGACGGTGGGCGGGCGTGTCATGGCGCGGACGGGGGAGCGTGGATCAGGCGGCGCCGCCGCTCCGTCGCTGCAGCTCCCACTAGGACTGGAACAGCCTCGGTTCCTGGGTGAGTTGGTCGTAGGTGCTCTCCTGGGTGATCCGTCCTTCGTCCAGGACGCCGATCCGGTTGCCGATGGCCACGTTGGTGAGTCGCGTTGGCCGCAGGGGTGTGGACCGTGCTGCCGATCGGCGTCCGCCAGCGGACGACCGGCACGCCTGGGCCGGCTTCGGCAGCCCGGCGACGGACATCAGCCGCCCGGCGTGCGGGCTAGTGATGAACCGGACGGTAGCGTGGCCGCGGACCGGGGCGGTTCTGGGGCGAGAGTGATCTTCATCCACGGAACGGCGTTCTCTCGGAAGGAATGCCCAACGGGCTCGATACCGCGTTGGTGGGGGAGGTCGAGACTGAAGCCGGTCACCATGATCATGTCCGTGGAGTCAGCGACGGAGATCAGGTGGGTGCCGCAGCGGGGGCAGAACCCGCGGCGAAGGTCTGGCCATGTCGCGTACCAGGTCGGTTCACCGCCGGGGCCTGTCCAGGCCAGCCCGTTCTTGTGGAAGCCGACCCAGAGTACGGCTGGACCGCCGGAGATCCGGGTTTCATGAGGACATGAACACAGATGGGGATCATCCGGGAGGCCGCTTACCTCGTATGAGATGTCACCGCACTGGCATCGGCCGGTTCGGATCTCTGGGGCCAAGAGGGTGACAGCCTGTTCGGTGGCTTCGGATCCGTCGGCTTGCTGGCTGTCGGACACCAGGCGGGACGGTGTGTGCATCAGCACCGGGTCACCGGAAGGACCGCGTGTGGTGTTGCAGATTTCGCGCTCGGCTTGTTCGGAGAGGCGGGTCGTCTCGGCCATGGATCTCCTCGAGGAAACGGGATGCGGACGGCAGGGTCGTGGAGGCTTCTAGCAGGTGCAGGGATAGATGAGGGGTGGGACTCGACGCCCGTGAGCCGGGGTTCCGTCGGGCTCACGTATGCCGGACATAGCAGGCCGTCCCGGTCCGGCGCGCTTCAGCGCCAGCCCCACGTCTTTCGTCCGGCCGGGTCTACGGTGAAGGCACACGGCCCGGCCACTGGAACACGAGGCGGCTGTGGGGCTTGTCCAGGACGTCCCCGGCGGGTAGCTGGCCGTCGGGGGTGCTAGCCGGGTGAACGGTCAGGACAGGGTCGCTTTGCTTGCCGTCGTTCGTGCGTACGTCGCGGTCCCAGGCTCTCACCGTGGCCGCCAGCTGCTCGGCGAGCTGCGGGCCGTGCTGTCCGAAGGCATGGACGACCCACTCCCACTCCTTTTCCGCAGGGCTGTCAGCGCGCCGGGTCTGGACGTGGATGAGGTAGGCCAGTGAGGCGTCGCCGAGGATCGCCGGCGCATCGCCGTCCTTCGCGATCTGGGTGACGCCGGTGCCTTTGTCCCGGTGGGCGGACAGACGGACGAAGCCTGGCAATGTGGTGGCCGCGTAGAGCTGCAGCGAGCCGAAGTAGAAGCCCGCCCCCATGGTGACCCCGGTGGCGACCTGGTGGCGCGGCCCGCGCAGCGCCTCTTCCAATCCCTTCGTCGAGGCGGGGGTGCCGTCTTCGAATCGGAGCTTCAGCTCGCCGTCGAGGAGGTCCACGGCCGGGATAGGGCGGGCGTGTTCGCCCTGGGCGCGGAGGAATCCGCAGTGCGTGAACTTCCGCGCGTGCAGTACCTCGCAGCGTCGCTCGAACGCGATCGCCCGGGTGTATCCGTGGATTTCGAGGGGCAGGACTAGGCGCCCGCCCTCAGCTACCTGCTCCCGCCAGGAGGGGGAGATGTCCCAGGAGTTGTAGGTGATCACGATTGCGTCGAAGCCGCCGCGCGGTACGAGGTGTGAGGGGGCGCCGAGTGCCGCATCGCCCTGGAACGCGGTGACACGGCCGCTGCCGGCCTCTGTGGTCAACCGCCGGGTGCGGTGTACGACGTAGGGGTCGATGTCGCCGGTGACCACCCTGCCCGTGGGGCCGGCCACATGGGCGATGAGCTCGGCGTTGTAGCCGCCGGATCCCGCCTCGAACACGATCGCTCCCGGCTTCAGGCACAGGCTTTGGAGCATGTCGGCCTGGAGCCAGGCAGCGGACACCGAACTGGTCGCCTTCCCCGTCTCGTCGCGGCGGGTGACGACGGCCCGGTCGCCGCCGTCGTACGCGGTCTTCAGGGCTTTCTCGGGGACGAAGCGGTGCCGGGGCACCGTGCGCAGCGCCTGCTGTACCGGTTCGGAGGGCGCCCAGCCGCCGTCGATGACCGTCTGGGTCATCTGCTGGCGCAGCCGGACAGCTTCGGCCGGTTCACCGGGCACGGGCGGCTGGTCGATCGCGAGCGGATAGGAGTGGACCGGTGCAAGGCCAGGAATAACCCCGGGCCAGGTCGCGCCCAGGGCCTGCGCGGCTGGAGCGAACACGGGACCGAGGCAGGCCACGGCGTGCAGGTCATGCCACTCCCACCGGTCGAACAACTGCCGTTCTCGGTTGGCGAGGGTGCCGGACCATGCGGTGATACGGACGACCGCGGTGAGCCGCGGCACGCCGTGGCTGTCGTCGGCCAGCATCGTGACCACGTGCGCGTCCGAGGCCGAGGCGGTCAGGCCCGTCTCCTCGGCCAGTTCCCGAACCGCCGCCGCTTCGAAGGACTCCGCACCACTGGTCTTCCCGCCGGGAAGTTCCCACATGCCCCGGCGCGAGCGGCCGAGCAGGACCCGGCCGGCCTCGTCGGTGACGACCGCAAGGGCGCCTGTCACAGCCAGACCGGTGGGCGGTCGCTGTCGCTCCACCGCCCGGGTGCCGGTGTGGCACGGGCCGCGCAGGACCAGGACAGCGAGCTGGTCCGCCTCCAGCCGCTCGACGGTCTCCCAGCCTTCGGCGAGCAGGCGGACCTCGTCCTCGTCGAGGGCGATGTCCCGTCGTTCGGCCGGGGTGTGCTCGACCACGGGGGTGATGGCCACAAGCGTGCCGCCGGGCCGCAGTCGTTCACCGAGCCCGTGCAGGACGCGGCTGCGATCGCGCAGGAAGGGGTACATCAGCCGCATGGTGACCAGGTCGTAGCCGTCCTCGTGCAGATCTGCCGGGTCGTCGCGCTCGATGTCCAGGCAGATCCAGCGCACCCGCTCGACGTCGGCGTGTTCGTCCCGGGCCCGGGCGAGAGCACTGTCGGCGAAGTCGACGGCGTCCACCGTGTAGCCGAGGGAGGAAAGGTAGGCGGCCAGGCTGCCGGTGCCGCAGCCCACATCGAGCGCCCGGCCGCCGCCATCGGGAACGGGAGCGTGCTCGGCGAGCAGGGCCCGCTCGCGCTCACCGAGTTCCCGGAACCCCTTGCCGTCGGCATAGTGCTGCTGCCACTGGTCGCGGACGACGTACGCCACGGGCGTGCTCCTCAACTGCTCTTCAGCTGGTGGGTGGTGTGGTGTGCTGGTCAAAGACGGTCCGTTGCGCGGAGCCGGGCCAGGGTGCGGCGGCCTCGCTCGACGAGTTCCGGATCGCCGTGGGCGGCGCCGTATTGGATGCCGGAGACGGCATCCAATACGGACAGGACGACCAGGTGCTCTTCTTCGGCGAGGGACAGGGGGCGGCCGTAGCCGGTCATCAGGGCCTCGTGCAGGTCCGGCCGGCCGTGCCAGGCGTCGGACAGGCGGACGAAGTCCCTGACGGCCGGACCGTGTTCGCTTCTTTCGAAGTCGATCACGTACAACGTGCCAGTCGTCTTCTCCCAGCGAAGGTTCCGCCGCTGGAAGTCGCCGTGCGTGGGAACCCTCTCCAGTGCCGGCAGACCTGCTGCCCCCTTTGTGGTGGCGCGGATGAATGCCTCGTCCCCGGGCTCAAGGTAGGCGCGTGCGCCGTCCAGGTGCCGTTCCAGCTTCTCAAGTGGCATGGAGTCGGGGAGGGACGGCAGTGCCGGGGCGCTGCGGTGGATGGTTGCCGCGAGCTGCCCGATGCGGTGGAAGATCCGTCGCTCTTGTTCGGGTGGGTGGACGGCGCCGTGCAGAGAACGGCCTGGCACCGCGGTGAGGACGACGGCCCGTAGTGATTCATCGGCGGCCATCAGCCGGGGTGCCATCGGGCCCAGACGGGGGACCCAGCTGCGGAAGGCGGCCACCTCGCGCTGGTGGAAGCGGTCGTTCTGGTGGGTCTTGACGAACCACACCCCATCCTCGGCATCGCGTGCCCGCCACACCTGGCTGCCCTTACGTGCCCAGGAGACATCCGTCCAGTCGGTGATCCGGCCGACCGCCCGCTCGACGAAGCCCCGCACCGCGTCCTCGGGCATCGTGCTGCCTGGGCCGGCGTGGGGGAGGAGGCGCAGCCGGTCGACGGCCGGGTCGTAGGCGATGGGATCGCCGGGCTCCTGGAAGTGCAGGGCGAGCCGGGCTCCGGCCCGGTAGGCGTCCAGCCCGGCCCGGCAGTAGGCCACCATCGGCTGTGGCAGCGCGTCGAGCGGGAACCAGGCCATGGCGTCGCACCGGTCCGGCTCCATGACGCGGGGGCTGCCACGCCAGTGCCGGACCTCGAAGAAGAACCCCACGCGCGTGCCCCCGCCGGGGGAACGGTGGTGCACGGTGACGGCCGCGCGGACATCAGCGGGGTCGACGAGGACGCCCGTCTCCTCTCCGGTCTCCCGCACGAGCGCGGTGACGACATCCTCTCCGGGGTCGAGGTGACCAGATGGGAGGTGCCAAAGCCCTGTCGCGTAGACGTCGCCGGCCCGCCGGGACAGGAGCACTTCGGTGCCGGCCTCGGTATCGCGGACCGCGACCAGGTGCACGTCCAGCGGCTCGGTGTGCCGCCCCCCGCTCACCGGTCACCGCCGGGGCGGCGGGCGAGCAGCACGGTGAACACAGCGTCCTCAATGAGCCCTTCATTTCGTCCGTGTTCCTCCAGCAGCAAATGAGCCTCCTGCTCGAACCGTGCGTGCAGATCGCCGAAGAGCGCCGGGCGGGCGAAGCTCGTGCTGCGCAGATAGCCGACCACAGCTGCGGGTGTCCACCTGCGGCGGACTGGGAACCGGTGCTCGGTGACGTCGCTGAACGCGGACTCGGCGAGGTCGTCCTCGTAACGGCGCACCGGCTCTGTGTACGCCCCAGCGGTGCCGGCCCGTCGCTCGGGGCCGAGGTAGGACTGGATGAGCCGCTTCAGCTCCGTCGTCCATTGCGTTGGGTGGGTCCAGAGGCTGCCATCCCCCATGATCGCCATGCTGGCCCCGGGAGCGGTGACGCGGTCGGCCATCGAGAGGACTGCGGGCCGAGGCATCCAGTGAAACGCCCGCGCGCAGGTGACCAGGTCTGCTCGGTAGCCGTCGAACGGCGGCGTGAAGTCTTCGGCTCCGACGCGGTGGAAGCCAGCGGGGCAGTCACCTAGGAGCGGGGCGAGGGTTTCAGCGGCCTCGCGGAGCATCCCTGCGTCCGGATCCACTAAGTCCAGGCGGGCCACATGCGCAAGAGCGGGGAGCAGCGCAGCTGCAACCTGCCCGGTCCCGGAGCCGAGATCGAGCACGACAGGCCGGGCGGCACCTCTCACTGTGCCGGCGAGTAGGCGGACCGCTTCGGACGGGATGCCCGGCCGGTATCGGGCGTAATCGGCCGCAGCAGAGGCGAACAGGTCCCCGGACTCTTCTTCCGGGCGGCCCGTCATGCCTGCTCCAGCAGCGCGCGCAGCGCGGCGGCGTCCGCCTGGAGCTGTTCTTCGTCCTGGCGGTTTGTATCTAGGGCCGTCCACGGGAGCGGCCCGCCTGGCGCCGGGTCGGCGTGGTCGGCGTAGCGGGGAACGATGTGGGTGTGGAGGTGGGGCACCACGTTGCCGAGGGTGGAGTAGTTCATCTTCATCGGCTGGTAGAACGCCGTCAGGGCCTTGCCGAGCGTGAGGGTGTCGGCCCAGTACGCGGCGGCCTGGGCGTCTGAGAGGTCGGTGGGCTCGGCGACGTGCGGTGCGCCGCGGTGAATGAGTACGCAGTAGCCCCGGACCTGGCCCGAGCGCCACAGGTAGGCGTTGGCCACTTCGCCCTGGTGGAGCAGGATGCCCCAGCCGATGTCTTCGGCGGCGAAGTCGTTGTCACACATGGGGCAGCCCTGGCCGTCGCGGTGGCGGAGGAATTCCTCGGACCACCCGGCCGGTCGACTGGGGCCGTCGGCGGGCGGGGGAACGGGTTGCCGTTGCTGGGTCATGGACAACTCCCGAGCGATGGAGACGTCTGGTGGGGGACGGCGGCGAGCGGGGGCAGCGTCCAGGTGAGGGCCATCCGGCCGGGACCGGAGGCGACGCGCTGCGGGCCCCCGCCGTCCGGAATATCGACCCGGTACGTGTCCGGACGGCCCGCCCGCTCCCAAGCGTCGTGGACGTTTTCGAGTTCGGCCCACACGTCACGCGGCCCGTGCACGCGGACCGTGCCGTCGCCGGGGCCGGCCACCGCCCAGGAATCCTCCTTCGGGGCGACGATGGTCATCGTGTCGGCCTGGAAATCCCTGATCAAGCCCGGTGCCAGGTACGCGGCGGCGATCCAGAAGCCGTAGGCGTCATCGTCGGGCGGCGCGAGCCGGGTTGGGCGCGGTCGGCCGGGGTCGGCCTTGACCTGGGGACGGTGGTTCACGGCGGTGAGCCACTCGTAGCCGAGCAGGGGCCGGTGGCCGCGCGGCCGGCCCGTCAGCACCGCCTGAAGCCTGCCCTTCATCGTGCGGGTGGCGCGCATCTGGCCGGGCCAGCTGGGCGTTCTGGTCACGAGCGTGGTCAGCAGCGTTCCGCCGGGGCCGAGCTGCTCCACCCAGGCCAGCGGGATGCAGGGCACGCCGATGCCGGAATGGATCCGGTCATACGGTGCCCCGGTGGCGTGTCCGTTGAGCGCGTCACCTTCGACGACCGTCGCTTCCAGCCCGAGCCGGTCCAGGTTCCGCTGGGCGAATACGCTCATGTGCGGATCGCGTTCGACCCCGGTGGCACGGCCAGGGCCCGTGATGGCAGCGGCGAGCGCCAGGGAGATCCCCGGACCCGAACCAAGGTCCAGGAACCGCTGCCCGCAGTCCAGTTGGAGGCATTGCAACACCTCGATGGTGGCAGGGGCGTAGGTGCTCATGGAGGTCATGTGGCCGCCGGTCACCGGTCCCCGGCGAAGGGCGTCCAGCGGCTCGCCGTCGCGCTGGAGCAGGACGGAGTCGCCGCTGTGGACGAGGTCGAGCCACTCCGCTTGGTCGTCGGGGTGCGAGCCGTCGAGGAGCCGCCAGTCGATCGGATCCGCGCCTGGGCCGCTGACCCGGACGTACGCGTGGGGGAGGAGCACTTCCCGCCGCACACGTAGGAGGGCATCGCGCAGACGCGGGTCGGTCAGCACGCCGTCGGCGACGAGGCGGTCGACCATCGCGGTGCGGGCGGCGGTCGTTGCGGCGAGCAGGTCAGCGGACATCCTCGGACGCTGGGACGTGCTCGATGCAGAACCCTCTCCTTGTTCCTGACCGGTTGGGCCTACGGCCGTCCTTGCAGTGCTTGCGCCGGGAGGTGCGGGTGTATCTGGGATCTGTGCGCGGTGGTTGCAAGAGGAGTCCGGCTGTTGGGCGGCTTCGGGACCAGGCCGGTGCGTGTCCATTTCCGGGGCGCTCACTTCTGCCGCTCCCAACCGATCTCGGTATACAGCCGGCCGGCACGAATCCCCTCGATGGCTGCTCGGGTGTAGGGAACGGTCGGCTCCGGCAGGCGGTCGACAGGCCACCAGGCCCAACGGAGGCACTTGTCCGGCTCCAGCACGCGGGGCTCGCCCTCCCACCGGCTGGCCTGGAAGAAGAAGCCCACGCGCGGGACGGCGTCCTCGTGGTCGAGGAGGTGCACCGTATGAACGAGGATGAGGTCCTCCTCGGCGACGACCAGCTTCGCCTCCTCCATCGCCTCCCGTGCCACGCAGGTCCGGGCCGGTTCTCGTTCCACATGGCCGGCGAGCAGATGCCACTGGCCGCCCGCGTATGACGAATCCGGGTGCCGCTGCCCGAGCAGCACCATGCCGTCCCGCTCCAGGTACAGGTGGCCGCCGATCACGTTCAGTTCCGCGCTCACGCCGTACCACCTCCGCCCACCGCGGGATTGCGCTGTCCGTCGCCGGCGGGGGCGGCGCCGGGTGGAGGTGAGAGGGTGGGGACGGGTGGTTGCATGAGTGGATCTCCTGGATGGGAGGGGGCGGGCTGGGCTCCGGGCATCTGGCGGAGGCCGCGTAGTGGGGAGCGGTAGAGGACCATGAGGGGGACGAGGAGCAGGCAGGTGCCGACGATCAGGGTGGGCCGTACGCCGATCCGTGTCCCGAGGCCGCCAGCGACCAGGGCGGCCACCGGCCGGGCGCCTGAGGTGAGCCAGGTGCTCACGGCCTGCATGCGGGCCTGCATGTCATCGGCGGTGACGACCTGACGAATGGAGCGCTGGGTGGTTCCCGCCGCCGCGGCGCAGGCCAGCTGGAGAAACAGGGCGGCGCCGATCCCGGTCTGCCAGGCCGGGGCTGGGGAAGCGAGCAGCAGCGGGATCTGGGTGAGCGGGGTGAGCGCGAGCGCGACGAGCATCATCGGCCCGGGCCCGTACCGTCGCGCGAGGGCTGGCGCGGCAAGCGCTCCTGCCGCCGCGCCGAGGGCTCCCAGCCCCAGGACCACGCCGAAGGCGGTCGGGCTCATCGAAAGGGACTTGAGCAGGTACAGGGCCCACAGGGTGTTGAGGAGTGCCAGGGCGGCCGAGGTAGTCGCGTTGACCAGGGTCAGCGTGCGCAGCCGGTGGTCACGGCTTACGTACCGCAGGCCCTCACCGATCTCGATGTGCAGACGGTCGCTTCCTGCTCGCGCCCGGGCGGTCTCGCGAGTCTGGATGCGGGCGGTGCACCAGGCGCTGACGAGGTAGGAGCCGACGTCACCGAGCAGTGCCCGGGCCGGTCCGAGGAGCGCGGTCAGGGCGGCGCCGAGGTTGCTGCCGGCGGTGGCGGCGACGGCGAACAGGGCGCCGATACGGCTGTTGCTCCGTTGGATCAGGGACCGGTCGACCAAGCCGGGCAGGAGACTGATCGCTGCGGCATCATGCAGCACCCCTGCCGCACCCTGCACCGCAGCGACCACCATGAGCTGAGCCAGGGACAGCCTGTCCAGCGCCGCCGCTGCGGGCACGCTGGCCAGCGCGGCGGCACTGACCAGATCTCCGGTGATCATCTGCTTCCGCTTGGAGTACCGGTCGGCCAGCGCTCCGGCGTGCAGCGCCAGAAGGGCGGGCGGGAGTTGGCCCATGAACGTGATCCAGGCAACCCGGGCAGGGCTGGCATCCAGTACGAGAACGGCCAGCACGGGCAGGGCCATCGCGCTGATCGAGCTGCCGGCCACACTGGCGGCCTGGCCGGTCAGGTACCGACGGAAGTCCTGGTGCCGCCACAGCGACGTCCGTCCGGCCGACGAGACGCGGTCATACGAGGAGGACACGACCTACCCCCTCGGCTCCCGTCGGGCGCACGCCCGGCACGACCGTGGATGCGTGATCTTGTTGCTCGGGCATCCCAGGCACCGCAGTGTCCACGCCCGGGTCGCTGCCCCGGATACAGCCGCGGAGCAGAAACCCCTTCCGCCGCAGAAGGGGGGCGTCAGATGGCTGTGGGCCGGTCAGCACATCGGCATCCGGACGGGCAAGCATGGCGGTGTGCTGTGTGCTCACGGCGGCGGACAGGTCTGTGAGCACGATGCTCTTCCGCGGGCGTGTGCTCATGCGGACGCCTGCCGCTGTTCGTCATCGTCCCGGGCATCCGAGGAGAGCTGGCACGACAGCAGCTGTCGGAACAGACCTGGTTGCTCGGCAAGCTCTTCGTAGGTGCCCTCCTGCACGACCCTGCCCTCGTCGAGAACGACGATCCGGTCGGCTACGGCGACGCTGGTGATGCGGTGGGTCACCAGCAGTACCACCCGGTCCCGGGCAAGGCCCCGTAGCCGCTGGAAAATCCGGTACTCGGCAAGCGGATCGAGGTTCGCGGTCGGCTCGTCAAGAACCAAAAGCCCCGCCTGGCGGAAGAACGCCCGCCCGAGAGCGATGCGCTGCCACTGGCCCCCGCTCAGTTCCTCCCCGTTGAGCCACTCGCGGGCGAGAAGGGTGTCCAACCCGGCGCCGAGCTTGTCGACGACCTCGTCGGCGCCAGCGGCCTCACACGCCTCGCGTACCGCTGCGTCCCCACGCGCCGTGGGCTGCCCGAGGGTGATGTTCTCCCGCACCGTCAACGGCCAACGCGCGTACGTCTGTGGCACCAGAGCCACCTGCTGCCACAGCGCCTGCGGATCGGAGTCGCCGGTGGGAACGCCGTCCCACAGCACCTGCCCCTCGGTGGGCAGGTACAGGCCACTGATCAATTTCGACAGCGTCGACTTACCCGAGCCGTTGAAGCCGACAAGGGCGGTGACCTCGCCCTGGCGAAGGGTGAGTGTCACGTCGGACAGAGCGTCTTGGTTCTTGCCCGCGTACCGGTGTGTGACCGACTTGATCTCGATCTTCTTCGGCGGCCCCGGGCGATGCGTGCCCCGGCGCATGCGGAACCCTCCGGCCTTGTCCAGGAAGCCGCTCCAGTCGTCCATGTATAGGCCCGTGCGCACGGCGCGCGCCCCTACCGAGACCAGACCGCGGACCGACTGGCCCACCGTCTGCAAGGCGAACACAGCCGTCCCGGCGTGTCCGACGCTGATGCGGCCGGTGGCCAGCAGCCACACGACCGCCGCCCATACGACCGCCGAACCCACGCCGCCGCACAGCGCGCCGATCAGGGACATGCGGGCCCCCTTGTCGGCTGCGGCGCGGTCCTCGCGGTTGATCCGGGCGACCGTCTGCCGATACCGGTCGGAGAGGAAGGCGGCCATGGTGCTGGCACGGATCTGGTCGGCGGCCTCCTTGGTGTAGATGTGCCAGCGCAGGATCGACAGCATCCGCAGGTCGCCGTTGCTGCGCAGATTCGCCAGGTATCGCACACGTGCGGCGCTGACCTGGGCCAGGGCCTGCGGCAGGCTGGCCGCGACCAGAAGTGGGAGAAGGATCCAGTGCACGCCGGCCAGCACGATCGCTCCAGCGACGAAGGAGGCCGACGAGGCGATCAGGTCCTGCCCCTCGTCGATCAGGTTCCCGGTGACTTGCGCCCCGCGGTCGGCGGCTTCGCGGTCGTGGTTGAAGTCGGGGTCGTCATAGGCGCACAGCTCCACCTCGGCGCAGCCGGTGAGCAGCATCTGCTCGGCCTCGCGCGACATCAGTGGGCCCAACCGGGAAGACAGCCAGGAGACGGTGATCCCCAGAAGGGCGCGTACGCCGGCGGTGCCGGCCAGCAGGGCCACGGACGGCCACGCCTGAAGAAGCTTTTGGTAGACGTCTCCGCTGGTCAGCAGGGCGGTCAGGGTGCCGCTGATGGCGACTAGGCCGAGGGCTTGCATCACGCCGGTGACGGCCTGGCACAGCAGGAGACCGATGGTCGCTCGGCGGTCGACCCGCCATGCGAGAGCCAGTGACCGGCGTACCAGCTGCGGCAGCCGCCGGGCCATATCGCGCATCCTGATCGAACGGCCGGCCGCTTCACGGCTGCCCGTCAGATCGACATACCGCATCTGAGGCTCCCTGGCAGCCGTTTCCGATGGCTCATCCGGCTCGGCTGTAGAGGACGCGTCGGGCCCGGTCGTCGGTCCGGGAGGCAACGAGGAGGGTGTGGACTCCAGCGGGGCGGTGCGCGGCCCCGGGATGTTGTCGGGTGATGCATCGGTGGGCTCACTCATGCTGCCCACCTCGTATCCGGTCGTGCTGCGCGCTGGGCGGCGGCGTCAACTTGCCGCCCGGATCGTGCGGAGCACGGGACAGCCGACATAGGACGTTCGAATGCGGCGATGGGATTCGCAGGGACGGGCACAGGGTTCACGGAGTCCTCCAGATGGACGCACGAGGGGTACTGGTGCTCTAACAACGGCCCCCGGACGGGTCTGTCACGGGCAGATCCGGGGCAGATAGTGGACGGATGTTCTATTGGGTGGCCGGGGCCAAGCGGGCCTTGTCGTGGGTCGCGCCTGTGTCGCTCGAACAGCTGGGATCACCCTTTCGAGGTATTGCGGGGGATCCCGTCAGGCGCGGTGCGGGCATGGCAACGAGGAGCAGCGGCGGCGGTGGCGTCCGCTGCTCTCGACCTGGGGCGGGTCAGGTTCCGGTCTGCTCCAGGGCCGCGTTCCATGCGGTGAGGGCGTCGGGGCCGGAACGCAGGAGCGGGGCGATGGGATTGGTCAGGTACTCGTGCTCGACGAGGTAGAGGCCGGCGGTGCCGGCGTAGCCGGGGAACAGTTCGTTGAGGCGGGTCATCACGGTCTCCGGCGCGGCGTCGTCAGCGTCGAGGAGGCGGCGCGCAAGGATCTTGCGGTTCCACACGTCGATGCCGAAAGCGGCAGGGTCGCGGGAAGCGTGGGAGGCAATTACCGCGGCGGTGTAGGGGCCCACTCCTTTGATTTCCTGGACGGCCTCTATCAGGTTTCCGGCAGCCTTGAGGTCCTCGGCGCTGTGGTCGCGGAAGTAGGCCGCGTAGTGCGGAAGGCTTTTGGCGCGAAAGCCCAGCCGGTCCCGTTCCTTCAGCGTCTCGGGCGGAACGTGGGCGATCTCGTCTGGGGTGAACCAGGCCCGCAGCGTGATCCCGTCGAAGTGGACGAGATGGCCGTAGTGGGCCAGCAAATTGCGGGTCATCTGGGCGGTGCGGCGGATGGTGACGTTCTGCAGCAGCAGGGCGATCACGGCGATCTCGAAGTGGTCCTCCGGGCACGACTGCCGCATCCCGCCCAGGGCTGCGAGTGCCTCGCGCATTGCGGGCACATGGGACGCGAGTTCCGCGAACGCCGCCTGGTCTTCGTCCAACCCGTATGAAGAGATGAGCCGGCGCGTCAGCTCCTCGCGGTCGGCGGGCTTGGAGTCATCGGCGGTGTAGATGTCGGCGATCACGGTGCGGTCCTCGGCATGCAGCCGGACTCCGACCACGAGGTCGCCGACTCGGAAGGTACGCCAGCTGCAGGACTCGGTGTGGGCTTCCAGGCCGGTGGCGTAGTGGGACGGCTTCCAGAAGGTGTGCAGGGCGTTGAACGGACCGTCGCCGGTGACGGGTAGTTCGAGGGTGTCGGTGTGGTCGAGGGTGCGGGGGTTCACGTCATGCTCCCGGGTGGCTGCCGTGGGTCGCAGGGGGCCGCCGAACAGCTCGTGTTCGGCGTCGGAGACCTGCGGATCGGCCATCGTGACCGGGCCGAAGAATCTCTTCACCGGGCGCCTCCCGCAGGCCAGTTGATGGCCCGGTAGGACGGGCCGTGGGTGAGCATGTGGAAGATGGTGGCGGTGTAGGGGTGACAGTCCGGCGACGGTCGTTCCATCGGCACCCAGAAGAGCCCTTCGTGCTTGTGTGGCTCGGCGTTGTACGGCTCACCCGTCCAGGACTGCGCCAGGAACACGGCGGTGATCCGGTCCAGGCCACCGTCGGAGTCGTGGTGGTGGATTAGCCCGCAGAACTCCTGCTGCTCAGCAGTGATATGGACCCCCACCTCCTCCATGGCATCGCGTCGCGCAGCATGGTCGAGTGGTTCGCCGACTTCGAGGTGGCCGCCCACGACAGTGAGCTGTCCCGGTGCGAGGGCGGCGTCCAGTGCGCGGCGTACGCACAGGGCGGCGCCGTTCGTACGGAGCAGGACCTGTGCCACGTCGGCGATCAGATGGTGAGGCGAGTCGCTCACGGGCGGCCCTCCTGTACCAGGCGTTCTACGGTGTGCCGACCGTTGGTCACGAGGGCACCGCCGTGCCGAAAGCTATGGGTGAGGACGGAGGACGAGAGAGGTGTGGGCTGCGTCATGCCAGGTACCTCGTATCCGGTCGTGACCTGTCGGCGAGCAGAGCTGCGCGACCGGAGGTGAGGCGAAGGCTGGCGCCCGAGGAGGTAGCGGCATTTTCGAACGCAGGATGAACGAGTCCAGGGCGGCGTACGGGATGCATGGGGACTCCTCGGGGCGAGATGCGGACAGGTGATCGGGTAACGGCGGGCCTGCTGTAGCCGTAACGGGTGGAGGGGGGCGAAATCTAGAACCTGATTTCGAATACAGGGCTCTCTCCTTGTGCGGTCGGTTGGGGCGGGCTGTGATGCAGTGTTCGATCACTCATGTGGGTTGCGCTACCTCCTGCGGGGGATTGCCGGGGGGCGCTTGATCAGTCATGGCGTGGCGAGGTCCGGGCGGAGGGCGATGGCGTCGCGAAGGAAGCTGCGCTTGGAGTAGAAGGTGTGCTCGGCGGTCCAACCGTGACTGGCGAGGTACTCGCAGAGCCAGCTGTCGATCCGCTTCATCTCGATGAGGATCTCGTCCTGGTGGTGGTCGAGGATGCTGCGTGAGCGGAGGTACTCCAGCTCGCACTGGGAGAGCACCACGTCGGGGGCCGCCAGGAGGGCGCAGCGGTCGAGGAAGATGCCGTAGACGTGTCCGGTGCGCAGCGACTCGCACTGGATGTCGTAACGGACGCGCTGGAAGGGCGGCATGGCCCGGACCTGGAGGTTCAGGTCTTCGCGCAGGAACGTCTCGAAGCGGTCGGGGGTGATGTCGAGGCCAGGGGTGAGTTCCTCGCGGCGGGCGAAGGCGTCCTCGGTGAACCACTTTCGTTTGAGCACGTGCCCGGCGGTGACGGTGGGGATGAAGGAGGCGTAGCCGATCTCGGGCTCGGGGCCGGTGACGTCGAACAGATGGTTCTCGGTGTGGTGGATCTGGAACTCTTCCCGGTACTCCGGACGGCAGCCTTCCAGCTTGCCGTCGCGCAGTGCCTTGAGCAGTTCCATGGACGCGGACCAGATGTCCGGTGCCGGGGCAAGGGTGTACTTGAACTCCAGCTCGGTGCCGGAGAAGTGCTTGCGGAAGTACCGCAGATGGTTGTTGAGCGCCGTGCTCGACTCTGCGTGCGCCGTCAGCACGGGGTCGAACCAGCGCAGTTCCTCGACCGGGCCGTGGCCGACTGGTTCCCGGGTGGTGCGGACGAAGCAGGCGTCCTCGGGATGGAAGCGGATCTGCGCGTACGCGTGGTAGCCGCCGCCGGGATGTTCAGCCAGGTAGCACAGCGGCACCAGGCCGGGGGTGTCCTCGGTACCGACCAGGCCGCGCAGGGCGCGACCGGCGATGGCGTCGGGGAACAGTTCGCCGCCGTCGATCCTGGCCGCCCCGAGCCGGGTGCCGCCGGGCTGCAGCGCTTCGGCCGGGCAGGGCCCCAGCGCGTTCCAGCGGACGATCACGGTGGTGGCCGGCCGGCATACCTCCTGCGGTGGCACCCGTACGAGCACGATCGGCTCGTCTGGTCGCCGTGGCGCGGTGCGGTTGAGGAGGCGGACGCCGCCGAGGACGACCCAGGCTCCCCGGTACGAGGGCTGCTCATCGTGCACGCTGGTCTCCTTCGTGTGAAGCGGGTGCCACGGGTGATCGCCCTGCAGCCCGAAGGGGCCACCGGGTCGGCCGGACCTCCCCGTATGGCTGCCTGCTCGTCGCTGCGACGTCCGGCCGGTTCGTCGGCCTAGGGTGGGGCGGGTGAGTCATGGTGAAGTTGGTCAGATGATCTTGGGCGAGGCTGTTGCGGATGCCCGCCTCGCCGCATGGGAGTTCGACGGTGCACGGGCCTGGCTGGAGGAAGCCCGCCGGCATCCCATGGAGCCGCTGGCGGCCGAGGTGTGGGTCACCGACCCTGCTTTCGAGCACGTCCTGCTGGTCAAGCACCGCGTGCGCGGATGGGTGCCGCCGGGCGGCAAGGTGGAGCCGGGCGAGGCGCCGCGTGCGGCGGCGGCACGAGAGCTGCTGGAGGAGACCGGCCTGCGCACCGAGTTGCTGCCCGAGCCCGCGGCCGTGGCGGTGCGTTCCTACCGGGCCGACTGGTCTCCGACCCTGGGCCTGTCCTACGCCGCGATCGTGGGACGCGACGTGCCGCTCGCCGGGGAGCAGAACCAGCCGGCGGCATGGTTCCGTCTGGACACAGGCTGGGACAGTGTCTTCCCCGAGGACCGCGAGCGGATCCGTGCGCACGCTCGCCGTCTGGCAGCCGGCCGGGCGGTCGGCTCCTGCTGAGGTAGGTCCCTGGCCGCCGTTCACAGGAGGGCCTCGATCCGGTCGAGGTCGGCCGAGGGCAGGGTGACGAGCTCAAGGTCGTGCAGGAAGCGGCACCACACCGGCTCCAGGCCGGGTTCGCGTTCGAACTCCTCACGGTCCAGGCATCCGTTGGCGTGCGCGGCGGTCCGCAGCGCGTGCTGCTGCAGCTGGGCTGGGTGGATCCACCGAGGGGCGCGGACCTCCCGGGGCGAGGGGCACAGCGACCCGGAAACCTCGGCCTGGAAGATCCACCAGTGGTGGCCGACCGGACCGTTGGGCGTGCGGTGGCAGTGGTTGGGGCGCCACTGGTTCAGCAGCAGGTGCAGGTGGGTGACGGTGAGACCGACCTCTTCGGTGACTTCGTCGCGGGCGGCCTGCTCGGGGCCGCCATGCTCGTCGACGTGGCCGGCGACCGGGGCGATTCCGGCCGGAGGAGTCGCCCGCTCGAACACCAGCAGGCCGCTCGGGGAGGAGATCAGTACCCCGACGCTTGCGTGGTCACAGAGGCGGGCCCCGCCGCCGGGAGCCGGGGCGGCCGGAGTCATGCGGCGGCCTTCGGCCGTTGGGCGACGACGACGAGCCAGCTCGTCACGGCCGGGGCATCGGGGGTGGTCATGGCGTAGGCGGTGTCGAGGATCTGCATCCGCTGGGCGTGGGTGAAGTCGCCTTCGGGCCGCGCGAAGACGGGGATGGACAGCCACGCCTTCTTCTCGGCCATGGTGCTGTGCTGGGCGGTGAGCTCTGTGCCGACGACCGTCAGTCCGGCTGCGGTCAGCTGCTCGGTGACTGTTTTCAGCGGCAGCTTCGGTGGCCTGTCCGCGTCGCGCGGCGGTGGGGTGTATCCGTGGGTCTCAGCGGCGACTTGGCGGATGAGGGCGTTTAGGGAAGGCCCGGTGCGGGTTGACAGTTCGTCGGGGTGCCGGACGCCGGCGAAGCCGCCGCCGATGTTGAAGACGAAGTGCCCGCCTGGGCGCAGGATGTGGGCGACGGCTGCGAACACTGCGGCGGTGTCGGTCTTCCAGATCGCGGAGTTGCACACTACGGCGTCGGCGCTGCTGGCGTGCAGGTGGTCGGCGAGCCGTTCGGCCGGGGAGGTGATCCAGGTCAGGCGGGCGTCGGTCAGGGTGCGGCGACCGACACGCTGCATTGCGGCGGCGTTGTCGACGGAGACGACCCGAGCGCGGGCCGGGATCAGGTCGAGGATCGCGCGGGCGGTCGCGCCGGCGCCGCCGCACAGGTCGACCACCAGGCTGGCGTTGGCCAGATGGCCTCGGCGGGCAAGGTCGCGGCTGGTCGCGTCGTACATGGGGTGGGCGCGGGTGAAGGCGTCGTACGCCTCGGCGTTGCTGTCCTCGTCCCAGCCGAGGATGGCGTCCTGGGGTGCCATGTTGCTGTGGCCTCGCTTCTCAGAGCGGCCCGGCAGTGCAGGCCGGGTGTTCGGGCAGGGTCAAAAGAGCGCGGACTGTACGGTGGCGGGCGGTGAGGAGAACTGTGCGCCGAGGACGATGCGCCGGCCCTTGAGGGTGCCGAGGTCGAGCAGGTAGGGCAGTTGTTCACCGTCGCCGTCGAGGGTGGCGAGGACCTGGGAGCCGAGGCAGGAGAGCACCGTCAGCCCGTGCTCACCGGAGCGTGGGTCGTGCGGGTACAAGGCGCGCCCGGTCTTCGGCGTCCGCAGCAGTTCGCCTTCGCCGGGCGGCGTCCACGGCTCCGGTGTGGCCGGGACGTTCAGGCCGCTCAGGGCCGCGGTGGCGCGGTCGAGGTGCTGATGGTGGGCGGCACCGGCCGGGGCGAGGTCGCGCAGCTCGGCCAGGGCCGTCAGCTTGGCCGCGGCCCGCACGGTCTGTGTCAGGCCGAGGTGGCGGGTGAGGGCATCCTCCAGGAACCGCACGGCGCGGCCGTCAGCACTCCGGGCGAGGTAGGTAGCGATCAGGGCACCCTGTTCGTCGAGGCGGGAGCGCTTACGGGGTTCGGCCGCGGTGCCGATCTTGGTGGTGCCGTCGGCGAACGTCGCCAGGTACAGCCAGTGCGGCTGGGCCATGTACGCCGCCAGGGCGTCGGGAACATGCCCGCCGGAGTGGAACCGGTGGGCGAAGCGGAAGTCGTCCCGCCCGGCGCAGGCCGGGCACTGTCCGCCGGCCTCGGCCGGGGCCCGGTCAGGGCAGGCGACCGCCTCGACGCGGACGCGGTCGGCGAACCGGTACCGGCCGGTGCACCACCGGCCGGTACCGCTCACCTGGTAACTCAGGCGCCTGCCCATGACCGGGGCGTAGACGAGTGGTCCGCCGGTCACGGGGGCGAGCAGAAGACGGGGGTCTGCGCTCGCCCAGGTGATGCCGTGACAGACGTATGTCCCGCTGGCGGGCAGGGCCTGGTCCATGGTGCGTTCCTTGTCGATCGGGGAGGGAGGGCCGGTTTAGACGGTCAGACGCAGACGGTCGGCCAGGGCAGCGGCGGCAGCCTTGAAGACCTGCTCGCGGTCCAACTGGGCGACGTCCAGCGTCAGCCAGGCGCCGCGCTCCGCCTGTTCGCGCATCTGGTCCAGGACGGTGTCCTGGTAGCGGATGAAGTCCTCGTCACCGCCGCCGGCGTGGCCGGCCTCCAGGGAAGTGAACGAGCCTTTGCGGACGAGAGCCTCGCGGGCACCGATGTTCAGGAAGAACACCAGGTCCGGCTTTGTGAGATGCGCGAAGACCTGCTCGCACAGGCGGGGGGAGACCTCGGGGTTGACCGCGTACCGAGCGAGGATCTTGTGGTGCGCGTTGTCGAGGATCACGTGGGTTCCCGCGGCGAGGGCCGGCTGGATGACGAGCCGGTCCTGCAGGGTGTACCAGGAGGCCAGGGCAAGCAGCCAGTAGTGGTCGCCGCATGCCTGGGCGACGCCGACGTCGCGCCGGTAGACCAGCTCGTTGAGGCGGTCGAGGTAGGCGGACAGCTCCGGGTCCCGGCGGACGTCGGTGCTGTGCTTGCCGATGAGGACTGCCGTGTGGCCGGCGTCGTTGAGGGCCTGGTGCAGGCGGGCGGCGAGGGTGGACTTGCCGGCCCCGTCACCACCGACGAAGGTGATCAGCTTCCCGGCTGCGGTGGTGGTCGGCGCGTTCGCCGTCATCGGGATTCTCCCAGGGGGTGGGTCGGGCTGGCGGTCAGGCGGCCGGTGATGATGGTGCGGATGCGGTCCACCAGGACGGCGCGCTGGCGCAGGACGTCGCTGTGACGCTCATTGGACAGGTCGGCGGGATAGTGCGTGGCGAGGTTGTTGGAAATGACGTGGAGGTAACCGAATCTGATCCCCGCCTGGCGCGCCGCCGCCCCCATGGGGCCGATCTCCGGGTCGACGAAGGCGTACGAGGCGGTGTGCTGGGCCAGCCAGTCGCGGTTCTCCAGCAGGATCGACGGGGAGGACACGTGCAGGCCGCTGCGCACCCCATCGTGGGCGGCGGCGTAGTCGCCGAAGAAGTCGTCCCAGCTCACCATCGCCCCGCGTACCAGGCTGGTGTTGCCGGTCGCCAGCCAGGCGTTCGGTTCGACGCCAGGGGTCAGCGAGCCGACCTTGCCGACGTAGACGACGTCGCCTGCGCCGAGTTCGGCAAGGCGCGTGACGACCCGTCCGGCCACGTCTCCCCAGATGCTGTGGAGGAACCCGAGGTAGACCACGCGACGGCCGGCGACGTCGAGGCGCTGCCAGGCGTAGCCGGGTCCGCGGGTCCACACTCCGTTCTCGGGAGCGAGGTACTGAAGGCCCCAGCCGACGATCACCAGGTCGCCGTCCAGTTCCAGGTCGAGCGCGTCGAGCGCCGTTCGGCACTCCTCCTGCTCGGGCGGCTGATAGGTGACGGTGCCGACGGGGCGGCCGGTCATGGCCAGATACGTGGCGATGATCAGGGCGTAGTGCTGGACGTAGTCGGCTCCGGGGAACGCCTTGACGATGAGGTCACGGCCGTGGATCTCTGCGGTGGGCCGTTCGATGTTGAACAGCTTCCCGGTCTTCTCGTACCGGGAGATCACCGCCGTGCGGTCGTAGCCGCCGATGACGCGGATGCTGTCCCAGTCCTGGTCCTGGATGAGGTGGTGGACCTTGATCTCCAGGTAGCGCAGCAGCCTCGCGTGGGTCATAGTGTGCCCGGCCGGCTCGATCGGAGCGGCGCGCAGGAGTCCGGGGGTCGGGTCGGCGAGTAAGGGCGTCATCGGTGCTCCTCGGCGATCGTCACGGTGCTGCCGGCCGCCGCGCGAACGACGGAGATGTTCTTCCGGATGAGGTCGAACCGGTCTTCGGGGATTGGGCCGAGCTTCTCGATGCGGGGCGTGGAGGGCTTCTCGTATGGCCCTTCGGGCAGCAGGGCGACGCCCATCGCGCCGAGGATGACCGGAGCTGCGCCGTCCACGGAGGAGATCCACTCGTGCTCGCGCTGCTCGATCAGCTCCAGGTGCCCGGTCCGGCCCAGACCGAGCAGCCGGTAGATGAGCAGATCGTCGACCAGGCCGCGATCCTGCAGGTAGGCGGTCGCCAACCAGCGGGTGCGGCACAGTTGCTCGTCGGGATCCGGTCGACGCGAGGCCGGCAGGGCGATGGCCCCGGCCCAGCCGCTGGTCACGAAGGCGTCGTAGGTGCGCAGCCACTCGTCGTCGTCCGCGGCGTGCAGGACCGCGCACAGCCGGAATGCGTCGCCGGACAGCTTCCGGATCTCTCGCGCGGCCTTCTCGCTCGCCTTCAAGGTCGCGGTCCCGTCCCGCATGACGTCCGGCAGGATGATCTCCCTCGCGGACACCGCCAGCGCGGCTTCGACGAGGCTTTCCGCCGGCAGGGCGTAGCCGAGGTCGAAGAGCCCGTTGTCGATGATGATCTCGGCGCCGCGCTCGGCCTCGTGAGCGAAGAAGGCCCGGTAGCTCTCGTCGGACAGCACGTGCTGGGCGGCCACGTGGTGGACGCGGGCCGGCTCCTGGGCGACGAAGTTCTTCAGGTAGGCAGGCGGAGCGATGACGGAGAAGTCGATGCCCGCGGTGGTGATCACGACGCCCCCCACAGGCCGGTGGTGAGGGTGAGGAACTGCTGGGAAAGGACGGGGTCGGTGCCGAAGCGCCCGCCCGAGTGCACCGTGGTGGTGCGAGCCTCCTCCATCCGTACGCCCCGCATGCTCATGCACAGGTGCACGCCGCGCACGGCGACGGCGATGTTCTCGTGTCCGATCACGCCGTTGAGGTATTCGGCGACCTGGCGGGTGAAGCGTTCCTGGACCTGTAGTCGGCCGGCGAAGTGCTGGGCGATCCGCCCGAACTTCGACAGGCCCACCACCTCGCCATCCGGCACGTATCCAGCCGTGACCTGCAAGTTCATGGGCAGCATGTGGTGCTCGCAGAGCGACCACACGCTCATGCCGCCCACGATGACCAGCTGACCACCCAGCTGGGACTCGGTGAAGCAGGTGGCCGTTTCGGCGCCGTCCGGGGACAGGAAGGCTCTCCACCAGGCCGCGACGCGGTCCGGGGTGCCGGTCAGCCCCTCGCGGGCGGGGTTCTCGCCCAGCTCGACCAAGAGCTGGTGGATCAGGCCGGCGACCCGGCCGGTGTCGATGACCGCAGTGGGCCCGGCGACGGCAGCCGTCGGCGCCGCCGCAGGGCTGGCGATAGAGGTCGTCATGGGCGTCTCTCGTTTCCGGGGACTGGGGAACGGATGGGGCGTGGAGTCGCGTGCGGTCAGCGGCCTCGGGCGTCCGCGAAGGCCAACACGTGAAGACGGGTGGTGAAGTGCCAGTGCCGGGCCGCGACCCCGTCCGCGAGGACCCGGGTAGTCGCGGTGATCACCTCGGGGGTGGTGCCCTCCGGCATCACCCACACCGGCGCGAGCCGGTGGGCGTCGGCCAGCTCGGCGATCCGGTCGAGGTCGTCCACCGTGGAAGCGACGAACTTGAACGCCGCCCGCCCGGAGGCCACAAACGCCTCCAGCGCGGCTGGCACGATGCTCTTGGTCTCCTTCACGCCGAAGCTGGCAAGCTTGGGCGAGACGTTGAACCGGACCCCGTCGGCCACCAGCTCGGGAGTGGGCGCGATGGTGCCGTTCGTCTCGAACTCGATCCGCTTGCCGGCTGCTATCAGTCCCCGGACGAGAGGCACCAGTCGCGCCTGCTGGATCAACGGCTCGCCGCCGGTGATCACGACCAGCTCGACCGGTGAGGACGTGGCCCAGGCCACCAGGCCCGCGACGGATTGCCTCGTCGACTCCTCGTGCGGGTCGAAACGAGACCAGTCCCAGGTGTACTTCGTGTCGCATCTCGTGCAAGTGAGGTTGCACCGGGACAGGCGGATGAACAGGGCCGGGTGTCCGCAGCTTGGGCCCTCGCCCTGAAACGTCGGCACCTCGGTACCGAAGCACTCCGCGACGATCAGGGATTCGCCTTCGGCAGCTTCCGGTTCGAGGTTGAGCGGCTTGGTTGTGGTCATTGGCCCACCACATCGAAGCGGGCCCAGCTGCTTGCGGTCTCGCGGACTAGGACGGCGACAAGGCGGCCGGGGATCTCCGACTGGAGGTTCTGAACGAACCAGCCGGCCAGGAACTGGGCCAGGCGCTCCGAGGTGGGCTCGAAGGGCAGGATCTCGTGCAGGTTGTGGTGGTCGAGCTCGGTGTCCAGGAACGACTTGAACGGGGCGAGCGCACCGAAGTCCGTGACAAAGCCGGGATCCCCCAGCGCGGATGCAGTGAGGATGACCTCAACCTC
Organism: Streptomyces sp. NPDC001292; assembly: GCF_042896465.1. NCBI lineage: Bacteria > Bacillati > Actinomycetota > Actinomycetes > Kitasatosporales > Streptomycetaceae > Streptomyces > Streptomyces sp. NPDC001292. The sequence continues at coordinate 28,452 of NZ_JBIAXG010000049.1, forward strand.
GTAGCTGTGCCCGTGCTGGCGGGAGCACTTGTGCTCATGCGGCAGCCGGGGAAGCCGATGGCCAGCCTCGAAGGCGAACTTCTTACCGATGGTGAAATTGCCGGGCGGTAGTGGAACAGCAGTGAAGCCCATTCGATTTCTCCGAGAGGTGAGGGTGTGGCTGATTCGGGCGGGGTGGGGCAGCCGCCTCTTCAGGCGGCTACGGGCTGTGCCCCCAGGTGGTTCTTCGCGGCCTTGTCCAGCACCTTGGTGAAGTGCTCGGCGCGCTCGTCGCCCTCGGCCTCCTGAGCGCGGAGGCCCCCGAAACGGGCCCAGTACCGCCGGCAGACGTCCCTCTCCATCAGCTTCGAGGCGTAGAACGGCAGACGCCCGTCCCGGACGAAGCCGAGGCGGTCGCGCAGACTGAGCATGCAGAGGAGCTGGTTGGCCTTCAGCAGCTGCATGTACTCCTCGACATCCAGGTCCTCGGGCGTCCAGAGCTTGGCGAGGTCAGGGTTGGCGGACATCTGCGTCAGCCAGTCGAGTTGGTTGCGCGCGACGGTCGCCTCATTTCGTTCGGCCTGGTGCCGCGCGTCCTGCCCCAGCCGGGCGGCTCCGACCACGACGGTGGCGAGGGAAACTGCGGCGCCGGCAGCGAGGACGGCGGTGGTGAGCTTCATGCTTTAACGGTCCTTTCACGCAAAGTGATCTGGGGCGAAGGCGGGTCTGTGGAAGCCTGCGGGGCTCGCTGCGTCATGCGACCCCCGCTAGCACGACGGCCGGTGAGCCGCCGTCAATGCGATCCAGGGCGTACCGGCGGCGCACAGTGTCCAAAGCGACGGCGATCGGCGGCAGTCCGACGGCGGCCCTTCGCTGGTCCAGCAACTGCGGCATACGCAGTGGGCACAGCTCCACCCCTGCTGCGCTGAGGACGAGTTGCGTCCCGAACTCTTGGGGTCGCCCGCTGTTGACCAGGGCGCGGTCGTGAAGGTGGGCCCAGTGCTGGATGCGCGCATCGCCGTCCTGGACCGCACGTTTCAAAAGGGTGGTGGCCGCCCGCTGGAAGTCGGGTTCGTCGTCGGCGTGAAGAGCGATGCTCCAGGCGGCACGTGCTGCGTCGGGGCCCACGAGACGGTGGCCGGGCCAGTCATGTTCGGCCAGGATGCGGCGCAGCACTTTGGTGTCGGCGTGCTCAGCGTGACGGTCCTGGCCGAGGTGGACGGCGTCGAGCTGGTTGCGTACGCGTCTGGCCCGGCGTGCTGCCGACTGTGCGGCGCGGGCGATGAGTTCGCGGGCGAGGTCCGGCCGCAGCGGTTCCGCGGTCCTCACGCGATACTCCGCTGGTCGGCGGCGGACTGCGGCTCGTGAACCTGGCAGCCGATGAGCGCGCTCAGCCCAGGCCGAAGCTCGGCGGTGAGTTCGAGACGCGCGACTCGGTCATGGTGCTGTCCGGTGCCCGATCCACGGACGTCCCAGCCCATGTCGGTGAGCCGACGAAGGAATGTGGCGATCGGATCGACGTCGAGAGGATGGCGGGCCATGGCCTCTGCCCGCACAAGCGGTACCTCGAGCCGGGCGGCGAAGTCGGAGGCCCACAGAGTGATCAGCCGGACGGTGTCATCGGAGTGACCGGGCAGGGTGTGGACGCAGTCCAGGAAGAGGCACGGGCCTTCGCCCCATCCGAGGTCGGGCCCGCGTTGCGGGATCATGCAGGCCAGAAGCAGCCCGTCCTCGAACAGTCCGGCCGGCTTCACCTGCGGGGCGCGGAACAGGGCCGGGATATCGGACCGGGCGGGGGTCGGCACGCCGGGCATGGCGAGCCAGTGCTGACGGTCCTGGACGAGGGCCGCGGCCTCGTCCCGTTCGGCGTCGGTGCGCAACGACCGCATCTCGTACACGGCCGGTAACCCTGTCGCGCATTGGCTTCGAGGCGCGGGGGAGGACTCGATGGCCGCAGAAGCGGGTGAGGCATTCACTGGCTCGCTCCGCTCTCCATCGTGGTGGCCCGCCTGGTGCCCAGCAGGCCCCACGCGTGGGCCCAGACGACAAGTTGGGTGGTGTTGGCCGCCCCGGTCTTGTCGAGCAGTTCGTCATGTGCGGCTCGGACGTCGGCGGGCGCGATCTTGGCTATGGCAGCAATGTCGCTGGGATTGCTGTGCTCAGCGACCGCCCGCAGCAACAGTTGCTGCTCTGGACTGAGTTCCGGGATTGGCCTGTCCGTTGTGGGCGGAGCGACCTGCCGGGCGTTGCACAGGAAGTGCACGATCACCGGGGGCTTGCAGCGGGGCGGGCAGTGGAGGCTCTCCCGGATGTCGCGTACGTACTGGCGGACGGTCACGGCCGACAGCCCGGTCCTCGTGGCGATCTCTTGAGGGCTGAGGCCGTCCACGAGGTGCTGGGCGACGCGCTGCTGGGTCGGGGTCAGGGGGGTGATCGGTGCGCTGGTCGTCATGCGCGGGGTCACGGGTGTCTCTTTCGCGGCTGGGTTGAGGGATATCGGGTGGGGTGTCGCCGGACCCCGCGGGGGACGGGGGCCGGCGACACGGGCCCGTGCGCGGCGGTCTGGATTCACGGGGCGCCGCACACGGGGGCTCATGCGGCTGTCGGGTCGGGGCGGGCCCACGCCGCTTCGGCGGCGAGACGTTCTGACCACTGGATGTGGGCCTCGTCGAAGGCGGCGTCGGCGAGGCGTATGCGCTGGACTTCGCCGGTTCCGGCCGGTGGGTAGGTGAACTGGATGTCGCGCCACAGGCGCTGGAGGATGTAGTCGCCGTTGAGGGCGTGGGCGCCGTGCAGCTCCATGGCGTCCTGGGTTGACTGCATCGCCCACTGGTGGCCGAGGTACTTGGCGTTGATCAGGTCGGTGTCGCAGGGCAGGCCCTGGTCGAGGAGGTGCACGGACTGATAGGCCAGGATTCGCCCGGCGCGCAGGCGGGCCTCCATGTCACCGATGCGGTCCCGCAGAACCGGCAGATCGGAGAGGGCGCCCCGGTAGCGGGAGCGCGTCTTGAGGTAAGCGGTCGAGGTGGCCACGACTGCCTCGTGTATTCCCAGGCTGACTGCGGCCAGGTTGGGACGGCCGTACAGGATGCTGCTGCTCTGCGCTACGCCCAGCCCCTGGCCGATCTCTCCGACCACGTTTTCCTCGGGGACGCGGACGTGATCGAGGTCGAGGCGGCCGGCGGAGAAGCCGTGCAGGCCGAGGCCGGGACGGTGGTCGGCGACTGAGAGCCCTCGGCGCTTGGATTCGACCATGAACGCGGTCAGCGCCTGGGAGGTGCTCACGCCTGCCTTGGCGGTCCGGGCGACCACGAGGTGGGCTCCCGCGAGGTGGCTATTCCCGATGTGGATCTTGCTGCCGGTGATCACCCATTCGTTGCCGACGTGCTCGGCGATGGTCTCGATGCCGCCGATGTGTCCGCCGGCTCGCGGTTCGGTCACGGCGATCGACAAGAGCAGTGAACCGTCCGCTACGCGGGGCAGCCAGCGGCCCTTCTGCTCATAGGTGGCGAAGTGCAGCAGGGCGCCGACGGGGATCAGCGTGGCCTGGAGGATGGCCGCCGCAGCCGCCGAGACGCGGGCAATGCGGTGGACGAGGATTGTCTTGGCCACGTGTCCGGCGTCCAGCCCGCCGAAGGAGGACGGGACGGTGACGGCGAACCAGCGTCGTGCGGCCATCAGGTCGGCGACCTTGCGCTCCACCCTGCCGGGGGCGGCCTCCATGCGTGCGGCGCGCGGCGCGATGTGCTCGGCCGCGAAGGCGTCCGCCTCGTCCCACAGCAGTTCGTGGCGGGCGTTGAGATAGGGGCGCAGCGCCGGCGGCGGCGTGGTGGGTGTGGCGGGCATGGTCCTCTCCCTCTCCCTGGATGAAGGTCGCACGGTGGAGCGGCCGGGGATCGCCTGCGGCTCCCGGGTGGGGGGTCGTGCAACGGACTAGCGGACGGGCGCGCGGGCGATGTGGTCCATCACCCGGACGCCGGCGTTGATGACGATGTCTCTCAGCCGTCGGGCCTCGCTCAGGGGCCGCTTCTCGGGGTCGATGACGCACACCGTGCCCAGCACGGTGCCGCTGTCGTGGATGAGCGGGGCACCGAAGTAGGAGCGGATCCCGACCGCGTCGACCACGGGGTTGCCGCTGAAGCGCGGGCTGGCGTGCACGTCATGCAGCGGAAGGGCCTTCTTGCGGGCCATGACCTCCGGGCACCAGCCGTGGTCGCGGCTCATGGTGCGGCCGACGATGACGTACCCGCTGTCCGCGGGCGGCTGGTGCAGCCCGACGAAGGTCTGCTCCTCCAGGAAGAGGTTGACGAAGCCGTACAGGAACCCGGCTTGTGTTGCCATGTCGCGGGCCAGTTCGTCGAAGTCCTCGCTGGCAGCGGTGGGCACGCCTAGGCGATCCAGCAGCTCGTACCGCTGCGCCAGCTCGGTCGCCTGCTGGGCCTGCGGGACGGGGACGGCGGCGCCGGCGGGGAGGGATGGCCCATGGGTGACGTCCCGCATGGTACGTCGCGGCAGCGACTGCGTGAGGGGGGCGGTCTGCCGCGCGCGGTAGGGGTCGTTGGGCTGATACGACATCAGGCGTCCTGAAAGGTGGTAGTGGATGCGGGGCGAGCGGGGCTTGCCGATGCGCTCTTCAAGGCGTGACCAACGAGGGTCAGCAGGACGCCAGCGACGTGGTTCGGATCGCGGGCGTCGCAGGTGACCACCGGCACAGAGGCGGGCAGTTCGAGGGCGGTGCGGACCTCATCGGGGTGGTAACGATGTGCTCCGTCGAACTGGTTCACCGCGACGACGAAGGGCAGGCCGATGTCCTCGAAGAAACCGACGGGGGTGAAGCTGCTTTCCAGGCGGCGGGTGTCGACCAGGACGACCGCGCCGACGGCTCCGCGACAGAGGTCGTACCAGAGGTCGACGAACCGGTCCTGGCCGGGCGTGCCGAACAGGAACAATTCCAGGGGCACGGGCGCGTCGGGCAGGTTGAGGCGACCGAAGTCGAAGGCGACCGTGGTGGTCTGCTTGGCCTCGACGCCCGCCAGGCTGTCCACGTCCGCGCTCGCCTCGGTCAGGTACTCCTCCGTGCTCAGCGGCGTGATCTCACTGACGGCACCCACGGCGGTGGTCTTGCCCGCGCCGAAACCGCCAGCGATCACGACCTTCAGCACGGTCGGTGCACCGGTACGCGGGCGCGACGACGGCCGCAGCACCACGGCCGGGTCACCCGGCCTGGGGGTAGGCGATGGCATCGGGCCACTTCCTCTTCAGGCCCGCAGATAGGGCCGCCAGCAGTTGTGTAGAGGGACGTGCATGCGCGTCGGACGCGGCATAGGCGGTGACGGGGACGACCAGGGCGTCGGCGTCCAGGAGGTCGGAGATAAGGATCTTGACGGCGGTTACGGGACGGCCGAGTCGGCCCGCCAGCTCGGTCACCGAACGCCGGTGCTCCCGGCACAGGGCGAGGATCTCTGCGCATTCTTCGGCCTGGCCCGGGCCGGGCCGCCCGGGTCCGGCGTCCAGCACCGTGTCCAGGCCGAGCAGATGCCGTGGCCGGGTGCGACCGCGCGTCAGGGTGTAGGTCCGCACGAACGTCGAATCCTCGGCCGCGCTCCCGTGTGCGGTCACCGGACCTCATCACCCGTGCCGACGCGGACGGGGATCTGCATGTAGGGGGCGAACTTCTGCACCAGGCGCCCCATCTCGAACCCGACGGTGCCGGCATCGGCGTCCATGGTCGCGATCACCGCGAGGACCGTGTCCACCACTCCCCGTTCGTTGCCGGGATGGCCCTCGAAGGCCGCGCTGCGACCGGAACTCTGGACGAAGATCAGACAGTCGTCTCGCTCGATGACGACCTGCCTCGCCGGCCTCTTCTTGTGGGTGGGACCGGTGATGTTCGCCGCGAGTGAGGCCACTCCGCTGATGGCGGCCGACAGTTCGTCCGCCCAGTCCTTGTCGACGTCGCTGTCCAGCAGCCGCAGTCCGTCCCGCGAGAGCAGGACGGCGTGCGTGACGCCCGTCGTGTCGGAGGCGAACTGCCGCAGCAGCCACGCCATGTTGTCCCGCTGTCCGCTTGCCGTTGTCTCCGTTGCGGGTGCGTCGCCGGTCACGTTGTTCATCGCGGGGTGGGTACTCATAGGGATCGCTCCAGAAAGGGGGGAAGGGCCAGCGGATGTAACGGCCACCGGGAACGTGGAGGGACGAGGTTCAGGGCCTTGGGTGCTCTGTCGAAGCGGTGGGAGAACCGGCTTGCCCGCCGGCCTGGATGCCGGTGCGGAAGGCGGCTGCGAGCCCTGGCGTCGCCTCGGTCACGGGGGCTTGCTCCCGCTCGTGTGGCGGACGGAACGTGCCGGCCTGGCGTCTACGCGTGGGAAGCGCGGGTGGATCAGCAGGGTGACCTGCCTGTGCGGCTTCCGGCGCCCCTGAGGCACCGGGGAGTGGGACCTGCCCCGGCCTCGGGGTGGCTGGAGTCGCGGCAACCTGCTGCGGTTGCGGCGCCAAGGGGCGGGCGTCCTGGGGCAGCGCGCTCGCATCGTCGACGGAGGGAATCGCTACTAGGAGCCGTGCCGGGATGACCACCAGGGCGGTGGTGCCTCCCGTCACGTTCTCCTGCAGGAGAACGGACAGCCCGTGCGACTGGGCGATCTTCGCTGCGACCAGCAAGCCGAGCTGCCCCGCTCGCACCTGGCCGCTGACGTCGACCTCGTCGGGGGCCTGGAGCAGGTGGTTCATCTGCGCCCGCGTCTGAGGATGCATGGGGATGGCCCGGTCCTCGACCTCGACCGCCAGCCCGTTCGCCACCCGCTGCGCACGCACCATCACCTTCGTAGCCGGATCGGAACACTCACAGGCGTTCTCGATCAGCTCAGCCAGCAGGTGCGTCAGGTCCGGACCCACATGGCCGGGAAGGCCCAGCTCCGCGCCCACGGATCCGGCCGCAACCGCCACCCGCGGGTACTGCACGACCTCGGAGACGGCGCCGCGCAGCACGCTCTTGACGGGAACGGGCCGACGCACGCTGCGCAGGGACTGCCCGCCCAGCACCGCCGTGCTCTCGACCTGGCGGCGCATCCGTGTCACGAGGTGATCGATCTCGAAGATCTTGGCGAGCAACTCCGGGTCGTCGGTCAGCATCTCCAGCTGGCTCAGTGCCTCAAGCGCCTTGCCGACCAGCGCGTGCTCGCGCATGGCCAGGCGACGCAGCACTTCCAGGAGGACGACGGACTGGGACTCGTCGTGCACCCGTATCAGCGACGCGATGGCCTGCACCTGGAGGGCACTCAACGCCTTGTTGATCTCGGCGTTCGGACTGGCCGATGGTGGCACCAGCAGGTCCGGCAGCGGCGGTCGTCCCCCGCGGCACAGCTCGTCTGCCGACCACTGCACCGACTTTTCGACGGCCGCCGCTGCTCCTGCGACCGCTGCCAATGCCGCTGCCTGGGCATGCTCCGCAGCCGTCTGCACGGCCCCTGCAGCCGTTCGCGCTCCGCGAGCCGCCAGCGTGGCGCCCCCCGCCAGTCCGCAGACCAGGCCGGCGAGGAGCCAGCCGGGGCCCACCGCGGACACCGACCAGAGGATGAAGGCGGCACCCAGCAGTACGGCAAGGAGCACTAGGGGCAGTGCGACGGCGCGGTGGACATGGTGCAGCGTGAACGCGTCGATCTGAGGCCGCCGTCGGCGGTGGCCGGTGGCGGCCGGCCCTGCCGCAAAGGCGCTGTCAGGCATGGGAATCCTCGTCAGGGTGGGGGTGGCTAGGCGTGCTGCGGCGTCAGGTCTGCGCAGGTCTGGTGTGTGCTGCGTGGGGTCGAGCTCCCGTGGAGCGATGCAGCCGCATACTCGATCACCACGAAGAGCCAGCCACGCCATGGGACCGAGAATCAGCGCGATCAGAACTGCCCCGGCGGCGGTCATGTCCGGGGCACCGACGCGGCCAGAACCACGCAGGCGAGGGCGAGAGCGAAGACCGCGCCGCGCAGCACGTTGATCGGCGGCTTCCACCAGCGCCGTCTCTGGACCGGCTTCGCAGGGGGCACGTCGTGGGCCTGCACGGCAGCGATGAGGTCTTGGGTTGCCTCGGCCAGCCTGACCAGATGGACCCTGCTGGGCATGTAGCCCTCGGGGATGCCCGCCGAGGCGAGTTGCTGCGCGCGGCGCAGTACGGGTGCTTCCGGGGGCACAACCAGCCCGAGCTGGCTGACGTGACCGCGAAGGCGGCACGCGAGTTCCTCCACGTCGGCGGCGCTCTCCGGCAGCGGCGACTCCTCGTCCAGCACGAGCGCCACCGTCTCCGCTGCGGCCATCGACCGTTCGCGGTCAGGGCCTGGTTCGGCACCGACAGCGCCCTGTCCGCCCGGGCCAACGCGCTGGCTGGCGTCCCGGCGGAAAGTCAGCCGACGACGCATGAGACAACTCCTGTTCGCATGAGGCCAACTCGGCTTGGCCGTGGTCGGTGAGACGCCTGGTGTCGGGCGCAACCGTGTTCTCCCCGGCGGGTGGCACACGGGAGCGCGGCATGCGGCGTCGTGACATCGCGCTGCGCTGATCACCTCGCCGATCACTCGACGTGATTGCGCGGTGACTAGAGAACACCTCGCGGTGAAGCCTGGGGAATGACTTTCAGATGACGTTGACTCGTCAGTAACCCTGTTTGGGGTGCCGCCGGAGCAAAGGGGCCTGACATGCTGGGCGCCATGGTGACTCTCGATGGAACGCCCGTATCCGTAGACGACCTGCTTCCCTTGGCGCTCACAAACGTCGGCCACTTCACGTCCATGCGCGTCGACTCCGACGGCACCATCCGCGGCCTGACGCTGCACATGGAACGCCTCGCACGGGACTGCAAGATCGTGTGGCATGCGGCTTTGGACACCGACCGCGTGCGCGAGTACGTCCGCCAGGCCCTGGAGGCACAGCCCCATCCGTGCGTCGTCCGTGTCACGATCTACGACCCGAAGGTCGAGCTGGGCCACCCGGCTGACGCCAACGAACCGCACGTTCTCGTGTCCGTGCGCGGAGCCGGCGCCCTGCCGCCGGCTCCGCTGCGCGCCCAGAGCCTGGTCTACGAGCGTGACCTCCCCGAGGTGAAGCACGTCGGCCTCTTCGGCGCATTGCACATCAGGGGCGCGGCCCAGCGAGCGGGCTTCGACGACGCCTTGTTCGTCGGCCGCGACGGCTTCGTCTCCGAGGGCGGTACTTGGAACGTGGCCTTCATCGACCAGGAAGGCACCGTGGTGTGGCCCGACGCCCCCGTACTGCCCGGCGTCACCATGACCCTGCTCCAGCAGCAAGTCGAACACCGCACCGCCACCGTTACGTTGGAACAGGCGAAGGGCATGGCTGCGGCCTTTGCCACGAACACCTCGATCGGCGTCCGCCCCTTGGCCGCGATCGACGACACCCAGCTCCCCGTCGAACACCCCGTCTTGACGCGGCTCCAGGAGGCGTACCTGTCGATCCCCGGCGAGACGCTGTAAAGCAGCACCATGGCAGGGGTGACTAGGTGGACCGGCCGTGAAGCCGAGCTGCTGCGCAAGGCCATGCGGAAAACACAGAAGGAGTTCGCTGAACTGGTGGGAGTCAACCCCCGTCAGATCCCTCGCTGGAAGAGCCGGGCGGAGACCATCGAACTCGAGCTCGACAACCAGGCAGCCCTGGATACTCTCCTGGCCCAAGCCGAGCCCGACGTCCAGCAGCGGTTCGCCACGCTCCTGACCGAACGTGCCGCTGCTGAGCATGATGAGCGCGCCGAGGAACTGCTGCGAAAGGACCCGAGCACCCGCCGGCACTCGATCGACGGGAAGGTCATGACCCTCGTCGAAGAGGGCATCTACCTCTCCGGCCCCGACAACCGCGCGGTGTGGCTGGAGCCGTTCTTCATCGACGTCTACCCGACGACCAACGAGGACTACGCGAAGTTCGTGCAGGCCACCAATCACCGGCCACCCCAGCACTGGCCTGACGGCCGCTGCCCCGCCGCCCTGGCCACCCACCCCGTGGTGTGGGTGACGTGGCACGACGCGACCGCCTACGCCCGCTGGGCAAGCAAAGCTCTGCCGACCGCTCGGCAGTGGGAGAAGGCGGCTCGCGGACCGCGCGGGCGCATCTACCCCTGGGGCAACGAACCGACCGCCGCGAAGGCGAACACGGCCGAGGCCGGCATCGACGCGACGACCCCCGTCTCCCGTTACCAATCCGGCGTCAGCCCATTCGGCATCTTCGACATGTGCGGCAACGTCTGGGAGTGGTGCTCCACCGAAGAGGAGCCCGGCATCGGGCGGTACTACCTGAAAGGCTCGGCGTTCACGTCCCCGATCGAACGGGCTGCGCCGTCCTTGATGAACACTGCCGCTGCCTCGATGAAGGACAACGACACTGGATTCCGCTGTGCTGTGCCAGCGTGATTCGGGAGCCGTGAGCGACCAGTCGATCCTGCATCGGTTGCCGTGAGAGACGGCTCCGGCCATCAGGGCGCTGCCCGCATCAGGCGATGACGGGGCGCACCTCGTACTGCGGTTGCTTGTCATCAGCTTGCCGCCAATCTCAGCTCACACCATGTGATGGCGTCGGCGTCCTCGACTCGGCCAGGCCCCTCGTCCCTCTTGGGTGAGCGACTGCACGAGCACCAGGCAGCGGCCGTTCTCGTCGGCGTCACGAAGGGCTTCCTGCCGGGCGCGGCCATGACAGATGTCCAGCGCAGTTCGGTCGTGCCCGCGACGGCATCGTCCGCATTCAGAGCGAGCTGCCGCCTGACCGGCAACGCCTCGGTCGCCACCTCACCGAACTGGACCACCGGGCGCGGAACATGCTGCGGGACATAGGCTGACCGCGACACGGGCTCAGGGCCCCGTACGGCACCTCGTGGATCCGCGTCTCCAAGGGGGAGGACCCAGTACCGGTGACGACGTACGAGGTCGAATCGATCGCAACGGTCGTTGGCGGCCACACCTGCGTTCAGGATGACTACCAGGGTGGGGTCGAGTCGGTCATCCGACTCAACGACGCATACCCCCTGGAAACCCTCCAGGGCATCGATGAGTTCTCCCACCTGACGGTGACGTGGCGCTTCCATCTGGCGCGACCCGAAGACGTCCAGCTCCACGCGCGCAGCCCCCGCGGGAATCCGGACTGGCCGCCGACCGGTACCTTCGTCCACCGCAACCATCGGCGTCCCAATCAACTGGCGATCAGCTACCCGCGGCTGCTCAAGGTCGAGGGGCGGGATCTGTTGGTCACCGATCTCGACGCTGTAGACGGAACGCCCGTGATCGACTTGGCACCGTACTTCGAACAGATGGGGCCTCGTGGCCCGATCCGTCAGCCCGCCTGGCCCGGCGAGATGCTCGAACCGAATTACTGGGCGAAGGCAGGCGAACGGCCCTCGGAGCGCCCTGCATGACAGAAGCGACTGAGCTGCCCGGCTTGCCATTTGCATCGTCGGGAACCAACTGGAGGTCTGGCTCAAGCTGCAGCCCTCGCGTCTCGGAACTCACACCACGTCTCCTCACCGCTGCTCTCCCATACGTCTGAGATCGCATCGACCAGCCGGATCCCGCGCCCCGATTCGCCGTCGGGTCCGGCTTCCTTGAGCACAGCGGGCGCCGGGTTGTGGTCGGTTACCGAGACACGCACCACGTCGACGGCCACCGTGATGCGGAGCACGACTTCGCCCTCACCGTGGACCACGGCGTTGGTGACCAGCTCCGAAACGGCCAGTACGACGAGCCCCGCCACCGGCTCCGAAACACGGCACCGCCGCAGGAACGCCCTGGCTATGCGCCGCATCTCCCCGACCTTCGCGAGGTCGGGGAGAAGGGCCGCCTGACAGGCATGGGATGCCGCCGGTACCTCTGCCCTCTCCCATGCGCCGGGCTCGTCTTCCTGAACTGGCCTGACGCATGACGCGCCTGCTGTAGCCGCACAGCTACGGATGCCCCCGCCGGGCGGGGCCGCCTCTTGGAGCCTGGTCATGTGGGCTATGGCACCGTGCTGCGACGCCGTCGACCAGGGGAATCCAGAGGGGGAAAATTATGTCAAGGGGGAAACTGGAGGGGGGAATTGAGGCCATGATTGGATTCCGCCCACCAACAGAGGTCACACTCATGCCAGACCCGTTCGCCGACCTGCTCCTCCGGCTTCGGCAGGAGGCGGGCCGGACACAGGAGGAGCAGGCGGAGGCGATCAACGCTGTCTCCGGCCGGGACACCATGACCCGCCGAGAGATCAGCCGTTATGAGAACTTCGAGAACATTCCTACCAACCACACAATCGGCCACATCGCGGCGGCCTGCGGTGTCCCCTTCGAGGAACTACAGCGAGAGGCCAAGGCCGCCCGCGCTCGGAAGAGAAAGGGGCATGCCGATGCAGGGGAGGACCAAGACGCCGTGAAGCGTCGCACGCTCCTGGGTAGCGCCACTATCGGCGTGAGCGTGGCCGCCGAGCCCTGGGGGCGCCTCGCCTTCGCCCTCAGCAAGGGGACCAAGATCGATTCGCCCGCTGCCTCTGCGCTCATCGACCGAGCCGCTGAACTGCACGTCCAGGAACTCAACCTCAGCGCGCGGCGGCTACAAAAAACGGTCGAGTCGCATCTTGACGCGATCACTACGGCCCTGCCTCGTGCAGGCGAACACGAAGGCGCTCTCACCATCGCCGCCGGGGAAACCGCCGCTCTGGCCGGTTGGGTGGCCTGGGACCTGGGGGAGCACGACAAAGCCAACGCCTACTACAAGGTCACGTCGCAGTGCGCGGCGGCTGCCGGGCATCCTCCACTCCGAGCCCTGGCCCTGACCTACAGCAGCTACGGCGCTTTGACGCCAAAGGCGAAGATGGAGTTCCTCTCCCAAGCCGCCAACGACGTGCGAGGCCACGGTAACGCTACTGCTGCCGCCTGGGTTCTCGGTAGGCACGCGGAAGAAGCTGCGGCGGCCGGCGACGAGGTGGGGGCGCTCCAGGCGTTAGACCGAGCTCGCTTCGCCTACGATTTCGCGGACTACACCAGCGAGCAGGCATGGGTCAGGTTCGTGACCCCATACCGCATGGACTCGTTGGCCCTGTCCGTGTACGGCCAGCTGAGGCGCCCCGAGCTCACGTCCACAGCTGATACCGCGGTCGACCGCCTCGGAGACGGGCTACCGGACGGAGGCGTCGTAGTCCTCGGTGATCTGGCGTCGGCCCTACTGCGTGGGGGTGACGTCGACCAAGGCGTCTACGTGGCCCGCCAGTTCGCTGCGGCGGCACAGGCCAAGCCCAACACCATGGGCAAGGAGCGGGCGGCGGCTATTGCAGCGTTGCTCCCTGACAGCGAGCACGAACTTGCCGTTCATTTCCGGCGGTTCGCATCCTGATCCACCTCGGGTGGCACGCGGCAAGCCCAGGGCACCAACGTCACCGACGCCCGGCCCGTGGCTCCTCAGTCGGATTCCGTCTCCTCGAAGACCCAGGACAGGTACGCCTCCGACCCGCCGGTTACGGGCAGTGTGATCCATTGGGGGACGTCGTACGAGTGCTTCTCGTGCACCCACGCTTCTAGCGCGGGAAGGCGGTCCGTCGTAGTCATATACGAGATGCGCCACTCCCGCGCCGCCTCGACCTTCCCCTTCCACCAGTAGAAGGCGGTGATTGGCGCATCGATGTGAACTCCCGCTGCCAGCTTGCTCTCGACCGCACCTCGGGCCAGCATCGTCGCCTGCCCCTCGTCGTCGCTGGTCGTCTGAGCAATCACAATATCGTGGGCCATGCAACTACCTCTCCAGCTCGGGTACCGCGACCCTACCCAGCCGTCCAGGGCACACCGAGAGCCGGTCGCCACCTCTGAAGGCGAGTGAGGGCTCGACCACGACCTGTACCAGTCAAGTGACGGCGGGCCATGCGGGGGACGCGTCGCTTCGGCACTGCGGTGGCAGGTTCTCATCAACGAGGTCGTGCGGCTTCATTATGCAGGCGCCGGGTCCGTGTGCTTCACAAGCCCGCGACAGGAGGACTTGCTGGCTGTCGGCGGCCATTCGCTCACGGCAGACGAGAAATAGGACCACAGGACTGGATACCTCCGTCCGGACCATGTCAACGTACAACGTCCCGGAAAACACCAGGCCAGGATGTGCAGATGCTCCACTGCGGCTCAGGTTGCGAAATGCCTTGGAATCCTGCACCCGTGTGACTGCCTTGCTGGCAGGGCTCCTACTTGGGGAGGTCCGCCTGTCTGACTCCGCTATTCGATCAGCTCGCTTCACTGCACCCGCTCTTTATACCCGCGGCGCGTCTGAACGCCTGGTACAGCCAGGCAGCCGGCGACTACGGGACCCTTTCCGCCGGGCTGTACGTCTGCCTTTGCGTGGCTGGCCTGTTCGGCGAGGACCTGTTGCAACCCGGCTATCGCAGCGTCAGTGCCGCCCTCGCATACCGTGCGGCACGTCTTGGCGCCGCAACACGGCAAGTGGCACTCGCCATCAGGACGAGCGACTCGCTGCCCGGAATCTCGACCGCCTCACCGATGACGGTCTGCTGGTGCTCGCCACGGACGGCGCGCACCTGGTTGCGCGTCGGCTGGCCCTGGCTGCGGCGGGCCTAAGCAGATGCCGCCTTCGTGATGCGGTGCGCAACATAGACGACGATCGCCGGTTAGCAAAACCGGCGATCGTGAGGTTCCTTGAGGACGTTCGCATGCGCGGCTGTGCTTGGCGGCGGAGCTGCAGCGAACTCAGCAGCCCGTGAAACGGAATGGCACTGGTCTGGTGCCAGCCAGATGATCCGGCGCCCTGCTGGTGCAGGTTCCCTTGAAGGAGAGTGAGTACCCCCTGTCCGTTCCGATCAAGAAGCTTCCACCCAACTCCAAGGGGCAGGTGCGCTACCGGTTCGTAGTCGACGTGGGTGTCGACCCTGCCACCGGGAGGCGGAAGCAGCTGACGCGTACGTTCGCCACTCTCAAGGAGGCGAAGGCTGAGTACGCGCGCATCACCAACCGCCGCGAGGAAGGGACATTCGTACCTCCCAACCAGATAACTGTCAATGAGTGGCTTGATCAGTGGCTGGCCATGAAAGCAGAGGATCTGGAAGAGACCACTGTCTACAACTATCGGGTCACCCTCGACCGGGTTCGGGGGAGGCTGGGGCGCATCCGGCTTCAGGAACTCACCGAGGAAGATGTAGAAGAGTGGATGCACTGGGCGTTGAAGCACGGGCGTGTACGTGGTGGTAAAGCAGGTACTCCGCTGGGAGTGACCAGCGTGGAAATGAGTCTCGCCCGATTGAAGGACGCCCTGAATCGAGCCGTTACGCGTCGGCTAGTAACCATGAATGTAGCCCAACATGTGACCATCCCACGTAGGGCACGTAAAGAAGAGCGAAAGAAGAAGCAGGAGGTGAAGCCGTGGAACGTGCAGGAGATTCAGACGTTCATTCACGGTGTCCGGACAGAACGGCTTTACGCTGCCCTCTTGCTGTCCCTCATGGGTCTACGTCCGGCTGAAGTCTGCGGACTCCGATGGGAAGACGTGGACTTGGAAGCCGCCACGATCACCATAGCCAACACGCGGACGATGATCGGAAATCGGTACGTTGTGGAGAAGGACACCAAGTCCCTGGCTGGGGAACGGGATCTTCCTTTGCCGGCACCGGTGCTGGCTGCCCTCAAGTCGTTCAGGGCTCTCCAAGCCAAGGAGAAGCTCGTCCTCGGTGAGGCTTACTCGGATTCCGGATACGTCGTGGTGCACGAGACCGGGGAAGCCTTCACGATCAAGCAGCTCCGCAGACGCGCTTACCGGCTCATGGAGATCCTTGAACTCCGCAGAGTGCGCCTCTACGACGCTCGCTCCTCCTGCCTCACATACCTCGCCAACAAAGGCGTGCCGGATCACATCCTTGCCCGGTGGGCCGGACACACGAACGTCAAGACCACCAAGAAGTGGTACGTGAAGCCGGACGTGGAGGACCTCCGCGGAGCCGCCACGACGTGGGACGGCCTGCACGGTACTGCGACGGAGGGGCAAGCGTGACTCAGGCGGCCTGCCGATTGGGAGACCTGCCCAGCCGTATGGCAGTCAAATCGAGGTGACCCGGAGGCCGGCTGCTGGCTGTGGGCCAGCGACGGCAACGGGGGAGGGGCGGCCAGGCTGCGGCCAACGTCTCCCCTCCTGCGAGGGAAGGCAGAGCTTGCCCGCCGTGTGGCGTTCGGGCTGTTCGTCGGTGAATCCCGGAAGGTTTTCAGGTGCGTCATGCCGATCCTTGGGGACGGCACTACACGCTTTGCTGCAAACCAGACCGTCTGGAAAGCCGTGCCGAGGGTGGGAAGCTGTGCGGCGCAGGGATTGGGAGGGTGGGCGAGCCGGGAGGACGCACTGTCCCCACCGTCAGGCGTGCACATCGAAGAACCCGTACCTGCACCCATGAGGGTCTCGGCAGTGCCGGGCATGCCGCGCCGCGAGGTCACGAGCCGCCGGGTTCACCTGGCCGTGTGAGATTTCGTGAGACGTGAGAGGGTCTGGGGCGTGAGTGAGACACCCCCGAACACCCTGCAATACCGCTTTGACGGGCCAGAAGACGCTCCGGTCCTGATCTTGGGTCCCTCACTGGGTACCACATGGCACATGTGGGACCGGCAGGTCCCGGAGCTGACGAAGCACTGGCGTGTGTTCCGGTTCGACCTGCCGGGACACGGGGGAGCGCCCGCGCACCCCGCCGACTCGGTCTCCGACCTGGTCACCCGACTGCTGGCCACTCTGGACGGACTGGGTGTGCAGCGTTTTGGCTACGCCGGGTGCGCGCTCGGCGGCGCGATCGGCATCGAACTGGCACTGCGCCACCCGGAACGTCTCGCCTCCCTCGCGCTGATCGCCACCTCGCCGCGGTTCGGCACCCCGGACGAGTTCCGGCAGCGCGGGGTGATCGTCCGGACGAACGGGCTCGACCCGATCGCCCGCACCTCCCCGGAACGGTGGTTCACCGGCGGTTTCGCCGCCGCGCAGCCCGCGATCACCGACTGGGCCGTGCAGATGGTGCGCACCACCGACCCCGGCTGCTACATCGCCGCCTGCGAGGCCCTGGCCGTCTTCGACGCCCGCGCCGACCTCGGCCACGTCGGCGTGCCCACGCTGGTCCTGGTCGGCTCCGACGACCAGGTCACCGGCCCCGCCGAGGCGCGCACCCTGGTCGCCGGCATCCGCGACGCCCGCCTGGCCGTCGTGCCCGGCGCCTCCCACCTGGTGCCGGTGGAACAGCCCGTCGCGGTGACCGACCTGCTGGTGCGGCACTTCTCCACCGCCTGGCACCCCGGCTTCGACTCGACCACCGGTCACATGGCGATCGTCGGGCCCCCGGTCAAGCCGGTGCTCGCCGCGCCCCCGCAGACCTCGCCCATCGCCGAGATCGCCCCGGCGCCCGTACCGGCGCAGGCGGCGGGCCTGCCGGACCGGTACGGCACCGGTCTGAAGATCCGCCGCGAGGTGCTGGGCGACGCGCACGTGGACGGGGCGCTCGCCGAGGCGGAGGACTTCTCCGGCGACTTCCAGGAGTTCCTGACCCGCTACGCCTGGGGCGAGATCTGGGACCGGCCCGGCCTCGACCGGCGCACCCGCAGCTGTGTCGCCCTCACCGCCCTGGTAGCGGGCGGCCATCTCCAGGATGTCGCCGCCCACACCCGGGCCGCCCTGCGCACCGGCCTGACCCCGGACGAGATCAAGGAGGTGCTGCTGCAGACCGCGGTGTACTGCGGGATTCCCGCCGCGGGCGCGGCCTTCCGGATCGCCCAGCAGGTCATACGCGAGGAGACGACGCTCACGGAGTGATCCCCCACGGCCGGGCGCCGCTACCGGGGACCACCCGCGCGCCCGGCGCACGGGTGGTCCAGGCTGGGGAGTATGAGACTCACGAAGAAGTCGCACGCCTGCGTACGCCTGGAGAAGGACGGGCAGACGCTCGTCATCGACCCCGGCGGGTTCAGCGAGCAGGACGCCGCGTCCGGCGCGGACGTGATCCTGGTCACCCACGAGCACGCCGACCATTTCGACGAGGGGCGTCTGCGGGCCGCCCTGGAGTCCCGCCCCGGCACCGAGATCTGGACCCTGAAGTCCGTCGCGGAGCAGATCGCCGCCGCCTTCCCGGGCCGCGTCCACACCGTCGGCCACGGCGACACCTTCACCGCCGCGGGCTTCGACGTGCAGGTCCACGGCGAGCTGCACGCGGTGATCCACCCGGACATCCCGCGCATCACCAACGTCGGCTACCTCGTCGACGGCGGCCGCGTCTTCCACCCGGGCGACGCGCTCACCGTGCCCGGTGTCCCGGTCGAGACACTGATGCTGCCGGTGATGGCGCCCTGGAACAAGATCTCCGAGGTGATCGACTACGTTCGCGAGGTCGGGCCGCGGCGCGCCTACGACATTCACGACGCCCTCCTGACCGACCTGGCCCGCCCGATCTACGACCGTCAGATCGGCGCCCTGGGCGGCGCGGAGCACCTGCGGCTGACGCCGGGGGCGTCGGCGGAGGTCTGAGCCGGGCAGAGGGCGTTGTCAGTGGCGCCGGGTAGGTTGTGAGGCATGCGCATCGCGACCTGGAACGTGAACTCGATCACCGCCCGCCTGCCCAGGCTGCTGGCCTGGCTGGAGAGCAGCGGCACGGACGTGCTGTGCCTGCAGGAGGCCAAGGTCGCCGAGGACCAGTTCCCGTTCGACCAGCTGCGCGAACTGGGCTACCAGGCGGCGGTCCACGCCACCGGCCGGTGGAACGGCGTGGCGGTGCTCTCCCGCGTCGGGCTCGAGGACGTGGTCCGCGGCCTGCCCGGCGACCCCGGCTACGAGGGCGTCGAGGAACCCCGTGCCATCTCGGCGACCTGCGGCCCGATCCGCGTCTGGTCGGTGTACGTGCCCAATGGCCGCGAGGTGGACCACCCCCACTACGCCTACAAGATCCAGTGGTTCGAGGCCCTCAGGGCGGCCGTCGCCGGTGACGCGGGCGGCAGCCGCCCCTTCGCCGTCCTCGGCGACTACAACGTCGCGCCGACGGACGACGACGTCTACGACCGCGCCGCCTTCGAGGGCTCCACCCACGTCACCCCGGCCGAGCGCGCCGCCCTGACAGCGCTGCGCGAGGTCGGCCTCTCGGACGTGGTCCCCCGGCCCCTGAAGTACGACCACCCCTTCACGTACTGGGACTACCGCCAGCTCTGCTTCCCCAAGAACCGCGGCATGCGCATCGACCTTGTGTACGCCAACCAGCCCTTCGCGAAGGCGGTCACCGACGCCTACGTCGACCGCGAGGAGCGCAAGGGCAAGGGTGCGTCCGACCACGCCCCGGTGGTGGTGGACCTCGACGTCTAGGGCCTTTCGTGCGGATCAGCCCGCGAGCCCGGCATGATCCGAACGAGAGGCCCCGGGGTCCGGCCGGGCCCGCGCGCCTGTGGTGCGCCCGGCGGTGCGGATGTCACCCTGGGGCCATGGACATCCCTTTCCTGGGCAGGTGGCGCAAAAGGCAGGACTCGTCCTTCGGTGCCGTGGTGTTCTCCGAGGGGTCCGAGGGCCGGGCGGGCCTCGCCCAACTCCTCTCCGAGTGCGAGCTGTTGCGGTCCCAGGTGTCCGGGGCGGGCCTCCGGCTCGACGATTCCGCCGCCTCCCTGGAGGCGCTGGACCAGTTGCTGCCGCGCTGGCGCGACGACGAGGAGACCCTGACTTGGCTCGGCAACGACGCCGGGCTGTACCTGGGCACGGTCGTCGTACGGACCGTGCCCGGCGCCGGCTGGGAGATCGGGCCGGGCGGCCGTCCGGTCGTCCGGCTGGCCTCCGGACGCGAGATCGACGTGGTGACCGCCGGCCACGACTGGGCCTGCGCCGGAGTACCCGAACTCTCCCAGCTGTACGCGGAAATCGCGGAGGCGTGAGCGCCGGGACGAGCAAGGGCGGCAGACCGTAGGAGGGCGTTCCGCCACACCGCCGGGCTCGGCGAGTCCGACCTCGACTACGATGTTTCGCTCGTCCCTTGTGGTGATGGCGCCTTGGCCCACCGCCCCCGGGACGGGGACGCTGCTGCAGGGTGAGGCACCCCCACGGCGGCCCCTCGACCTTAGGGGGCAGCAGGTCACAGAGAGCCATACCCGGCCGGCGGCAGCCGGAGATCACTGCTCGCGCAGTGGGACGGACCGATATGACGGACCGTCCGCCGGCGAGGAGAAGGTCAGCTGCGCGCCGGACGGGTTGTGCTCGACGCGGATCCGCACCGAACGGCTCACCGGGGCGCGCGGCGGTAAGTTACGTGCTGGTAAAGCTTGTTGCGGGATCGGTTTCGGGTTCCGGCAGGGGCGTCCGGGCCGCGCGGGTCACGTCCGCGACGAGTTCGACCACGTCCGGGCCGTAGGCCTGGGAGTTGATCACCTTCAGCAGCAGCACGAAGGAGCCGTTGCCGTACTTGCGGTGCAGCCGCTCGTGGTTGCGGGCCAGATAGCGGGTCGCGGCCTGGTTGTCGATCGCGCGCTGGCCGCAGAACAGGAACACCGGCCGGGTGCCGCTGCGCTCGCCGGCGGTGAGACGGGCCAGCAGCACGTACTCCGTGACGCCCGGGTCCATACGGTAGTGCTCGGTGCCGATCCGGAAGGCGCACCGGTCCGGGCCCGGCTCCCGGTCGGTGTTCACCCGCACGCCCGGCAGCATGGCCGCCATGTGCGCCACCATCCGCCGATTCGAGCCCGGGCCACCGACGCAGAACTCCGTGCGCTCACCGAAGCCCTGATGGACCGTGTCCTGGGTGACCATCTGGACGTGTGCCCCGCAGCTCTTGATCAGGGCGGCGAGTTCGAGCAGGGCGAACACGTCGAACCGGTGCACCGCGAGTTCCGCCGTCGCCGGGTCGCGGTTGACCACCAGCAGCGACTCGGCGTTCTCGGGCAGCCCGAAGAAGGCCTGCTTGCGGCGCAGCCTGCGCCGCCACAGATAGGTGCGGGCCAGCCAGCCGAACGCGGCGCTGACCCCTGTAGCGGCCACTCCCAGGACGATGTTGCGCACGTCGTCGTTCATGGCCGCGCATGGTAGCCGGTCCTGCGCACCCTTGTTCGACACCCGACTGGCCCTGTCGGCCTGACGAGAGCATGGCAATGAATTAAGCTGCGCGAACGGTCAGGCAACGGAACCACAACCAGCGTGGAGGTGCGGATGCGTCGTCCTGTCGCACGGAAACTGGCGGTCCTGGCGGTCTCGGCCGCCGTGGTGTCGGTGGGCGCCGCGGCCCCGCCCACCGCGCAGGAGGAGGCGAAGTCGAGACCGGTCGAGAAGGTCCCCGTGGCGGCCGGCTACGGCGGCGCCGTGGCCAGCGTCGACGCGGACGCCTCCGCCGCCGGCATCGAGGTGCTGAAGCAGGGCGGCAACGCCGTCGACGCGGCCGTCGCCACCGCCGCCGCCCTCGGCGTCACCGAGCCCTACTCCGCCGGCATCGGCGGAGGCGGCTACTTCGTCTACTACGACGCCCGCTCGCGCACGGTGCACACCATCGACGGCCGCGAGACCGCCCCGCTGACCGCCGACTCGAAGCTCTTCTTGGAGAACGGCAAGCCGCTCGCCTTCGGTGACGTCGTCAGCAGCGGTCTGGGCGTCGGCACCCCGGGCACGCCCGCCACCTGGCAGACGGCGCTGGACCACTGGGGCACCAAGCGGCTGGGCACGGTCCTGAAGCCGGCCGAGGAGCTGGCCCGCGACGGCTTCACCGTCGACGAGACCTTCCGCTCGCAGACCGCCGCCAACGAGACCCGCTTCCGCTACTTCCCCGACACCGCCAAGCTGTTCCTGCCGGGCGGAAAGCCGCCGGCGGTCGGCTCGACCCTGAAGAACCCCGACCTCGCCCGCACCTACCGGGAACTGGCCGCAAAGGGCGTCGCCGCGATCTACCACGGCGACCTCGGCAAGGACATCGTCAAGACCGTCAACCACCCGCCCGTCGACCCCGAGTCGGGCTGGAACGCCCGCCCGGGCAAGCTGTCCGCCAAGGACCTCGCGGCCTACCGCGCCAAGCTCCAGGTGCCCACGCAGACCTCGTACCGGGGCCTGCGCGTGTTCTCCATGGCGCCCTCCTCCTCCGGCGGCACGACCGTCGGCGAGGCGCTCAACATCCTTCAGCGCACCGAGCTCTCGACGGCGAGCGAGTTCCAGTACCTGCACCACTTCATCGAGGCGAGCCGTATCGCCTTCGCCGACCGCGGGCGCTGGGTCGGCGACCCCGCCTTCGAGAACGTGCCCACGAAGCAACTGCTGTCGCAGAAGTACGCCGACTCCCGCGCCTGCCTGATCAAGGACGACGCGGTCCTCACCAGTCCGCTCGCCCCCGGCGACCCGCGCCACCCCGCTGCCTGCTCGCGCGGCGGCACGGCCGCCCCGACGACGTACGAGGGCGAGAACACCACGCATCTGACGGTCGCCGACCGGTGGGGCAACGTCGTCGCCTACACCCTCACCATCGAGCAGACCGGCGGCAGCGGCATCACCGTGCCCGGCCGGGGCTTCCTGCTCAACAACGAGCTGACGGACTTCTCCTTCGCCCCGGCCAACCCGGCCGTGCACGACCCGAACCTGCCCGGTCCGGGCAAGCGGCCGCGCTCGTCGATCTCGCCGACGATCGTGCTGGACCGGCTCAACCGGCCGGTGGTGGCGCTCGGTTCGCCGGGCGGGGCGACCATCATCACCACCGTGCTGCAGACCCTGACCGGGTTCCTCGACCGGCACCTGTCCCTGGTCGACGCCATCGCCGCACCGCGCGCCAGCCAGCGCAACGCCGCGCAGACGGAACTCGAACCCGATCTCTACGACAGCGTGTTGAAGAAGCAGCTGGAGGGGATCGGCCACTCCTTCAAGCTCAACCCCGAGATCGGTGCCGCCACGGGCGTCCAGAGCCTTCCGGACGGCAGGTGGCTGGCCGCCGCGGAGAAGGTGCGCCGGGGCGGCGGCTCGGCGATGGTGGTGAATCCTTCACCGTAAAACGGTGACACGCCGGGGCCCGCCTCCCGAACGGGACGGCGGGCCCCGGCGGTTCACTCGGTTCACTCCGTGGACGAGGGCGCCGACTCCCTGTTCTGGGTGTCGAACGTGAGCCGGCCGTCCTTCGCGTCCACCATGACCCGGCCACCCTCGCGGACCCGTCCGGCCAGGAGCAGCCGGGAGAGCTGGTTCTCGACCTCGCGCTGGATGGTGCGGCGCAGCGGACGGGCGCCGTACTCGGGCTGGTGGCCGCGCCGGGCGAGCCAGTCGACGGCCGCCTCGGTGAACTCGACCGTGACGCCCTGCGCGTGCAGCAGCCGGCGTGTCTTCTCCAGCAGCAGATCGGTGATCTGCCGCAACTGCTCCGCGGTCAGCTGGCGGAAGACGACGATCTCGTCGATCCGGTTGAGGAACTCGGGCCGGAAGTGCTCGCGCAGCGGCCTGAGGATCTGCTCGCGCCGTGCCTCCTCGTCCGCGTCCGCGCCGCCCGCGCCGAACCCGATGCCGGCGCCGCGCCGGGTGATCGCCTCCGAACCCAGGTTGCTGGTCATCACGATGACGGTGTGGGTGAAGTCCACCGTACGGCCCTGGGAGTCGGTGAGCCGCCCGTCGTCGAGCACCTGGAGCAGGATGTTGAAGACGTCGGGGTGCGCCTTCTCCACCTCGTCGAGCAGCAGCAGCGAGTACGGGTGCCGGCGCACCACCTCGGTGAGCTGGCCGGCCTCCTCGTGGCCGACGTACCCGGGCGGGGCGCCCACCAGCCGGCTGACGGTGTGCCGCTCCTGGTACTCGCTCATGTCCAGGCGGACCATGCGGTCCTCGCTGGAGAACAGGACCTCGGCCAGCGCCCGGGCCAGCTCGGTCTTGCCGACGCCGGTCGGGCCGAGGAACAGGAAGCTGCCGATCGGCCGGTCCGGGCTGGCCAGCCCGGCGCGGGAGCGCAGCACCGCCTCGGCGACCGCGCTCACGGCCTCCTCCTGACCGACGACCCGCCGGTGCAGGTGCAGCTCCAGGCCGAGCAGGCGCTCCTTCTCCTCCTGGGTGAGGCTGCTGACGGGGATGCCGGTCTGCCGCGACACCACCTCGGCGATGGCCTCCGCCGTGACCTCCAGATGCTGCCCCTCGTCGGCCTCGCCGCCGCCGGTGGCCTGGCCGATCCGCTGCTTCAGCTCGGTGATCCGGTCGCGCAACTGCGTGGCCTGCTCGTACTGTTCGTCCGCGACCGCCTGGTCCTTGTCCAGGGTGAGCTGCTCGACCTCGCGCTCCATGGCCCGTACGTCGGTGCCCTTGGTGCGCGCCCGCAGCTTCACCCGGGCACCGGCCTGGTCGATCAGGTCGATCGCCTTGTCCGGCAGACGGCGCTCCGTCAGATAGCGGTCGGACAGCTCCACGGCGGCCACCAGCGCCTCGTCGGTGTACCGCACCTGGTGGTGGGCCTCGTAGCGGTCGCGCAGTCCGCGCAGGATCTCCAGCGCGTCCGCGACGGACGGCTCGGGCACCAGGATCGGCTGGAACCGGCGGGCCAGCGCCGCGTCCTTCTCGATCCGCCGGAACTCCTCCAGCGTGGTCGCGCCCACGATGTGCAGCTCGCCGCGGGAGAGGGCGGGCTTGAGGATGTTGCCCGCGTCCATCGCGCCGCCCTCGCCGCCCGCGCCGGCGCCGACGACGGTGTGCAGTTCGTCGATGAAGACGATCAGCCGCTCGGAGTTGGTGCGGATCTCGGTGACGATGTTGTTCAGGCGCTCCTCGAAGTCGCCCCGGTACCGGGTGCCCGCGACGACGCCCGTCAGGTCCAGGGCCACCACCCGGCGGCCGGTCAGGATGTCGGGCACGTCCCCGTCGGCGATCCGCTGCGCCAGCCCCTCCACGATGGCGGTCTTGCCGACGCCCGCGTCACCGATGAGCACCGGGTTGTTCTTGCCCCGCCGGGAGAGCACCTCGATGGTCTGCTCGATCTCCTGCTCCCGCCCGATCACCGGGTCGATGCGCCCCTGCCGGGCCAGTTCGGTCAGATCGCGCCCGTACCTGTCGAGGGTCGGTGTCGAGGTGGGCCGCTGCCGCTCCGTCCCGGGTGGCGCGGCGGCCTCCGGAGCCTCGGGCGGCAGGCCGGACGAGGCGAACCGGGCCGCGTTCAGGATGTGCCCGGCCGCCGAGTCGGGGTTGGCGGCGAGCGCGCTGAGCACGTGCTCCGGGCCGATGTAACCGGCGCCGCTGGCCCGCGCCATGTCGTGCGCGTCGAGGAAGGCGCGTTTCACGGCCGGGGTGAGCGAGAGGGAGGTCGGCGGTGGCGTCTCGCCCGGGGGGTGCTGCACGGGGCCGGCCCGCTCGTCGATCTGCGTCGCCAGGGAGTCGGGGTCCGCACCGGACCGGCTGAGCAGACTGCGGGTGGGCTCGGTGGCGAGCGCGGCCCGCAGCAGGTGCTCGGTGTCCAGATCCCGGCTGCCGTGCTCCGCGGCGTACTGCGCCGCGCCCCGCACCAGCTCCCGGGCGGGCTGGCTCAGCAGCCGGCCGATGTCTATCTGCCGGGGGCCGGGGCGCGGTCCGCCGAAGAAGCGGGCGAAGAGTTCACCGAAGGGGTCGCGGTCGCCCTCCGGGCCGTTGAAGCCGCTGGTCATCGCTGTCCGTTCCTTCGCTGACAGTGGCTCCCGCCGGGTAACCGGTGTGGGGGTCGTTCATGCCACGATGGCACGAGTTCGTGCGGACGGCACATGCAAGGGCCCCGCGCCCCTCGGGCGGGTGGCCCTACCGTTCCGTGAGAACGCGCGGGCCCGTTTCCGTGATCGCCACCGTGTGTTCCACGTGGGCCGCGCGGGAGCCGTCGTCGGTGCGCAGGGTCCAGCCGTCAGGGGCCGCGTGGTAGCCGTCCGAGCCGCCGGCGATCAGCATGGGCTCGATGGCGAGGACCATGCCGTGACGCAGGGGCAGGCCCCGGCCCGGCCGGCCCTCGTTCGGGACGGCGGGGTCCTCGTGCATGTGGCGGCCGATGCCGTGGCCGCCGAACCCGTCCGGGATGCCGTAGCCCGCCGCGCGGCACACCGAGCCGATGGCGTGGGCGATGTCGCCGATGCGGTTGCCGACCACGGCCGCCTCGATGCCCGCGGCCAGAGCCCGCTCGGCGGTCTCGATCAGCCGCAGGTCCGCGGGGCGCGGCCGGCCCACGACGAAGCTGATCGCCGAGTCGCCGGCCCAGCCGCCGAGCGTCGCGCCGAAGTCCAGCGAGAGGAGGTCGCCGTCGCGCAGCCGGTACCCGGTGGGGATCCCGTGCACGATCGCGTCGTTCACCGAGGCGCAGAGCACGGCGGGGAACGGGGTCGGGGCGAAGGAGGGCCGATAGCCGAGGAACGGCGAGGCGGCGCCCGCCTCCCGCAGGACGTCGTGGGCCAGCTCGTCCAGCTCCAGCAGGGACACTCCCACGCCGGCGGCCTCGCGCGCGGCGGTCAGGGCCCGCGCCACGACCTGGCCGGCCTCGTGCATCGCGTCGATCGACGTATCCGTCTTCAGTTCTACCATGCCAATTACTATACCGGTATTTGAATCGCGGTAGAATGCCCGCATGGTGCGCACGCCTCTGACTCCCGAGGAACGCGAGCGCGGCGAGCGGCTCGGCCGCCTGCTGCGCGCGGCGCGCGGCGACCGCAGCATGGCTCAGATCGCGGCGAGCGCGGGCATCTCGGCCGAGACGCTGCGCAAGATCGAGACGGGCCGGGCCCCGACTCCGGCCTTCTTCACGATCGCCGCGCTGGCCCGTGTGCTGGGGCTGTCCATGGAGGAGTTGGCGGAGCGGAGCGCACTGGCCGGGGTATGACCGTCCGCACCGCCCGCGGTGGCCGTCGGCGTGGGGTGGACCACCGCGGGCGGCGCGGGTCTCAGGGGGCGGACGTGGTGTCGGACCGGGTGGGGCCGCCAGGGGGCGGAACCGACGGGCGGGCCGGCGCCGCGCCGGTGGTGCCGGTCCTGAGCCGGACGGTCCTGGGGCGGCTCGCCGCCCAGGCCATCAAGCCCGCGTTGTCCAGCGCGCCCACCCACAGGTCGGCGAGGGCGGCGGCCTCGGGGCCCGGTCGCGGACCCACCCCGACCACCCGCAGGCCGGCGCCCGCCGCGGCCTTCAGCCCGTTGACCGAGTCCTCCACGGCCAGGGCGTTGCCGTCGTCCACCCCCAGGCGGCGCACGGCTTCCGTGTAGGTGCCGGGATGCGGCTTGGGGCGGACCCCCTCGTCGGGCACGACGATGTGCCGGAAGTGGTGCCGTAAGCCCACCGACTCCAGGGAGAACTCCACCACGTCCGCGGGGCAGTTGCTGGCCACGGCCAGGGGTGCGACCCGGCTCAGGATCGTCACCAGCCCCTTGGCTCCGCGCGCGGCCACGGGCTCGCGCGCGACGAGGGTGCGGAAGGCCGTCAGCAGCCGCTCGGTCATCTCCTCGGCGGCGTCCGGCCTCCCGGCGACGCGCGCCATGAGGGCGCCGCACTCGGTGTAGTGCAGCCCCTTCGCGCGTTCCGTGAAGTCCGGGCCGGGTTCGCAGCCGAAGTGCCGCAGGACGCTGACCCGGGCCTGCTGCCAGTGCTGTTCGGAGTCCACCAGCGTGCCGTCGCAGTCGAAGACGACGGCTGCGGGGGTCCAGTCGAGGTCGAACATGTGATGTGTGGCCATGTGCTCTTGCCGTTCTGGCGCGGGACGGACCTGCCGGAGGGCGGCGCGATCCGCCGGTCGTGGACGTCGGCGCCTGCCGTTCGTCACGCGTTTCAGGACAGCGTGAAGCGCAGGCGGACAGGGGTGGTTGAGGAGCGAGGTGGTCACACGCACCGCACTGCGTGGTTTCCGGGAATTCATCATCCGGAACCGGAAACATAATGAACGTTACGCTCCACTTGACCGGTCGCGGATGTTCACTGCCGCAATACGCACGTGTGGGTGACACCTCACGGGTATCGCAATACGCCTTCGGCCGTGGTGGTGCCGCCCTGCCGGAAAAGGAATTCGCCGCTGCGGCCCTGGACGGAGCAGTGAATGACGGCGGGCGGGGCGTGTTCGGTGAACCGCAGGGCCGACATCCGGCAGGCGACGGGCCGCACGAGCCGCCCTCCGCTGCGCAGGGCGATCGCCTGCCGCGCCGCCTCCAGCAGGGCCGTCCCGGGAACGTGGTCCGTTCCGTGGTCGAACAGGAACGGGTGACGCGGATCGGCGGGGCACACCAGCAACGCCTCGCCGGCCACGGCGATGACGGAGTCCGACTCCGACGCCAGCCCCAGCAGGGCCGGTTCGGGCCGAGGCCCCCGTCCGGACGGTACGGTCTCGTCGGCGCCGGACCGGAGCCGGGCGTAGCGCTCGGCGTCGAGGAACCGCGCCGCGCCCGCCGCGCGGGCGAACGGCCGGTGGCCGGCCAGGAAGTCGACCCGCATGCGCAGCCCGGTCAGCACGTTCCCGCCGCGGTCGGTGCGCAGGCCGCCCACCTGCGCGAGGCAGGTGACCTCGCTGGCCCCGTGCGGTGCCGTGGGCTCCGCGTCCACGTCCAGGGCGTAGGAGAGGTCGTCGATCAGGAAGCGGGCGGTGCGGGGCACGTCCAGGTGGCGCAGCGGGATGTAGATGCCGAGCTGGCGCAGGGTCTCGACGATCATCCACGGGCTGTGCCGGTCGTCGCGGCCGCGGGGGAACGTGGGGTGAGAGCGCGGCCACGCGGCGGCGGCGCAGAAGGAGAGCGGGCCGAAGGGGCGGACGTCGGTCAGCAACACCTCGGCCACGGAGGTCCGGTGGACCAGTTCGCGCTCGACCGTTCTGGACCGGCCGAGGGAGGAAAGGCGGATGGGGCCGCCGGACCCGGTCAACGGTGTGCGGGAATCCCGTGTGCGCGATCCGGAGTCCATGAAAAAATGCTAATAAGACTATTAAGGGTTTCGCATGTTCGAGCCTCCCGGCCGTGCGGGAAAGGCCGATAGATTCGTCCTCGCGACGCACCTACGGACAAGGGAGACGTGTGCAGGAACGGGCGGAGGAAACCCGCAGAGCCGTATTGCAGGCGGCAGCTCACCTGTTCTTCGAACGGGGTTACGCGGGGACCAGTATCGCCGACATCGGCGAACGGTCCGGCCGCACCAGCGGGGCCATCTATTTCCACTACGCCAACAAGGAACGGCTCGCCCTCGCCGTCGTCGAAGCGCATTTCGCCGCCTGGCCGGCCCTGGTCGCGCAGCACGAGTCGGTGGCCGAGCCCGCCCTGGAGAGGCTGGTGCGGCTGAGCTTCTCGGTGGCCCGGGCGTTCCGTGACGACGTCGTCGTACGCGCCGGCGCGCGGCTGTGGGCTGAGCGGCGGTCCATCGACGTGGAGATGCCCCCGCCGTTCGTGGACTGGATCACCACCGTCGAGCGCATGCTCGCCGCCGCCCGGAGCGAAGGAGGTCTGGCCCCCGCGGCGGAACCCGGCCGGGACGCTCCCACCCTGGTCGCCGCGTTCTTCGGCCTCCACACGCTCTCCGACGTCCTCGACGACCGGCTGCTGATCGAGGACCGCCTGGCCGCCCTGTGGCTGCTGCTGCTTCCCGGGCTCCAGGCCGACCCCGCGCCCCACGACCTGCTGGCCAGGGTGAGAGCCCCGGTCCCGGCCTCGGCGTGACGCACCTCCCGCCGGCCCTCGCGCTCACCCACCGGAGTGCGAAACACGATCGACTTCGCGGGTTGACGACAATGGTCTTGGCAAGCCAGGAGAAGAGGCTTACGTTCGTGCTTCTAGGCCTGTTCTACGGGCGTAGAGGCTCTGACGTACGTCGAAGGAGCAGTTCATGGCCAACGTCGTCCGTGCGGCCCTGGTCCAGGCCACCTGGACCGGCGACACCGAGTCCATGGTCGCCAAACACGAGGAGCACGCCCGCGAGGCGTCCCGTCAGGGTGCCCGGATCATCGGGTTCCAGGAAGTCTTCAACGCGCCGTACTTCTGCCAGGTCCAGGAGCCGGAGCACTACCGCTGGGCCGAGCCGGTGCCGGACGGGCCCACGGTGCAGCGCATGCGGGAACTCGCACGCGAGACCGGCATGGTGATCGTCGTCCCGGTGTTCGAGGTCGAGCAGTCCGGCTTCTACTACAACACCGCCGCCGTGATCGACGCCGACGGCAGCTACCTCGGCAAGTACCGCAAGCACCACATCCCGCAGGTCAAGGGCTTCTGGGAGAAGTACTACTTCAAACCCGGCAACCTCGGCTGGCCCGTCTTCGACACCGCCGTCGGCCGGGTCGGCGTCTACATCTGCTACGACCGCCACTTCCCGGAGGGCTGGCGCCAGCTCGGCCTGAACGGCGCCCAGCTCGTCTACAACCCCTCCGCCACCCACCGCGGCCTGTCCGCCTACCTGTGGCAGCTGGAACAGCCGGCCGCCGCCGTCGCCAACGAGTACTTCGTCGCCGCGATCAACCGCGTCGGCCGCGAGGAGTACGGCGACAACGACTTCTACGGGACGAGCTACTTCGTCGACCCCCGCGGACAGTTCGTCGGAGACCCAGCCGACGACTCCAAGGAGGAACTCCTGGTCCGCGACCTGGACTTCGACCTCATCGAAGAAGTGCGGCAGCAGTGGGCCTTCTACCGCGACCGCCGCCCCGACGCCTACGAAGGGCTGGTGCAGCCGTGAGCGACCTGTACGACCGTCACCGGGCCGTCGCGCCCGACTGGCTGGCGCTCTACTACGAGGACCCGATCGAGATCACCCACGGCGAGGGCCGCCACGTCTGGGACGCCGAGGGAAGGCGCTACCTCGACTTCTTCGGCGGAATCCTCACCACCATGACCGCCCACGCGCTGCCCGAGGTCACCAAGGCGGTGAGCGAGCAGGCCGGGCGGATCATCCACTCCTCCACGCTCTACCTCAACCGCCCGATGGTCGAACTCGCCGAGCGCATCGCCCAGTTGAGCGGCATCCCGGACGCCCGGGTGTTCTTCACCACCTCCGGCACCGAGGCCAACGACACCGCCCTGCTGCTGGCGACGACGTACCGGCGCGGCAACACCGTCCTGGCCATGCGCAACAGCTACCACGGCCGCTCCTTCAGCGCCGTCGGCATCACCGGCAACCGCGGCTGGTCCCCGACCTCCCTGTCCCCGCTCCAGACGCTGTACGTCCACGGGGGCGTACGCACCCGAGGCCCGTTCGCCCACCTGAGCGACGCCGAGTTCATCGCCGCCTGCGTCGAGGACCTCAAGGACCTCCTCGGCCACACCCGCCCGCCCGCCGCGCTGATCGCCGAACCCGTCCAGGGCGTCGGCGGCTTCACCTCCCCGCCCGACGGCCTGTACGCCGCCTTCCGGGACGTGCTCAAGGAGCACGGCATCCTGTGGATCTCCGACGAGGTGCAGACCGGCTGGGGCCGCACCGGCGACCACTTCTGGGGCTGGCAGGCGCACGCACGCAGCGGACCGCCCGACATCGTCACCTTCGCCAAGGGCATCGGCAACGGCATGTCCATCGGTGGGGTCGTCGCCCGCGCCGAGATCATGAACTGCCTGGACTCCAACAGCATCTCCACCTTCGGCGGCACCCAGCTCACCATGGCCGCGGGCCTCGCCAACCTCAACTACCTCCTGGAACACGACCTCCAGGGCAACGCCCGGCGCGTCGGCGGACTGCTCATCGAGCGGCTGCGGGCCGTCGCCGCCCAGCTGCCCGGCGTGCGGGAGGTCCGCGGACGCGGGCTGATGATCGGCGTCGAGCTGACCCGGCCGGGGACGGACGAGGCCGATCCGCAGGCGGCCACCGCGGTGCTGGAGGCGGCCCGGCAGGGCGGCCTGCTCATCGGCAAGGGCGGCGGACACAACACCAGCGCCCTGCGCATCGCCCCGCCGCTGTCCCTGACGGTCGCGGAGGCCGAGGAGGGCGCCGCGATCCTGGAGGGCGCGCTGCGCGCCGCGTACTAGGGCGTGTTTCGAAAGTAGCGCCGTCCGCCCGGAGGGCGGGCCCCGCGGCGTCCGGTGCGGTGCATCGCAAGGCGGAGGGTCGTCCGCGTA
>NZ_JBIAXG010000050.1:0-60222 GCF_042896465.1 Streptomyces sp. NPDC001292
GGGGGGGGGGGGGGGGGGGGGGGGGGGGGGGGGGGGGGGGGGGGGGGGGGGGGGGTGGGGGGGGGGGGGGGGGGGGGGGGGGGGGGGGGGCGGCGGGCGCCCCGCCCCCCCCCCCGCGCCGAAGGCACGAGCCGTGGGTACGGGGGGAACCCCGGCTCTGTGCGGCGGCCGATGACCAGTCGGCTCACTCACTACTGCGCCACCGCCGCGGAAAACGTCACACCGCCGCCGAGACGATTTTTACCGCGGCACGAACCCGCAGGTCGGAGCGGCGGCAGGCGGAGGATCACAGAGCGCTGTAGGTGGGACCCGGCGACGGCGCCGAGGTCGGGGCCGACTGCTTCGGGACCAACGGGGCGACGTCGGGGAGCTGCGGGGTGAGCAGCGTCGGTGCGAGGCCCTTGCCGAGGCCGCGGTCGTCGCCGCCGAGGCCGCCTGGGTCGCCGCCCTGGTCGTCGCCCTGCCCGCCCTGGGCACCCTGGTCGCCCTGGCTCTTCCCGCCGCCCTCGCCGTTCTGGCCGCCGCCCTCGTTCTCGCCCTGGTCGCCGCCGCCCGTGTCGCCGGAGCGGCCGTCGACCGTCTTCAGGACCCCCTGGCAGTACGACCAGACGCGCGCGGAGCCGCCGGCCGCTCCCTCCAGGGTGCGCCGGCGGTCGGAGTCCAGGCTCTTGCCGTCGCGCAGATCGCGGCAGGACGCCACCAGCCGGTTCCAGCGATCGCCGAGGGCGCCCTGTTCGTCGCCGGAGCCGGTGGCGGCGTCGCGGCCGGGGGCGGCGCTGCCCTCGCGCGCGGTGCTTCCGGCGTCGCCGTCGGGGGCGGCGGTCGTGGCGCCGCCGGGCGTCCGCGTGCCCGGACCGCTGCCCGTGGTGCCGCCGGGCGAGGGCGATACCAGCGGGTGTCCCGGGGTCGCCGGGACGGAGACGGAGGTGCCGGGGGCGGGCTCGTCGCCGCCGAACGGCGTCGGCAGCACACCGGTCGTGGCCGCCGCCGCTACCCCGCCGACCGCGCCGGCGGCCAGCGCGGCCGACAGGGCGAGGCGTACCGGCCGGCCCCGGCGCCGCGACCCGGCACGCCGCGGACGCCGTCCCGTACCGCCACGCGCTCGCGTGCCGATACGGACGAGCCCGACGTCGTCGGAGACCACGGAACGCGGACGGGAGTGGGTCTCGAGGTGCGCGTCCGTGCCCTCCGCGGCCCGCTCGTCGGCCCGCTGGGCGCGCGCTTTGCGGAAGGCGGCCAGCGCGGCGGCCTCACCGGGCAGCGCGGCGTCGGCCGAGTCGGCCGGGTACGCCGAGGTGGGCGAGGATGCGGGAGAGGCGGACGAGTCCGGGAAGGCCCGGGCGGCCGGAGGGGGCGGGTACGACTCGGCGGACAGGGCGCCGAGCGCCTTGGCGAGCCGTTCGGCCGGGTGACGGACGGTGATGTCGACGGTGTCCAGTGGCTCCCCGCGCAGCAAACGCTCCGCCGTGTCGCGGTCCAGCCACCTGTGCTGCTCCTCGGCCATCACATGTCCTTCTGCGTCCGGGCACGCATATGCGTCACACCGGCGGATGTCACCGCACGGCCCCGCGGTTCTCGCGGAGGCGACAGCGCGCCGAGCTCGTGGGGGGATTCCGGATCGTCGCCGAGGAGCTCCGCGAGCCGTTTCAGACCGCGGTGCGCGGCGGTGCGCACGGCACCGGGGCGCTTGCCGAGCGTCTCGGCCGCGGTCTTCGCGTCGAGCCCCACGACCACGCGCAGCACCACGGCTTCGGCCTGGTCCTGCGGGAGTTGGGCGATGAGCGAGAGGGTGCTGCCGGTGGCCAGGGCCTCCATGGCCTCGCCCGCGGTGTCGGACTCCGCGGCGCGGCCGGCCAGTTCCGTCTCGTCGCCGCCGATCGCGGGGCGGCGGCCGCGCATGCGTATGTGGTCCAGGGCGCGGTTGCGGGCGATCCGGGCGGCCCAGCCGCGGAACCGGTCGGCGTCCCCGCTGAACCGCTCCATGTCGCGGGCGATCTGGAGCCAGGCCTCGGACGCCACGTCCTCGGCGTCCGGGTCGCCGACCAGTGTGCGTATGTATCCGAGCAGTCGCGGGTGCACGGCACGGTACACAGTCCGGAAAGCGGTCTCGTCCCCGTCCTGCGCCGCGAGCACCGCGGCGGTCAGCTCCGCGTCGTCCCCCAGCACCCGTGGTGCCCTTCCTCGCGACTGAACCGGCACCGCTGGCGCGGACCGGCCTCTGGCCGTCATGGTTCCTGAGTTGATGGTTGCGGTGTTCGAGGCGGCAGATCGTTGCGGTGGCCATGCCCGCCGCGCCTCGGCGCGAAAGGCACGTTACGGCCTGAAACCGCCTTCCGTCCATGACCGTACAACGTGCAACCAACCGGAGCGGGGTGAGGTGTGACAGAAACCGCACCCTCGGCGCTGTAAGGAGTACGGGCCGCGCGGCCCGTGCCGCGCGACGGCCGGGGCCTCTCCTGTGGGGGGTGGCGGCCCCGGCCGTTGCCTCGGTACTCATCGCTCCCGCGCCCCGCCCCGGACCTCCTCCTCGAGATGCCGCGCCAGCCGTTTCAGCCCCCGGTGGGCGGCGGTGCGCACCGCGCCCGGTCGTTTGCCGAGGACGCGCGCGGCGGCGGGACCGTCAAGTCCGACGACGACCCGCAGCAGTACCGCCTCGGCCTGGTCGCGGGGCAGCCGGCGGACGAGGTCGAGAGCGCGCTCGGTGGTCATGGACTCCAGGGCCTGGTCATGGGTGCTGTGCGGGCCGGGCAGATCGAGGACGTCCTGTTCGAGCGCGGTGGCCCGGGGCCGCACCCGTTTCCGGCGCAGATGGTCGAGCGCCCGGTGCCGGGCGATGGTCGCCGTCCAGCCGCGAAACCCCGCCCCGTCGCCCCGGAACCGGCCGAGGTCGCGCGCGATCTCCAGCCAGGCGTCGGACGCCACGTCCTCGGCGTCGTCGTCGACGAGACCGCGCAGATACCCGAGCAGTCCGGGTTGCACGAACCGGTACGCGACGGCGAAGGCCTCCTCGTCGCCTTCCTGGGCCCGCGCGACGGCCGCACCCAACTCCCCGTCGTACGCCTGCGCGTGGCGGGGTTCCCCTCCCTGGCCCAAGAACCGTCCTCGTCCGTAGCGAGTCCCCAGACGTGCGCACCACCGACCGGCCGTGTCCACGCCCCCAAGGTCATCAGCGTCGGCTCCCACAGAAGTGTCACAGCTCGTCAGCGGCCCCACGGCCACGGCTCAGGTCCGCTCGGTCCCCATGGCGTCCCGGCACAGCAGCCGCAGCGACCCCTGGCCCGTGAAGCACCGCCCGGCCTCCTCGATGGGGTCCCACAGCCGTCCGTCCGTGGTGCGCACCCAGTGCTCGCCGCCGCTCGCCCACCACTCGGCCCCGCCGCCGTGACGGACGATCACCTCGCCGGCATACGCGCCGAAGCCGCGCAGCACGCTCCGCACGGCCGCGTACGGCGTGCCCTCGCGCCGTATCTCCTCGATCGTCCGGTCGACGCGCCACAGGCTCTGCGCCGAGTAGTCCAGGCGCAGCCGAGCGCCCTCGCGCATCGCCGTCACGGTGTCCGCCGCCCACCGCACCGGTTTGGTGGCGGCCTGGGGCCGACTCTGCTGCTGAGTCGTCACATGCTGGACTGTCACATAGGGAAGAGCGCATCCGCCCGCGGTTCGTCACCCGCGATCGCGACCTCCCCCACAACCGGCGCACGACCGGCGCAGGACCACCGCACCGGGCCCGCAGGACGCTCACAGGTTCCCGCCGCGCCATCGGCCCGTCCGGGGCTCTGGGCTCACACCCGGCCGCGAGTCCGGCGGGACACCACCGCCCGCAGGACGCGGCGCCCCTCCGTGGAGACCTCCAGGGCCTGGCGGAGTCCGGCACGACCGTGCCCGGCGAGCAGCTCCAGGACGGTGATCTGGCGGCGCAGCTCGCCGGCGACCAGCGGCGACATGCCCTCGCCGGGAGCCGGGACGGGGGTTGCCCCGGCGCGGACGGAGTCGAGCGCCTCGGGGAGGCAGTCGGCGGGGGCACCGTCCTCGGCCTGGTCGAGGAGCCGGTGGATCTGGAGCGAGGCGACCGAGCAGGCGTCCGCCCACTGCCGCACCTCGGCCGCGGACCGGGCGGCCGGCGCGGCGGCCAGCATCCGGCGGACCAGCAGCGCGGCCTCGTCCTCGGCGTCCTCCTCGTCCATCGCGTCCAGCGCGCCACGCGCCTGCTCCAGCCGCTCGGCCCAGTCGCCGTCCGAGGAGTGGGCCGAGTCCTCTGCGAGGCTCCCCCACAGCGGCCGCAGGACCTCGTCGTCGCCGCCGAGCAGGGGTACACACCGATCCAAACAAGCCAGCCCGCTGGCGGCCAGTCCGCGCTCGTCGGCCTGCGCGATCAGTTCCACCAGACTCATCCACGCCTCCTCAAAGGGCGCCGACCTCTACGGAGCCCGCACTTGCCCTTACTGCGTGCGATCGGCCGGTAGTGTCACACGGGTCGCACGCGGAGTCGAGCAAGTTGGCATAAGAAAAGGTTTCGGCCAATGACCGAGGTCGGCGGTCGGCTCGGGAAGCGGGTCAGGCCGCGCTCGGCGCCGGTCCCCGCAGCGCCTTCTCGTGCTGCATACGGGTCAGCCGGAGCACGGCGAGCACGGCGAGCACGGCGGCGACGATGTCGAGGACGTCGCTGAACATCATCTGCCGGGCGGCCCGGTGCAGTTCCTCGGCCGTGACGGCCCGGTTGTAGCCGGTGGACGCGAGGCGGTCGGCCACCAGCCGGCGCGGCACCCGGAACCTACGGCGCCCGCCCTTCGCACGTCCACTCGATTCGGCGTCAACCCAGCTTGGCGGCAAGCTCCTTGAACTCCGCCCAGGACATCGCCGGATCGTCCGGGTCCCACAGCTTCTGGACGGTCGCCCGCAGCGGCATCCGGATGCCGGCCGCCACCTGGTCCTGGGTCTGGGAGTTCGCCAGGTCGCACCACACGGCGAACGAGCCGCCGAGTATCTGCGCGTCGTACCGGGCGGGCACCGCCTCGGTGCCGCGCAGCACGCGCGGGGTCCACTGCTCGTAGATCCGCCGGCCGGTCGGGTAGACGAAGGTCTGCGGCTCGCCGAGGACGTAGTAGAGGAACTCGTCGTTGTAGTTGAGCACCTTGCGGCCGGCCCCGAGGTACTCGAGCGGCTGCCGGGCGCCGTACTCCTTGCCCGTCCAGTAGGCGACCTCGATGTCCTGGGCGGGCGGCACGGACGAGCTCCGGAAGAAGCCGTCGTTCCAGGCGCGCGGGGCGCGGGCGTGTTCACGGACGGTGGCGGCGCGGTCGTTCAGCCAGTCCGTCGTCAGGTCGGCCACGTTGCCGCCGGAGCCGTGGGCCTTCCTCGCGGCGGCGGCCAGCTGCGGGTAGGACGCCTCGGGGTCGCGCACGGTCAGCGCCTGGTACTCGTCGCCGCCGAGGTGCCAGAGGCCGCCGGGGAAGAGGCCCGCGTACTCGTCGAGCAGGTCGTCGACGATCGCGGCCGACCGGGGTTCGGAGATGTCGATGGCGCCGCGGGTCGCCACGCCCTGCGCGTCGCGCAGCTGCACCTCGGGGTGGGCGGCGATCACCGCGCCGAGGTGGCCGGGCGAGTCGATCTCGGGGACGACGGTGATGTGCCGGCTCGCGGCCAGGTCGACCATCCGCTTGACCTCGGCCTTGGTCAGATGGTCCGGGGAGACGACCTCCGGGTGGGTGTCGGACTCGATGCGGAAGCCCTGGTCGTCGGAGAAGTGCAGGCCGAGCTCGTTGAACTTCAGGTCGCCGAGTTCCCGTATGCGGTCCTCCAGCCAGTCGGCCGTGAACGGCTTGCGGGCGATGTCCAGCATGAAACCGCGCCGCGACTTGGCCGGCGCGTCCTCCACGACCCCCTCGGGGGCCGTGCCGCCGCCGTGCACCTCCTGCTTCAGGGTGCGGGTGCCGTAGAAGACCCCCGCGTCGGCCGGCCCGCTGATGGTCACCCGGCCGTCGCGCACGGTCAGGGTGTACGACTCGGGGTTCCGGCCCTCGCCGCCCTCGGCCAGCGCCAGCCGTACGTCCCCCGGGCGCACGTCGCCGCGCCGGCCGGAGTAGGCCAGACCGAGTTCGCTCGCTATCAGCTTTCCCTCGTCGGCGAGGGAGGCGTCGCTCACCACGACCCGGGCGCCGGGCTCCGGGCGCCAGCCGGGACCGCGGGCGGCGGTGTGGGAGCGCACGGCGGGGATGGTCCGCGGCGCCTGCGACAGCGGGTAGGTGCGGGTGGGGCCGGGACTCACCGAGCCGGAGGACGCGTCCGAGCCGCCCGACGCCGCGCCGGCCGGGGAGCCGTCGCCCCCGAAGGACCACAGGGCCAGCCCGATGCCCAGTGCGACCGTGGCGGCGAACGCGCCGCCGACGACAGCCCGCGTGCGCCGCGGCTTGCGCGCCGGAGCCCGGCGCCTGTGCTTGCTCACGCGGTCAACCTAACGGCCCATGGCCGCCGAACGTGTCCACCGCACGTTCTCAAACTCTCCCGTCCGAGTGAAATTCAACCACCCGTCGAACAC
The DNA here is from genome assembly GCF_042896465.1 of Streptomyces sp. NPDC001292. Classification (NCBI taxonomy): domain Bacteria; kingdom Bacillati; phylum Actinomycetota; class Actinomycetes; order Kitasatosporales; family Streptomycetaceae; genus Streptomyces; species Streptomyces sp. NPDC001292. The sequence continues at coordinate 6,536 of NZ_JBIAXG010000050.1, forward strand.
GTCATGAGCACACCCGATAACGTAGCGGCACATCTCTCACGGATTCCCCTGCCGACATCCCTGCCGACCTAGGACCCACGCTGCCTGCGCAGAACCTGGAGCGCTTCAACACCGCGCCCGCCCCCGAGGCCCACAGGACCCTCCTGACCTGCCTGCACAGCCCCCGCTGGGCCCACCGCGTCGCCGCCCACCGCCCCTATCCGGACCTGCCGTCCCTCCTGGCGGCGGCGGACGAGGCGACGTACGACCTGAGCCCCGAGGAACTGGCCGGGGCCCTGGCGGAAGAACCCCTGCCGTCGCTGCCCGCCGGCACGTACGCGGCCGCCTCCACGGCCCTGAGCGCCGCCTACGCCGCCTACGAGGCCAGATTCGGCCACACCTTCGTCATCTGCCTGGACGGCACCGCCCCGGACGAGAGCCTGGACCGGGTCCTGCCGGCGATCCGGTCACGTCTGACCAACGATCCGGAGGACGAGCGGGCCGTCGCCCGGGAAGAGCTGCGGAGGCTGGCGAACGGGCGGCTGCGGGGCCTCCTGGGCGCGGCCGCTCAGCCGTCCGTGCACCTTTGAGGGCGAGCTCGATCACACGGGCGGACCCCCACGTAAGGCCCCGGCCAGCACCTCGGTACGATACTGGGGGCCGGTGGACCGTACCCGGCCGGGCCCGACCGACAGTGAAGCCGGCGCGGCCCTAGTCCCCGCTCCCGGAGGGTTCTTCCGTGCCGGCTGGAACGCTGTACCGCGGCCGGGAAGGAATGTGGTCCTGGGTGGCTCACCGAGTCACCGGCGTCCTCATCTTCTTCTTCCTGTTCGTGCATGTGCTGGACACCGCACTCGTGCGTGTGTCTCCTGAGGCCTACGACAATGTCGTGGCCACGTACAAGACGCCGATCGTCGCCGTGCTCGAGTACGGCCTCGTCGCCGCCATCCTCTTCCACGCGCTCAACGGCCTGCGCGTCATCGCCGTCGACTTCTGGGCCAAGGGCGCCCGGTACCAGAAGCAGATGCTGTGGACCGTGGTCGGCGTCTGGGTCCTGCTCATGATCGGGGCGATCTACCCCGTCCTCGGCCACGCCGCTCGCGCGGTATTCGGGAGCTGACGCACATGTCCACCACTGAAACCACCGCTTCCGGCATCGGCCCGGTCGAGGGCGGCTCCGTCTACGGCGTGGACAACCCCGCCCCCCTCATCGAGGCCCCGCGCCAGCGCACCAAGAAGACCCCGAAGTCGACCCGGGGCAACTTCGAGATGTACGGCTGGCTGTTCATGCGGCTGTCCGGCATCGTCCTGGTCGTCCTCGTCATCGGCCACCTGCTGATCCAGCTCGTCCTGGACGGCGGCGTCTCCAAGATCGGCTTCGCCTTCGTGGCGGGCCGCTGGGCCTCCCCCTGGTGGCAGGTCTGGGACCTCGCCATGCTCTGGCTGGCGATGCTGCACGGCTGCAACGGCCTGCGCACCGTCATCAACGACTACGCGGAGCGGGCCAACACCCGGCTGTGGCTGAAGGCACTGCTGTACACCGCCACGGTGTGGACCATCCTGCTGGGCACGCTGGTGATCTTCACCTTCGACCCGAACATCCGCTAGGCCCCGGGACCGAGGTATTTTCCTGATGAAGATCCACAAGTACGACACCGTCATCGTCGGCGCCGGTGGCGCCGGTATGCGGGCCGCCATCGAGGCCACCAAGCGCAGCCGCACCGCGGTCCTGACCAAGCTCTACCCCACCCGCTCCCACACGGGCGCCGCGCAGGGCGGCATGGCCGCCGCGCTGGCCAACGTGGAGGAGGACAACTGGGAGTGGCACACCTTCGACACGGTCAAGGGCGGTGACTACCTGGTCGACCAGGACGCCGCCGAGATCCTGGCGAAGGAGGCCATCGACTCCGTCCTCGACCTGGAGAAGATGGGCCTGCCGTTCAACCGGACGCCGAACGGGACGATCGACCAGCGGCGCTTCGGCGGGCACTCCCGCAACCACGGCGAGGCCCCGGTCCGCCGCTCCTGCTACGCGGCCGACCGCACCGGCCACATGATCCTCCAGACGCTGTACCAGAACTGCGTCAAGGAGGGCGTGGAGTTCTTCAACGAGTTCTACGTCCTGGACCAGCTGATCACCGAGGTCGACGGCGTCAAGAAGTCGGCCGGCGTGGTGGCCTACGAGCTGGCGACCGGTGAGATCCACGTCTTCCAGGCGAAGGCCGTGATCTACGCCTCCGGCGGCTGCGGCAAGTTCTTCCGCGTGACGTCCAACGCGCACACGCTGACCGGTGACGGCCAGGCCGCCGTGTACCGGCGCGGGCTGCCGCTGGAGGACATGGAGTTCTTCCAGTTCCACCCGACCGGCATCTGGCGCATGGGCATCCTGCTCACCGAGGGTGCCCGCGGTGAGGGCGGCATCCTGCGCAACAAGGACGGCGAGCGCTTCATGGAGAAGTACGCGCCGGTCATGAAGGACCTCGCCTCCCGCGACGTCGTCTCCCGCTCCATCTACACGGAGATCCGCGAGGGCCGCGGCTGCGGTCCCGAGGGCGACCACGTCTACCTGGACCTGACCCACCTGCCGCCGGAGCAGCTGGACGCCAAGCTGCCGGACATCACCGAGTTCGCGCGGACCTACCTGGGCATCGAGCCGTACACCGACCCGATCCCGATCCAGCCGACCGCGCACTACGCCATGGGCGGCATCCCGACCAACGTCCGGGGCGAGGTGCTCACGGACAACACCACGGTCGTTCCGGGCCTGTACGCGGCCGGCGAGGTCGCCTGCGTGTCCGTCCACGGCGCCAACCGCCTGGGCACCAACTCGCTGCTGGACATCAACGTGTTCGGCAAGCGGGCCGGCATCGCCGCCGCGGAGTACGCCGAGAAGGCCGACTTCGTGAAGCTGCCGGAGGACCCCGAGTCCCTCGTGGTCGAGCAGATCGAGCGGCTGCGGACCTCCACCGGCACCGAGCGGGTGGCGACCCTGCGCCGCGAGCTGCAGGAGACCATGGACGCCAACGTCATGGTGTTCCGCACCGAGCAGACGATCAAGACGGCGGTCGAGAAGATCGCCGAGCTCCGGGAGCGCTACAAGAACGTGGCGATCCAGGACAAGGGCAAGCGGTTCAACACGGACCTCCTGGAGGCCATCGAGCTGGGCAACCTGCTGGACCTGGCCGAGGTCATGGCGGTCTCCGCCCTGGCCCGCAAGGAGTCCCGCGGCGGTCACTACCGCGAGGACTACCCCAACCGCGACGACGTCAACTTCATGCGCCACACCATGGCGTACCGCGAGGTCGGCGCCGACGGGTCCGAAACCGTCCGTCTCGACTACAAGCCGGTCGTCCAGACCCGCTACCAGCCGATGGAGCGTAAGTACTGATGGCAACCCCCGTTCTGGACAAGGTGGAGGCGGAGTCCGCCGCCTCCCCCTACATCACCGTCACCTTCCGCGTCCGCCGGTTCAACCCGGAGGTCTCGGCCGAGGCGACCTGGGAAGACTTCCAGCTGGAGATCGACCCCAAGGAGCGCGTCCTCGACGGTCTGCACAAGATCAAGTGGGACCTCGACGGCACCCTGACCTTCCGTCGCTCCTGCGCGCACGGCATCTGCGGCTCGGACGCCATGCGGATCAACGGCAAGAACCGTCTGGCCTGCAAGACGCTGATCAAGGACATCAACCCCGAGAAGCCGATCACGATCGAGCCCATCAAGGGCCTGACGGTCCTGAAGGACCTGGTCGTGGACATGGAGCCGTTCTTCCAGGCGTACCGGGACGTCATGCCGTTCCTGGTCACCAAGGAGACCAACGAGCCGACGCGGGAGCGTCTGCAGTCCCCGGAGGACCGCTCCCGCTTCGACGACACGACGAAGTGCATCCTGTGCGCGGCCTGCACCTCGTCCTGCCCGGTCTTCTGGAACGACGGCCAGTACTTCGGCCCGGCGGCCATCGTCAACGCCCACCGGTTCATCTTCGACAGCCGTGACGAGGCCGGTGAGCAGCGCCTGGAGATCCTCAACGACAAGGACGGCGTCTGGCGCTGCCGCACCACCTTCAACTGCACCGACGCCTGCCCGCGCGGCATCGAGGTGACGAAGGCGATCGCGGAGGTGAAGCGGGCGCTGATCACGCGCCGCTTCTGACCTTCCTTCGCACGCGACGCAGAGGGCCCCGTTCCGTCCGGAACGGGGCCCTCTGCGTGCTGCGCCCGGCCGTCGCCGGGCGCCTGGAAGGGTCAGCCGCGCAGGACGCGACCCTGCTTGTCGGTGCGGTCGTTGCTCGTGAGGAAGAGGATGGCGTCGACCAGGGCCCAGATGCCGAGACCGCCGCAGGTCAGCAGCTGGGCGATGCCCACACCCACGGAGCCGACGTAGAAGCGGCCGATGCCCAGGCTTCCGAGGAAGAGCTGGAGGACGCCCGCGACGATCTTCGACTTGTCGGAGTACGGGCGGCCCTGCGGGTCGTAGCCGTAGGGGGCGTCAGGGGTGGGGACAGTCATGGCTGGTGCTCCTGGGGAGTGTTGGGAACGCCCGGAGTGGGAATCTCCGGGGCCAGGGAGCCCGACTGCCCGGTCACACGGCATCCGTGCGCGATTCCATACGCGTCGACGCGCGTCGACCGGATGCGGCCGTCCCCCCTGCGCGTTGGGAGCATAAAGATCCAGAAGGGCGGCGCGGGAGGGGGTTCGAAGGAATGTTCCCGTTCTGTGATCAAATTCGGCCACATTGGCGGCATTTTTTGGCACCGCGCCCGGCCTTCCGGCCCGCCCGCCCTTCCCGGCACCGTACGCCCTCGCCGCACGACCGGCTCTAGACGATGTTGCGGACCACGGTCCACGCCACGGCCACCAGCAGCACCCCCGCCTGCGCCCGGGGGCTGAGCCGCGGGTGCCAGCGGCGCCCACGCAGCCCCTCAAGGGCCCACTTGCCGAGCAGCGCCAGCGCGAACGGCGAGGCGAGCAGCAGCATCCTGTTGTCCAGCCAGGCCTGGTCGAGGCGGCCGTGCATCAGGTCGTACACCATGCGCGTGCCGCCGCAGGCCGGGCAGAGCAGCCCGGTGACGTACCGGAAGGGGCACTGGGGCAGGATGTGGCCGGGCTCGTGCGGGTCGGTGACGTAGAGGTACCCGGCGCCCGCCACCCCGGCGCACAGCACCGCGAGCGGAGCCGCGGCCGGATGCCGCAGCAGCCGGCCACGCAGCGCCCCGTACACCGCGTCAGCCACGCAGGATCCGGCCCTGCGCGTCGGTGTTGTCGTTGCCGGTCAGCAGCATGATGCCGTCGATCAGCGCCCAGATGCCGAAGCCTCCGCAGGTGAGGAGCTGGGCGATGCCGATCCCGACGTGGCCCATGTAGAAGCGGCCGATGCCGAGGGTGCCCAGGCTGAGCTGGAGGACCCCGGCGACGATCTTCGACTTGTCGGAGTAGGGACGGCCGTAGGGGTCGTAGCCGTAGGGGGCGTTGGGGTCGTACTGCATCCCCGGGGGCGGCGGGTAACCACCGGGAGGCGGGTAGCCACCGGGAGGCGGCGGGTACGCGCCGGGGGGCGGGTAGCCACCGGGAGGCGGCGGGTAGCTGCCGGGCTGCTGGTTGGGATACCCGTATCCCGGGGCCTGGTTGGGCTGCTGCGGCTGCTCGGACACGGTGGCTCCACTCTTCGACTGCCGACGAACTGACGGTCATATTGCAGGAAGAGCGGCCGAAGCGAAACATCGGGGTCTCGCTCGGGGACCGGCTCCCCGCGCCGAACGAGTGACCCGGCGCCCGATCCGCGCTCGGCCTACCGGACCGGGCGGATCCCGCACCTAATCTGATGGCATGTCAGATGACGAGTCGTACGAGCTGCTCGGGTTCGACAACGTACTGCTGCCCGTCGGGAATCTGGGCGAGGCCGTGGGGTTCTACGAGCGGGCCGGGTTCACGGTGGCGTTCCATCTGGACGAGGCCGGCATCGCACTGCTGAAGGTCGGCGGCGAGACACCGGGAATCCTGCTGCGCCAGGAGGAGTTCGGACGCCGTCCGCCGCCGTGGCCCTCGCCGCGGGTGTGGCTGGAGGTGCCGGACGCGCGGGCGGCGGCGCGCGAACTCGTGAAGGCCGGGATCGAACTGCTCGACGAGCCCTTCGCCGTGGCGACCGGCTGGACCGTCGAGATCGCCGACCCGTGGGGCAACGTCCTGGGCTTCACCGACTACGGCAAGCGGCCGGAACTCGGGCGCAGGCCCTGAGCCGGACCCCCCACTCCTGCGCCAGCGGTGTTGAACGCGTTCAAAAACAGGTCTAGAGTCTCTCACGCCAGCGTTTTGAACGCGTTCAAATGAAGGGTGGGGGGCATGGACCGCACGGTCATCGCCTACGTCATCTATCTGCTCGTCAGCATCGCCCTGACCGTCTGGGTGGCCCGCACGCTCAGCAGGAACGGGCGGATCTTCCTCGCCGACGTGCTGCACGGCGACGACAAGCTCGCCGACGCCGTCAACCACCTGCTGGTGGTCGGCTTCTACCTCGTGAACCTCGGCTTCGTCGCGCTGTACCTGAGCGGCGACCGGAGCATCGACGACACGCGCGGCATCTTCGAGGCCCTGTCGACGAAGCTCGGCGTGGTGCTGCTGGTGCTCGGCGTGATGCATCTGGGCAACGTGTACGTGCTGAACCGGATCCGCCGCCGCGGGGTGCTGGAGAGCGAGCAGGTGCCGCCGGTCGCGCCACAGGACTGGGCCGCGCCCTCGGCCGGGGCGTGAGCGCGATGCCGGCCGCCGCCGGCCGGGACCGGGACGCCTCCGTGCGCGTTCCGGTCCGCGGGCTGACCGTCCTGTACGACGCCGAGTGCGCGCTGTGCGCGTTCGTGCGCGACTGGCTCGTCAGACAGCCGCAGCTGGTGCCCCTGGAACTCGTCCCGGCCGGCTCCGAGCGGGCCAGGCGGCGGTTCCCGGGCCTCGACCACGGCGCCACCCTGGACGAGGTCACAGTCGTCGGCGACTCGGGCCAGGTCTACCGGGGCGCCGCCGCCTGGATCGCCGTCCTGTGGGCGCTGCGCGAGCACCGGCAGCTCGCCCACCGGCTCAGCACCCCGGCGGGCACGCGGCTCGCCAGGGGCGCGGTGCTGGCCGCCGCCAGGTGGCGCGGCGGACAGCGGGGCCAGGGGCGGTGGGGCGGGGGTGCGTACCAGCGCGGGGACGGGTGGTCCTACGACCCGCGCCATGGCTGGACCTACGACCCACCCGGCTGTGACGGCGGCACCTGCGCCACTGGTTAGGCTCTGTCCGTGCCCGCGAAGAACGACGACGGCCCCGGTGGGGGCGTGCCCGCCAGCAAGTCCGAGCAGACCCGCGCGCTCATCCTGGAGACGGCCATGCGGCTGTTCCAGGAGCGCGGCTACGACAGGACGACCATGCGGGCCATCGCCAAGGAGGCCGGGGTCTCCGTCGGCAACGCGTACTACTACTTCGAGGGCAAGGAACACCTGATCCAGGGCTTCTACGACCGGATCGCCGCCGAGCACCGGGAGGCGGTCCGTGAGGTCCTGGCCAGGGAGACCGACCTGGAGGCACGGCTCGCGGGCGTGCTGACCGCGTGGCTGGACATCGCCACGCCGTACCACGAGTTCGCGGTGCAGTTCTTCAAGAACGCCGCCGACCCCGACAGTCCGCTCAGCCCCTTCTCCGCCGAGTCGGAACACGCGCGCGCGGAGGTCATCGGCATCCACAAGGAGGTGCTGTACGGCGCGCGGACCAAGGTCCCGGCGGACCTGCGCGAGGTGCTGCCCGAGCTGATGTGGCTCTCCCAGATGGGGCTCGTCCTGTACTGGATCTTCGACCGCACGGAGGGCCGCGAACGCAGCTACCGGCTGGCCGAGCGGGGCGCCCGGCTCACCGCCCGCGGGGTGTCCCTGGCCCGCTTCCGGGTCCTGCGCCCCCTGGTGCACGACGTGCACGACCTGTTCACGGACTTCCTCCCGGGGATGACGAGGATGATGCCGGACCCGGCGGGCAGGGGGCGGAACCTTGCGGCCGAGTGATCACCTTCGGGTGCACGGGCGCGAACGGGACACCCGACGCCCGGCCTGCCTACGATGATGCTCTCGACACCAGCTACGACCCCGTCTGCTGCCGCCTGGTCCTCGAAGTCACCTCCAGTGACTGGAAGACCGACCTGCGGAACAAGGTCGAGGCCTACGCGGGCGCCAAGATCCCGGTCTATGTGACCGTCGACCGCAAACACCAGCGCGTCCACGTCCTGACCGACCCCGCCGGCGACGATTACGAGAATCACCGCCCGTACTCCCCCGGCGAAGTCGTCACCCTGCCCGCAGCCATCGGCGCCGAGGTCACCCTGAGCGTCGATGAGATCCTCAAGGCCGGCCAAGTGCGGACTGGCTGACCTCGTCCACCTCGTCCACCTCGTCCACCTCGTCCACCTCGTCCTCCTCGTCCATCTCGTCCTCCGTCAGTTCCACGTCGTGGACCAGGGGGCCGTCGGTCACGACGACGTGGTGGGCGCGGGAGCCGTGGGGGGAGGCCGTGGCCGCGAGCAGGTAGGTGCCCGGGCCCGGTACCGCGACGATGTACGAGCCGTCGGCCAGGGACGTCACCCGGTCCAGTTGCCGTCCGCCCTTGGACAGGAGGGTCACGGCCGCGCCGTGGACGGGCTCGCCCTCCCCGGTGCGGACGAAGCCGTGGATCACCGAAGCGGGACCCGGCTGCCGCGGGACCGGTGCCCCCTCGGGCTCCTCCCTCGCTTCCACCGCCAGATGCGGCAGACGGCGCTCCAGCCGGGCCGGCAGCCACCAGTTGGCCCTGCCGAACAGATGCATCGCCGCCGGCACCAGTGCCGTCCGCAGCACGAACGCGTCCAGCGCGACCGCCGCCGCCAGGCCGACGCCCGCCATCGCCGCGCCCTGGTTACCGCTCAGGACGAAGGCGAGGAAGACGCAGACCATGATCAGGGCCGCGGAGTTGATGACCCGGCTGGTCTCCGCGAGGCCGACCCGGACCGCACGGGTGTTGTCCCGGGTGTGCACCCACTCCTCGTGCATCCGGCTCACCAGGAAGACCTGGTAGTCCATCGACAGGCCGAACAGCAGGGACAGCATGATGACCGGCAGGAACGCCTGGATCGGTCCCTCCTTGCCGAGGCCCAGCAGGTCCAGGCCCCAGCCCCACTGGTAGATCGCCACCAGGACGCCGAAGGAAGCGGCGGCGGCGACCAGGTTCATCACGGCCGCCGTCAGCGGCACCAGCAGCGAGCGGAACGCGACCAGCAGGAGCAGGAAGCCGAGGCCGACGATGGTCGCGACGAAGTACGGCAGACGGTCGCCCGTGACGGAGGCGAAGTCCTTCGAGACCGCCGTGACACCGCCGACGTGCGCCCGCACCCCCGCCTCGGGGATCACCTCGTCGCGCAGGGTGTCGATGAGCCGGTCCGTCTGCTCGGACTGCGGCGAGGTGGTCGGGACCACCTGGATGACGGTGACGCCGTGCGCGGACGGCAGCGCGGCCACCCGGGCCACCCCGCGGGTCTCCTCGATGCCCTTGACCAGCGCGGTGGTGTCACCGTCGGCCGATACCACCTGGAGCGGCCCGTTGAAGCCGGGTCCGAAGCCCTCGGCCAGCAGGTCGTACGCCCTGCGGGTCGTCGTCGAGGCGTCGTCGTTGCCCTGGTCGGTGGCGCCCAGCCGCAGCGACAGCACCGGCAGCGCGAGAAGGACCATGACGACCAGCGCGAGGCCCGCGATCCAGCCGGGACGCTTCTGCACCGTGCCGGACCAGCGTGCCGCCAGTGTGCTCGCCCGCTCCTCCCCGGAGGGGCCCCGGGCCGCGAGCCGCCGCCGCTGGCGCCGGCTGAGCACCCGCGGCCCGAGGAACCCGAGCAGCGCCGGCAGCAGGGTGACGGCCGCGAGCACGCTCAGCACCACGGTGAGCGAGGTGCCGATGACCACGCCGTCCAGGAAGCGCAGGTTCGTCACCAGCATCCCGGCGAGCGCGATGCACACCGTGCCGCCCGCGAACAGCACCGCCCGGCCCGAGGTGTTGAGGGCGGTCACCGCCGACTCCTCCGGTTCCAGACCGCGCAGCAGGCCGCGCCGGTGCCGGGTGACGATGAACAGCGCGTAGTCGATGCCCACCCCGAGGCCGATCAGTGAGGCGAGCAGCGGGGCGATGTCGGGCACGTCCGTGACATGACTGATCACCTGGGTCGAGAACAGCCCGATACCGACGCCGAAGACCGCCACGGCGATCGGCAGGAGCATCGCGAAGAGCGAGCCGAAGGCGAGGAACAGCACGAGCGCCGCCGCCGCCAGGCCGACCAGTTCGGACAGACCCGCGGGCGGCTGCTGGATCCGGGTGATCGCCTGACCGCCCAACTCCACCCGCAGGCCACCGCGTTCGGCCGTCCGCGCGGTGTCGACCACATCCTGCACGAGTTGCTTGGGCACCGCGTTCGCCCGTTCGGTGAAGGTGAGCTGCGCGTACGCGATCGTCCCGTCCCGGCTGATCTGCGCCGCGCCCCGGGCGCCCGCGTACGGGCTGCTGACCGCGCCGACCCCCGGCATCCGGCCGATCTCCGCCAGGGCGGGCTCGATCCGGGAGCGCACCGACGTGTCCCGGACCGACCCCTCGTCGACCTTCCACACCACCGTGTCGGTGTCGCCCGCGGCCTTCGGGAACGCCTGCTCCATCAGGTCGTACGCGGTCTTGGAGTCCGTGTCCGGCAGGGAGAAGACGTTCGCGTAGGCCGTGCCCCCGGCGGACGCCCCCACGCCCGCCCCGAGCAGCGAAACCACCCACAGCAACAGGACCAGCAGCCGGTGCCGGTAGCACCACCGCGCCAATGTCGTCACGCTCTACGCTCCTTCATCCGGGTCCCCCGGGTCCTGGCACACCAGCATCCGCAGCGGCGGGCGCGGACGGGCACGTGCCGCCCCGACTCTCAAGGAACTCCAAAGCACCCGCGGCCCCGCCGCCGGTCCCGCCGCGGATACTGGGGACATGACCGTCAACGAGGCAGCGCACGAAGGGGCGACGGTCCTCGTCGTCGAGGACGAGGAGTCCATCGCGGACGTCCTCGCCATCGCCCTGCGCTACCACCGCTTCCAGGTGATGACCGCGGGCACGGTCCGCGAGGCGTGCGCGCTCGCCGAGCGCACCCGGCCCGACGTGGCCCTGCTGGACGTGATGCTGCCGGACGGGGACGGCCGGGCGCTGGGCCGCGAGCTGCGCACCCGCTGCCCGGACCTGGCGCTGGTCTTCGTCACCGCGCGGGACGCGCCCGCGGAGATCGTCGGCGCACTCGGCTTCGGCGACGACTACATCACCAAGCCGTTCAACATCGACGAGGTCGTCGCCCGCGTACGGGCCGTGCTGCGCCGCACCCGCCCCGCCGACGTCCTCCCCCAGCGCCCGCCGCTGCGCTACGGCGACCTGGAGCTGGACGAGACGACGTACTCGGCGCACCGCGCGGGCCGTGCGGTCGAGCTCACCCCCACCGAGTACGCGCTGCTGCGCTTCCTGGTGCGCAACGGCGGCCGGATCGTGCCCAAGGAGCAACTCCTCAGGCACGTCTGGCAGTACGAGCACACACCGCCCGAGTCGACCGTCGTCGAGACCTACATCAGCTATCTGCGCCGCAAACTGGACGCGCTCGGACCGCCGTTGATCACCACCCGGCGGGGTGTGGGATACGGGCTGGCATGAGGCCCGGCAGACCGCGTCCGCGGCGCCGCCGGCACGGGATCCACTCCCTGCGCGGCAAGCTGACCCTGGCGAACGTCGGGCTGCTCGCCGTGGGTGTCGTGGTGGCGACGGCCGCGAGCCTGATGGGCATGCGGCACTACCTGCTCGGCCAGATCGACACCCAGCTGATCAAGTCCCGTGAGTCCGTCGTGGACTCCCGGCTGACCATGCGGCAGATCGACTCGCTGGCCGCGCTGGCCCTCATCCGGGACCACTTCGTGCAGCCCACCGTCAACAGGTCCCGGCCGGACTCCGTCTTCACCGCCGTCGGCAGCCGGGGCGAGGCCGTGCCCATCGCCGGTTTCGCGCCCACCGACGCCCAGCGGGCCCTGGCCGCCGCGATCGGCGACCCGGGCGCGCTCGCCGCCGACCCCGTACCGCACGAGGTGACACTGCACGGCGCCACCTACCGGACGACCTCCGCCCGTCTGGCCGACGGCAACTACCTCGTGTTCGCCACCTCCACCGACGCCCTGCACCAGGGCATCGCCAAGGCCCTCAGGCTGGACCTGGGCGTCGGCACGCTGCTGCTGGCGCTGCTCGCCTGCCTGACGATGTTCAACGTGCGGCGCCGGATGCGGCCGCTGGAGGACATGGTGGAGACCTCCTCGGCCATCGCCGAGGGCGACCTGACCCGGCGTGTGCCCTCCAGCCACCATCCCACGCAGGAGGTGGAACAGCTGCGCGTCGCGCTGAACTCCATGCTGCACCAGGTGGAGTCGGCGTACCGCACGCGCGAGCGCAGCGCCGCCCAGCTGCGCCGCTTCGTCGCCGACGCCTCGCACGAGCTGCGCACCCCGCTGTCGGCGATACGCGGCTACCTCCAGCTGTACGACAGGGGGATGCTGACCGAGCCGGACGAGCGCAGACGCGCCTGGGACCGGATGAACGCCGAGGTGGACCGCATGGGGCGGCTCGTCGACGAACTGCTCACCCTGGCCCGCCTGGACCAGCGGCCGCAGCTGCGGCTGCGGAGCGTCGACGTCGTCCGGCTGGTGCGGGACGCCGCCGAGGACCTGCGCGCACAGCAGCCGGAGCGGCCCGTGACGGTCGGCGCCGAGGGCGTCCTCCTCGTGCACGCCGACGAGTCGGGGCTGCGGCAGGTGCTCGGCAACCTGGTGACCAACGTGCGCGTCCACACGCCCGCCGACGTTCCCGTGCGGCTCACGGCGGAGCGCGCCGACGGTGTCGTACGGCTCTGTGTGCGGGACAAGGGACCAGGGCTGGCCGAGGAGGACGCGGCGCGCGTCTTCGACCGCTTCTTCCGCGCGGGCGGCGGCGCGGGCAGCGGCCTCGGCATGGCCATCGTCCAGGGGGTGGCCGAAGCGCACGGCGGGCAGGTGGCCGTCCGCACGACCCCCGGGGAGGGGTTCGCGGTGACGGTCACGCTGCCCGCGCAGGTCCGGTCGTAGCGGTCAGATCCAGTCGAGCTTCCAGAGCCGGAAGCTGCCCGTGCCGTCCGACAGGTACTGGCCGCCGCCGACGTCCTCGCTGCTGACCACGTACTCCTTGCGCTGCCACAGCGGGATCAGCGGCACGTCGGTGGCGACGTTCGACTGGAGGCTGCGGAAGTCCGCGGCGATCCGGCCCCGGTCGGCGAACTGCTGGGTGTCCCGGATGAGGCTGTCGACGGCCTTGCTGCTGTACCCGGTGTTCATGGTGCTGTCGGTGCCGACGAGGGCGGAGCCGAAGGTGTCGGGGTCCGGGTAGTCGGCGACCCAGCCGACGGCGTACGCGTCGAGCTTGCCGCCCGCCCAGAGCTTCTGGAAGTCGGACCACTCGTAGCCCTTGGTGTCGACCTTGAACAGGCCGCTCGCCTCCAGCTGCCGCTTGAGCTCGACGGCCTCCTCGCCGGCGGCGCCGCGCCCCTTGCCGTAGCCGTAGGTGAAACGCACCGGGATCGACACGCCTGCCTCGGTCAGCAGCTCGCGGGCCTTCTCGGCGTCCTGCGCCGGGTAGGCGTCGAAGAACGCCGTGTTGTGGCCCGTGATACCGGCCGGGATCAGCGAGTACAGCGCGTCCACGGTCCCGTCGTACACGGAGCTGGCCAGCTGCTCGCGGTTGACCAGCCAGGCAACGGCCTGCCGGACGCGGACGTCGTGCAGCGGCGAGGAGGCACGGGTGTTGAGGTACAGGTTGCGGGTCTCTGCGCTGTCGGACACCGACACGCGCAGCTTGGGGTCGCTCGGGTTGAGTCCGGCGAGAAGCTTCGGGGGCAGGTTGCGCGTGGCGACGTCGACCCGCTTGCCTTCCCAGGCCCTCTCGAGCTCGGCCGGGCTGTCGAAGTAGCGCAGCTCGACCGGTCGCCCGGTGCTGCTGATGGCGCCCTTGTAGGAGCCGTTCGGCGCCAGTACCGCGCTCTTGTCCTTGGCGTAGCCCTTGAGTGCGTACGGCCCGGTGCCGTCGACCGCGGTGCCGGTGCGCAGCCCGTTGGCCGGGTAGCGGGTGCGGTCGACGATGGCGCCGGCGCCCGTGGCCGCCTTCAGCGGGAAGGTGGCGTCCGGGGTCGACAGGTGGAAGGTGACGGTCATGCCGCCGGCCTCCACCGAGCCGAGGGTCGACAGCAGCGAGGCCGGGCCGACGTCGGAGTTGACCTTCTTGATGCGGTCGAAGGAGAACTTCACGTCCTCGGCGGTCATCGTGCGTCCGCTGGGGAACTCGATGCCCTCACGCAGTTCGCAGCGGTAGGTGCGCAGCCCGCCGCCGACGAAGCCGCAGCTCTTGGCCGCGTCCGGCACGGGCTGGACCCCACCCGGCTCGAAGGCCAGCAGGGACTGGAACACGTTGCTGAACAGTGCCCAGGAGCCCGCGTCGTACGCTCCTGCCGGATCCAGCGACGTGACGGCGTCCGTCGTGCCCACGACGATCGCCTTGGTCTTGTCGTCCTTCGACGGCAGCAACTGCCAGCCGCCCACCCCCACGACCGCCAGTACGAGCAGCGTCGTGAGGATCCGCATGCGAACCGATCGCACCCGTACCCTCCCCAGACCCTTCACGGGCCCTTCTGCATATGCCACACACCTGAGTGGCGCCGATACCTAATCACACGCTTTTCGCCAAGGGGAAGCCGGGTCTGGGGAGAATGCGAAGAAGTTACGAAGACTTGTTGTTCGAGTGCTTCGGGGCGGGTTCCGGGGACCCTAGGCCTGCCTCGAGGCGAGCTGGACGACGGTGATGTCGGAGGGCGCGCCGACCCGTGTGGGCGGGCCCCACGCGCCCGCGCCGCGGCTGACGTACAACTGGGTGTCGCCGTAGCGCTCCAGGCCGGCGACGGTCGGGTTGGCGGCGGCCGCGAGGAGGCTGCCGGGCCAGAGCTGGCCGCCGTGGGTGTGGCCGGAGAGCTGGAGGTCCACACCGTGCCGGACGGCCTCGTGGATCTGCACCGGCTGGTGCGCGAGCAGCACACACGCGCGTGCCGTGTCCCGGTCGCCGAGCGCCCGCTCGAAGTCGGGGCCCTGCCCCTCGCTCTCGCCCCGTACGTCGTTGACGCCGGCCAGGTCGAAGGCGGGCAGTTCGGTGCGCGCGTTCTCCAGGGGGCGCAGGCCGAGCCGCCGCACCTCCTCCACCCACTGCTCGGCACCTGAGAAGTACTCGTGGTTGCCCGTGACGAAGTACGCCCCGTGCCGCGCCCGGAGCCCGGACAGTGGTGCCGCCGCGGGCCCGAGATCCTTCACGCTGCCGTCCACCAGGTCCCCCACGACGGCGATGAGGTCCGGCTGGGTCGCGTTGACCGTGTCGACGACCTTCTGCGCGAAGCCGCGCCCGAGGACCGGTCCGAGGTGGACGTCACTGACGACGGCGATCCGGAACCCGTGCGCCGCCCGCGGCAGTTTCGCCAGCGGCACGGTGACCCGCTTCACCCGCGGCCCGCGCAGCACCCCGTAGGTCCCGTGACCGACGGTCCCCAGGGCGACCGCGGCGGCGCCTCCGGCGACCACCCGCGACACGAACAGCCGCCGGCTGGGAAGGTCGCGCGGGGACGGCGACGCGAGCTCCGCGGGCGGGCCCGGACGGCCGGTGGCCGGTGGGGCCTCGGCCGCGGCAGGACCGGCGGCCGCCGTCTTCACCCCGCCCACCGCCAAACGACCGGAACCCGTTTGCGCCTCGACGGCGGGCAGCGGCGCGCGGCCGAGCACCGGCTCGGCGGCGGACGACGACTCCGCGGCCGACGACGACTCCGCGGCGGTGTGCGGCTCGTGGGCGGACTGTGGCTCGGCGGGTGTCTGTGCGGCGGGGAGCGGGCCGCCCGGATCCCGGGAGGGTACCCGCGGGCGGGTGGGCAGGAGACGGCGCAGGACCGGGCGGAGTGGCTCGGTCGCCAGGGTGGCCAGGAGCAGGTACAGCGACAGGGCGAGCCAGAGGAAGCCGGGCCAGGCCAGGGTGCGCTGGAGCCAGAAGGGGGCTCCGGCGCGTTCGGTGACGAGGGCCGCGACGGCCAGGAGCCAGCCGCCCGTGATCAGGGCCGCGCCCGCGCGGCGTGCCGGGCCGGGGCCGCGGGTGGTGTCGCGGAACAGGCGCCGCCACAGGTACCAGTTGGCCGCCACCACCCCGCTGAGCACGAGCAGCGCCACGAGCACGAAGACGACCACCATGCCGCCCGTTCCTTCCGCCTGTTGCCTGTGCCGGCCTCTGCCCCTGCCCCCGTGGAGCTGTCCGGAACGCTATGACGTCCGGCGCAGTGCGCGCAGTCCGCGCAACCCGATGACCCCGATGACCGTCCCCAATACGAAGGAGACGACGGCGAGCGCCAGGTGCACCCAGAAGTACGCCGTCGGATGCCCGTGGTCGAACGCGAGACCGCTGGCGTCCTTGACGAGATTCTTGACGAAAGTGACCCAGATGACCCAGCTCCACACCCCGAAGGCGAGTAGGAACCAGGAGACGGGGCGGCTGAGCTTCATACGTTCAGTATCACTGTCCGGGGCCCGGCTCCGCGTCCGGGGTGGAAGGGCGGGCGGGACGTCACTGCCCGCACCGGGTACGTTTCCGACCGTGCCCGCACCCAATAAGATCATCAGGCGATCGCTGATGGTCGCTTCCGCCACTCTGTTGTTCACGTTGTCCGCTTCGCTGACCGCGCCCGCCGCTTTCGCCGCGCCGGTCCCGTCGGCCACTCCCCCGGCCCGGATGTCCACCGTGGGCGGCGCCCGCCTGGGCCTGCCCGGCACACAGGTCGACCTGGGCGACGGCGCGCCCGTGCTGCCCAAGGACCTCACCGCGCGCTCCTGGATCGTGGCCGACGCCGAGTCCGGCGCGGTGCTCGCCGCGCACAACGCGCACTGGCGGCTGCCTCCGGCCAGCACGCTGAAGATGCTGTTCGCCGACACCGTGCTGCCGAAGTTCCCCCGGACGCAGACGTACAAGGTCGCCCCGGCCGATCTCGCCGACGTGGGCGCCGGTTCCAGCCTGGTCGGCATCAAGGAGAAGGAGACCTACACGGTCCACGACCTGTGGCTGGGCGTGTTTTTGCGCTCCGGCAACGACGCCGTGCACGTGCTGTCCGCGATGAACGGCGGAATAGAGCCGACCGTGGAGGACATGAACGCCCACGCGCAGGAACTCCAGGCGCTGGACACGCACGTGGTGAGCCCGGACGGCTACGACGCCAAGGGCCAGGTCTCGTCGGCGTACGACCTCACGCTGTTCGCCCGCTCGGGGTTGCAGAAGAAGGACTTCCGCGAATACTGCTCGACCGTCAGGGCGTCGTTCCCGGGCGAGACGAAGAAGAACAAGAAGGGCAAGACCTCCCGCGGCTCCTTCGAGATCCAGAACACCAACCGGCTGCTGAGCGGCGACTACGACGTCTCGGTCTACCAGGGCATCGCGGGCGTGAAGAACGGCAACACCACCCACGCGGGCGCCACCTTCACCGGAGTCGCCGAGCGCGATGGCCGGGTGCTGCTCGTGACGGTGATGAACCCGGAGAAGAAGGACCACAACGAGGTCTACAAGGAGACCGCCAAGCTCTTCGACTGGGGCTTCGCCGCTCTGGACAAGGCGCGCCCGGTGGGCGAGCTGGTGCCGCCCAGGAGCGCCGCCGAGGCGAAGGGACAGCCGGGCGCCGAGCCCTCCGCGGGCCGGACCGACGGCGGCTCGTCCCCTTCGGCCGTGGCGAGCGCGTCCGTCAAGAACGGCTCCGGCGGAGTGGGAATCGCCCTGGGGGTCGCCGGTGGCGCGCTGGTGCTGCTCGCGGCCGGCGCGTTCCTGGTCAACCGCCGGTGGCCGCTGCCGGACCTGATGCGCCGCCGGACCCGCCCCTGAGACCGACGGCCCGGCCGCCGTCACCGCCCCCGTCCTCGCCGGCCGCACCGCCCCCGTCGCCCGCACCGCACTGCGTCGCCGTCCAGGCGGCGCAGTACAGGACCAGCTTGGAAGTGAAGTTGATCCACAGCAGCAGGGCGACCGGGACCCCGAAGGCGCCGTACATGCTCTTCGCCGCCACTCCCTGGATGTAGCCGCTCAGCAGCAGCTTCAGCAGCTCGAAGCCGACCGCGCCGAGCAGCGCGGCGACCAGCAGCCGGTGGCGTGGCGGCTCGACGCCGGGCAGCAGGGTGAGGACGTACAGGAGCACCAGGAAGTCGGCCAGTACGGCGACCGCGAACGCGATGATCCGCAACAGGACGGTGCCCCAGCCGTGTTCGGCCAGCCCGATCTCCCGGGAGATGTAGCCGATGGCGGCCGAGGCGACGGTGGACACGGCGAGCGTGACCAGCATCGCGCCACCGAGGCCGATCAGGACGCCCGCGTCCTTCACCTTGTTCAGCAGCGGGTTCTCCTCCGGGTCGGGCAGTTCCCACACCGCGCGCAGGCAGTCCCGCGTCTGGGCGACCCAGTTGACGCCGGTCAGCAGCAGGGCGGCACCGGCGATGAGGCCCACCGTCCCGGCGTTCTGCACCAGGGCGCTGATGTCCAACTGCTGGCCCAGGCCCGGGAACTGCTGGACGATCTTGTTCTGGAGCGTGTGCTGCCGCTGCGGACTGAGGGTGGCGGCGCCGATCGCGGCGGCCACCGTCAGCAGCGGGAACAGCGCGACGAAGCTGATGAACGTCATGGCGGCGGCCAGCCTCGTCCACTTGACCCGGTCCAGACGCTCGTACGACCGCCACGCGTGCGTGGTCATCAGGCGGGCCACCCACGGCCCGACGACGGGAAGCTTCTTCAGCCAGTCCATGATCGGACTGTGCCCGCTCGGCGGCGACGTGAACACCGCGTTTCTGCGCCAAAACACGCATAACCGGACGATACAGTCGTCTGCCGTGAAGGATGCCTCCGGTCTCTCGCGTCTCCCCCGGTCCCTGCTCGTCCTCGGCGGCACATCCGAGATCGCCCAGGCCACCACGCGCCGCCTGATCGCGCGCCGCACCCGCACCGTGTGGCTGGCGGGCCGCCCGTCACCGGGCCTGGAGGAGGCAGCCGCGCACCTGCGCACCCTGGGCGTGGAGGTGCGCACCGTCCCGTTCGACGCGCTGGACTGCGCGTCCCACGAGACCGTCCTCGGCAAGGTCTTCGCCGAGGGCCGTATCGACATGGTGCTGCTGGCCTTCGGCGTCCTCGGCGACCAGGCGTACGACGAACGGGCGCCACTGAACGCGGTCCGGGTCGCGCAGATCAACTACACCGGGGCGGTGTCCGCGGGACTGGTGGCCGGGCAGTCGCTGCAGAACCAGGGGCACGGCTCGCTCGTGGTGCTCTCCTCGGCCGCCGGGGAACGCGCCCGCCGCGCGGACTTCATCTACGGCTCCAGCAAGGCGGGTCTGGACACCTTCGCCCAGGGCCTGGGCGACGCGCTGTACGGCACCGGGGTGCACGTCATGGTCGTACGCCCCGGGTTCGTGCGCTCCAGGGCGACCGCCGGCCGCGAGGCCGAACCCTTCACCGTCACCCCCGAGCAGGTCGCCACCGCCGTCGAACTCGGGCTGCGCAGGCGCTCGGAGACGGTGTGGGTGCCCGGTGTGCTCCGGGTGGTGACGACCGTACTGCGGCATCTGCCACGCGCCGCCTTCCGGCGGCTGCCGCTGTAGCCGCCTGTTCGCGCCGTCCCTACCGGGCGGGCAGCGTGCCGCGGTCCACGGGGCCCGCCTGCGGGGGCACCACCGTGCTACCGCCGAAGCCGAACTCCCGCAGCTTGCGCCACACCCCGTCGGGGCCCTGTTCGTGCAGGGCGAACCCGGTGCACGGCCATTCCGCCTCGTACTCGGCGAGCTCCTCGAAGGCTCGGTCCATCGACACGTCGTCGATGCCGTGCGCCACCGTCACATGCGGGTGGTAGGGGAACTGGAGTTCACGCGCCACCGGCCCGGAGGCGTCACGGACCTGCTTCTGCAGCCATGTGCACGACTCGGCGCCCTCGACGACCCGTACGTAGACCACCGGGGACAGCGGCCGGAAGGTGTCCGTGCCGGACAACCGCATGGTGAAGGGGCGCCCGGCCGCGGCCACCTCCGTCAGATGGGCCTCCACGGCCGGCAGCTCTGCGGCGTCGACCTCCGTCGGCGGCAGCAGGGTGACGTGCGTGGGGATGCCGTGAGCCGCGGCGTCGCCGAAGCCCGCGCGCCGCTGCTGGAGCAGGCTGCCGTGGGGCTCCGGGACCGCGATCGACACGCCGATCGTTACGGTCCCCACGTCGTCTCCTTCGTCGTGCCGGATGGGTCTTCTGTTTGGTTCTCAGCCGTTTCGTCACCGCCGTCCGGCTATGACTGTACGACCACGGCACCGTTGTGGGCAGGCGCAGCCACAGTGATGTGCAGCGCTCTGCCCAGCGGCGCGGGTGTGCGGTGGTGCGCCTCAGTGCTTGGCGGGCAGGAAACCCACCCGGTCGTACGCCTGGGAGAGGGTCTCCGCGGCGACCGTGCGAGCCTTCTCCGCGCCCTTGGCCAGGATCGAGTCCAGGGTCTCCGGGTCGTCCAGGTACTGCTGGGTCCGCTCCCGGTACGGCGTCACGAACTCGACCATGACCTCGGCGAGGTCCGTCTTGAGCGCACCGTAGCCCTTGCCGGCGTACTTCTCCTCCAGTTCGCCGATACCCGCCCCGGTCAGCGTCGAATAGATCGTCAGGAGGTTGCTGACGCCCGCCTTGGTCTCCGGGTCGTAGCGGACGACGGTGTCGGTGTCCGTGACCGCGCTCTTGACCTTCTTGGCGGTGGCCTTCGGGTCGTCCAGCAGGTTGACCAGGCCCTTCGGCGTGGACGCCGACTTGCTCATCTTGATCGTCGGCTCCTGGAGGTCGTAGATCTTCGCCGTCTCCTTGAGGATGTACGCGTCCGGGACGGTGAAGGTCTGGCCGAAGCGGCCGTTGAAGCGCTCGGCGAGGTCACGGGTGAGCTCGATGTGCTGGCGCTGGTCCTCGCCGACCGGGACCTCGTTGGCCTGGTAGAGCAGGATGTCGGCGACCTGGAGGATCGGGTACGTGAACAGGCCGACGGAGGTCCGGTCGGTGCCCTGCTTGGCGGACTTGTCCTTGAACTGGGTCATGCGGCCGGCCTCGCCGAAGCCGGTGAGGCAGTTCATGACCCAGGCGAGCTGCGCGTGCTCGGAGACGTGGCTCTGGACGAACAGCGTGCAGCGGTCCGGGTCCAGCCCGGCGGCCAGCAGCTGGGCGGCCGCCACCCGGGTGTTGGCGCGCAGCTCGGCCGGATCCTGCGTGACCGTGATCGCGTGCAGGTCGGCGAGCATGTAGAACGCGTCGTGGCTCTCCTGAAGGGCCACCCACTGGCGGACGGCGCCGAGGTAGTTGCCGAGGTGGAACGATCCGGCGGTGGGCTGGATTCCTGAGAGCACGCGGGGTCGGTCAGTCGCCATGTTCACCATTCTCTCAGGTAAGGGAGCCCGATCCGGAACCGGCCGGAAACAGGTGGGAACCGAATCGTCCCGCGCGGTGTAACAAGGGTGTGAGAACGCGGGAGGGGGGCCGCATCGTCGATGAGGCCGCGGTGATCGCACGCGTACGCACCGGAGAGCCGGAGGCGTACGCGGAGCTGGTGCGGGCCCATACGGGCATCGCGCTCAGGGCGGCCACCGCGCTCGGGGCGGGGGCGGACGCGGAGGACGTGGTGCAGCAGGCCTTCGTCAAGGCGTACTGCGCCCTGGGCCGGTTCAGGGACGGCTCTGCCTTCAGGCCGTGGCTGCTGTCGATCGTCGCCAATGAGACGAGGAACACAGTGCGCGCGGCGGCCCGGCAGCGCACACTCGCCGGCCGGGAGGCGGCGTTCGTGGAGGCCGAGCCGCTGATACCGGAGTCGGCGGACCCCGCGGTGGCGACGCTGCGGACGGAGCGCCGCGCCGCCCTGCTGGCCGCGCTGGAACAGCTGAGCGAGGAGCACCGTCTGGTCGTCACCTACCGCTATCTGCTGGAGATGGACGAGTCGGAGACCGCCCAGGCCCTGGGCTGGCCCCGCGGCACGGTGAAGTCCCGTCTCAATCGCGCCCTGCGCAAGCTGGGCCGTCTGCTGCCGGATGTCCAGCCCCGGGGAGGAGGTGAGGACCATGCGTGAGCCGGAGGGGACCCACGGGCTGCCGGAGGAGCTGCGGGAGCTGGGGCGGTCGCTGGACGCGCCGGGGGCGGGGGGTCCGTCGCGTCCGTCGGGTCCGTCGGGTCCGTCGGGTCTGTCGGCGGGATCCGAGTCGATGGTGGAGCGGGTGCTTCAGCAGATACTGGCCGATCAGGTGCCGGTCCCGGTGGCCGAGCCGGCGGGTGCCGGTGAGCGGCTGCGGGCGGTGCGGCACTGGACGCGGACGCGGTGGCGTTCGCTGACGGCGGCCCTGTGCGGCCTGCTGGCGGTCCTCGCGCTCACGCCCCCGGTGCGGGCGGCGGTTCTCGACTGGTTCGACTTCGCCGGCGTCGAGGTGCGGTACGACCCGTCGGCGGTGCCCTCACCCGGCGCCGAGGTCCCCGGCTGCGGCAGGTCGCTGTCCCTGGCGCAGGCCCGGCGGCAGGCCGGTTTCGAGCCCCTGGTGCCGGACGCGCTCGGCGTGCCGGACGCGGTGACGGTGACCGACGAGCCGCGGGGGCGGTTCCTGGTGACCCTGTGCTGGCACGAACAGGGGCGGACGATACGGCTCGACGAGTATCCGCAGCGGCTGGACGTCAGCTTCGTCAAGAGACTGCGGGAACCACCGGAGTGGATCCAGCTGGGCACGACCTCGCCCGACGGAGTTCCGGACTCCGCCCTGTGGTTTCCGAGGCCGCATCTGCTGAGCTTCTGGCTGGTGGACGCCGACGGCCACCGCCTCACCCGGGGCAAGCGGACCGCCGGTCCGACGCTGCTGTGGATGCACGGAACCGGCGACGACGCGGTGACGCTCCGGCTGGAGGGAGTGGCGTCGAAGGCGCGCGCGACGCGGATCGCCCGGTCGGGCGTGCTGGAGGCCGGGACTGCCGGGCGGCCCTCGACATAGTGCCGGCGAGGTGGGAACCGGGACGGGCCGAGCGGTGTACCAGAAGTGATGCGCGGCCCGGGGCGGGCCGCGCCGGATTCGGCCGGTGGGGGTTCGGATGGGCAGGCGGAGGGCTCGTGAACTGACCGCGTTCCTAGGCGCGTTGACGATGATGCTCGCCGTGATGGTGTGGGGTGCGTCCTCCGCGGCGGCCGGCGGGCCGACCAGTGTGCTGGTGACCTCGCCGCAGAGCGGAGAGGCCGGCGCACGGTACTACTCCGAGAAGGAGTACGGGCAGTTGGAGAAGCTCCTGGGCCCGGCGGGCTCGGGCAGCCTCGACAAGCCGCCCGAGGCCGATCTGGTCCATGCCCGGCAGATCAACGTGACCTGGCTGGCACACGACATATCGCCGTGGCGACTCGACCGGGTCTTCCCGGTGACCGGCGGGAACGCCGTATGGATCCACACGGCGGCGAACGTTCCAGAGTCCATGAACGGCTACTGGCACCGCGCCGAGCAGCCCGCCCGGCTGCGTGCCCTGCTCGCGAAGCTGGGCGTGATGGGCAAGACCTCGGCCTCGGACCAGGGATACACCGGTGTCTTCCCGGCGCCGTGGCAGGAGGAGACGGCCACACCGGACACCACGGCACCGGAGTCCACCGCACCCGATGCGGACACGGGGACGCAGACGGTGCGGGTGAGTGAGCCGGCCGGGGGTGGCGCCGGCACCGACTGGTGGTGGGCGATACCGGGGGCGGCGGCCGGGGCGGTGCTCGCGCTGGTGCTGCGGTCCTTCGTGCCGAGGCATCCGCTCGACCGCCTGCGGCGGGAGCGGGCCCCGGAGCCCCGGCAGGAACTGCGGGACGTGTAGGACGCGTGCGGGCGACGAGAGACGTGCGCGGGAGGACGGAGGGGGCGGTCGGGTGGCACTGCGCGGTGGGCGTACGGCGCCATGGCTGATCTGGGTACTGCCGGTGGTGGCGGTCGGGGTGGGGGTGCTGCTGTGCGGGGTGCCGGCGGTCGCGGTGACCTCGGACGGAGGCGGAGCGCCGCGCGCGCCCGATGTGGCCCTGGTCGTCGCGGGCGGCTCGGGGCGTACCAGAGCGTTGCACCTGGGTGATCGCGACTTCACCCGGCTCCGGGAACTGCTGCGCCCGGCGTACACGGGGACGGAGCCGGTGCCGGAAGCCTGGGCGCGGGGGCGGCATCCGGCGGTGCGGGTGACCGTGGTGTGGGGACTGACCGGGGTCGGAGGATGGCCGGTGACGAGCAGGCCGCCGGGAGGTGATGTGGCCGTGGAGCGGCAGGACCAGTTGATCGTGGCCGAGGACGGCACACCGTGGGTCCGCTCGGACCTGGCCCCGGATGTGGAGGACGACGACATCCGCTGGCACCGGGCGCCGCGAGACCTGTACGAGCGGCTGGCCCGCACGGGGCTGCTGGGTGACGTGGAGAGTGCGCCGTCCGGCAGGACTCCGGGCGCCGCAGGTGATCACCTGTGGTGGGCGGCCGGCGGACTGGCCGCCGGGGCCGGCGGCACGCTGCTGATATGCCGCGCGGCGGCCCGGCGCGGTACCGGACCGCCGCGGGAGGAACGACGACAGGAGCTGATCGACCTGTGAGTCCAGTGACCTGTGAGTCCCGCGCGGGGACGGGTCAGCCGAGGTCGATCTCCGGGTAGAGGGGGAAGCCCGCCACGAGGTCCGTGGCCCGGTGGGAGATCTCGTCCGCGATCTTCGGGTCGAGGACGTGCTGGGCCTTGGAGGGGGTGCCCTTGCCGGTGGTGCCGGGCTCGGTGGCCGTCAGGACGCGGTCGATCAGGCCGGCGACCTCGTCCATCTCGGCGGTGCCCAGACCGCGGGTGGTCAGCGCGGGGGTGCCGATGCGGACGCCGGATGTGTACCAGGCGCCGTTGGGGTCGGCCGGAATCGCGTTGCGGTTGGTGACGATGCCGGACTCGAGCAGGGCGGCCTCGGCCTGGCGGCCGGTGAGGCCGTAGGAGGAGGCGACGTCGATCAGGTTGAGGTGGTTGTCGGTACCGCCGGTGACGAGGGTGGCGCCGCGGCGCATCAGGCCCTCGGCGAGAGCGCGGGAGTTGTCGACGATGCGCTGGGCGTAGTCCTGGAAGGAGGGCTGCCGGGCCTCGGCCAGGGCGACCGCCTTGGCGGCCATGACGTGCGGGAGGGGGCCGCCGAGGACCATCGGGCAGCCCCGGTCGACCTGGTCCTTGAGGGAGTCGTCGCACAGGACCATGCCGCCGCGCGGGCCGCGCAGAGACTTGTGGGTGGTGGTGGTGACGATCTGGGCGTGCGGGACCGGGTCGAAGTCGCCTGTGAGGACCTTGCCGGCGACCAGGCCCGCGAAGTGGGCCATGTCGACCATGAGCGTGGCGCCGACCTCGTCGGCGATCTCGCGCATGATCCGGAAGTTCACCAGGCGCGGGTAGGCGGAGTAGCCGGCGACGATGATCAGCGGCTTGAACTCGCGGGCGGAAGCACGCAGGGCCTCGTAGTCGAGGAGGCCGGTGGCCGAGTCGGTGCCGTAGGAGCGCTGGTCGAACATCTTGCCGGAGATGTTCGGGCGGAAGCCGTGGGTGAGGTGCCCGCCGGCGTCCAGGGACATGCCGAGCATGCGCTGGTTGCCGAAGGCCTGGCGCAGTTGGGCCCAGTCCGCCTCGGAGAGGTCGTTGACCTGGCGGACCCCGGCCTTCTCCAGGGCGGGGGCCTCCACGCGCTGGGCGAGGACGGCCCAGAAGGCGACCAGGTTGGCGTCGATGCCGGAGTGCGGCTGGACGTAGGCGTGGCGGGCGCCGAAGAGTTCCTTGGCGTGCTCGGCGGCCAGCGACTCGACGGTGTCGACGTTGCGGCAGCCGGCGTAGAAGCGGCGGCCGACGGTGCCCTCGGCGTACTTGTCGCTGAACCAGTTGCCCATGGCCAGCAGGGTGGCCGGGGAGGCGTAGTTCTCGGAG
The DNA here is from genome assembly GCF_042896465.1 of Streptomyces sp. NPDC001292. Taxonomy (NCBI): domain Bacteria; kingdom Bacillati; phylum Actinomycetota; class Actinomycetes; order Kitasatosporales; family Streptomycetaceae; genus Streptomyces; species Streptomyces sp. NPDC001292. Next base: position 32,591 of record NZ_JBIAXG010000050.1, read on the forward strand.
GCGATCAGCTTGAGCATCTCGCGCTGGTCGGCGACCTCCTGGCCGATGGCGTCGGCCACGCGCGGCTCGACGGCGCGGATCACGTCGAGGGCGGCACGGAAGGCGGTGGACTCGTTGGACAGGGGCGCGGTGTTCTCAGGCATCGGGACCTCCGGACGTGGCATCGGCGTTCACGTTACGGCCCAGGCGCACGGCACACTTACCGCTCGGGCCGCTCCCCGATGGTCGGTCCCATCCCAGCGCGCCAGTCACGGCCCTCCGTCAGCCTACCGGGCGCACCCTACGGCGCAGTTCCCGCGTCCACCATGCGAGCGAGGATAGGAAGGAGGAAAACCTCCCCTCCCCGGGAGGCGACCTTCGTCCTCGGGAGCCGCCGTGACCGCCACGGAAGACCTCATCGCCGCAGCCGACGCCCACAGCGCACACACCTACCACCCGCTGCCCGTGGTGATCGCCACGGCGGAGGGCGCGTGGATGACGGACGTGGAGGGCCGCCGGTACCTCGATCTGCTGGCCGGTTACTCGGCGCTGAACTTCGGGCACCGCAACCGGCGGCTGATCGAGGCGGCCAAGGCGCAGATGGAGCGCGTGACACTGACTTCGCGGGCCTTCCACCACGACCGGTTCGCGGCGTTCTGCGAACAGCTGGCGGAGCTGTGCGGCATGGAGTCGGTGCTGCCGATGAACACGGGCGCGGAGGCGGTGGAGACGGCCGTGAAAACGGCCCGGAAGTGGGGCTACCGAATCAAGGGCGTGCCCGCGGAGATGGCGAAGATCGTGGTCGCGGGCAACAACTTCCACGGCCGTACGACGACGATCATCAGCTTCTCCACCGACCCGGAGGCCAGGGCGGACTTCGGACCGTACACGCCGGGCTTCGCGATCGTGCCGTACGGGGACCTGACGGCGATGCGGTCGGCGATGACGGAGAACACGGTCGCCGTGCTGCTCGAGCCGATCCAGGGCGAGGCGGGGGTCCTGGTGCCGCCGGCCGGTTATCTGCCGGCGGTGCGGGAGCTGACACGGCAGCGGAACGTGCTGTTCATCGCCGACGAGGTCCAGTCGGGGCTCGGGCGCACGGGCCGTACCTTCGCGTGCGAGCACGAGGGGGTGGTGCCGGATGTGTACGTGCTCGGGAAGGCGCTGGGCGGCGGGATCGTGCCGGTGTCGGCGGTGGTGTCCTCGCGGGAGGTGCTCGGCGTGTTCCGGCCGGGCGAGCACGGGTCGACGTTCGGCGGGAACCCGCTGGCGTGCGCGGTGGCGCTGGAGGTGATCGCCATGCTGCGCTCGGGCGAGTTCCAGGCGCGGGCCGCGGAGCTGGGCGAGCATCTGCACCGCGAGCTGGGGCAGCTGGCCGGCACGGGCCGGGTGCGGACGGTGCGCGGACGCGGGCTGTGGGCGGGCATGGACGTGGACCGGGCACTGGGGACCGGGCGGGAGATCGCCCGGAGGCTGATGGACCGGGGCGTCCTGGTGAAGAACACCCACGCCTCGACGATCCGGATCGCCCCGCCGCTGGTGATCGGCAAGGAGGATCTGGACTGGGGTCTGACCCAACTGCGGGCGGTGCTCGGCGCGTAGCGGGATGACGCGGCGCCTGTCCGGGGGGCGGAGAGCACCAGGACTCCAACGAGCACCGGGGCTTCCCCGAGTACCGCGGGAGGAGCCGGGCAGGAGCGTGTGCGGGCGGGCGTCCGGATCGGGCGACGCGCGGATCCACCGCTCCCCTAAAGTCGCCTCGTGCTCTTGGGAATGGTGTGCGCGCTCGGTGCGGCGGTGTGTTTCGGCACGGCGACGGTGCTCCAGGCCATCGCCGCACGCGCCGCGACGGACAGCGGCGGGGGCGGGGACGCGGCACTGCTGCTGCGGGCGGTACGGCAGTGGCGGTATCTGGCGGGCCTGGGCCTGGACGGCCTCGGGTTCCTGCTCCAGATCGCGGCCCTGCGCTCGCTGCCGATCTACGTGGTCGGCGCGGCCCTCGCCGCCAGCCTCGCGGTGACGGCGGTGACCGCGTCCCGGCTGCTGCGGGTGCGGCTGAGCGCGGTGGAGTGGTCGGCGGTGGGCGTCGTCTGCGCCGGTCTGGCGATGCTGGGGCTGGCCTCGGGCACGGAGGGCCGCGAGGACGGCTCGACGGCGCTGAAGTGGGCGATGCTCGGGGCGGCGCTGGCCGTGCTTCTGCTCGGAGCGGTCGCCGGCCGCCTGCCCGAACGCGTCCGTGCCCTGCTTCTCGGCCTGGGCGCGGGCTTCGGCTTCGGCGTGGTCGAGGTGGCGGTGCGGCTGATCGACTCGCTCGCCCCGTCTGCGCTGTTCACCAACCCGGCGGCCTACGCCCTGCTCCTCGGCGGTGGAGCCGCCTTCCTGCTGCTGACCTCGGCCCTCCAGCGCGGTTCGGTGACCACGGCCACCGCGGGCATGGTCGTCGGCGAGACGATCGGCCCCGCGGCGGTCGGCGTGGTGTGGCTGGGCGACCGCACCCGTGAGGGCCTGGCCTGGCTCGCGGTGCTCGGCTTCGCGGTGGCGGTGGCGGGCGCCCTGGCGCTGGCGCGGTTCGGGGAGGCGCCGGTCGAGGAGGCGCCGGCCGAGGAGGGGTGACCACCGCCCGACGGGCCGCCCGACGGGCCGTCAGGGCAGCACCCGGCACAGGGCGTCCAGGGCCGCCGCCCACGCGTGGTCCGGTGGGGTGCCGTAGCCGACGACCAGGGCGTCCAGCGGTGCCACGGCGGCCTGCTCGTGGCGGAAGCGGGACAGTCCGTGGAGGGCGAGGCCCTGCCAGGCGGCCGCCTGGACCACCGCGGGTTCGGTGCCGGGCGGCAGGCGCAGCACGGCGTGCAGGCCGGCGGCGATGCCGGTGGGGCGGACGTCGGGCGCGCGGGTGGCGAGGGCTTCGACCAGGGCGTCGCGGCGCCGGCGGTAGCGCAGGCGGGCGGAGCGCACATGGCGGTCGTAGGCGCCGGAGGCGATGAACTCCGCGAGCGTCAGCTGGTCCAGCACCCCGCAGGTGTCGGAGGGCCCCTTGGCGGCCGTGGCCTCCGCCATGAGGGAGGGGGGCAGGGCCATCCAGGCCAGGCGCAGGCCGGGGGCCAGGGACTTGCTCGCCGTGCCCAGGTAGACCACGCGGTCCGGATCCAGTCCCTGGAGCGCGCCGACGGGCTGGCGGTCGTAGCGGAACTCGCCGTCGTAGTCGTCCTCCAGGATCAGGCCGCCGGTGCGCCGGGCCCAGTCGGTCACGGCCGCGCGCCGGTCGGGGTGCAGGGGCACGCCCATCGGGAACTGGTGGGCGGGGGTGAGCAGGACCGCTCCGGGGCCGGTCAGTTCGCCGGTGACCGTGCCGAGTTCGTCGAAGGGCAGGGGGCGGGTGCGCAGGCCCGCCCGGGCCAGGAGGTCCCAGTGCACGTCGAGGCCGTACGACTCGACGGCGACCGTGGTGACGCCGCGGGCCCGCAGCACCGTGCCGAGGATCCGCAGTCCGTGCGCGAAGCCCGCGCACACCAGCAGGTGGTCGGGGTCGGTGCGGACGCCCCGGACCCGGGCGAGATGGCCGGCCAGGGCGGCGCGCAGTTCGGGCCGGCCGCGCGGGTCGCCGTAGCCGAGGGCGTGGTGGGGAGCGGTGGCCAGGGCGCGGCGGGCGGCCTTGAGCCACTGCGTGCGGGGGAAGGAGGCGAGGTCGGGGGTGCCGGGGACGAGGTCGTGGACGGGGCGGGGGCGTTCGCGGGGGTGCCGGGCCGCGCCGGTCCGCCGGACGTCCGCGCTCGGCGACGGCCCGAACGGCGAGGCGGGTGTCCCCGTGGCCACGCGCGTGCCGGAGCCCTGGCGGGCGGTGAGCCAGCCCTCGGCGACCAGGTCGGCGTAGGCGTCGGCGACCGTGTTGCGGGCGATGCCCAGGTCCGCGGCGAGGGTCCGGGAGGAGGGCAGCCGGGTTCCGGGGGCCAGGCGGCCGGTGCGGACCGCCTCGCGCAGGGCGTCGGTGAGGCCGCGGCGCAGGCCGGGACCGGCCGGTTCCAGATGCAGGTCCAGGCCCAGAGTGGCCCATGATTCCGCCATGGAAATGGACCATACTCCTGGGCTGCTTCGCTCATAGGGTCGGCCGTATGGCTACGACGACGAACACCGGCGAACACACGGGCACCGCCGAAGGCGCCCCCGCGTACGCGCCCGAGCACGAGCCCCGCACGCAGTGGGCCAAGCACGCCCCCGAGGTCTACAAGGCGATGGTCCGGCTGGACGCGGCCGCGGGCCAGGGCCTCGACCCGCGGCTGCGCGAGCTGGTCAAGATCCGCGCCTCGCAGCTCAACCACTGCGCGTTCTGCCTGGACATGCACACCAAGGACGCGCTGGCGGCCGGCGAGAGCGTGGAGCGGATCGTGCAGCTCAGCGCCTGGGAGGAGTCGCGGCACTTCTACACGGAGAAGGAGCTCGCGGCGATCGAGCTGACCGAGGCCGTCACCGTCCTCACCGACGGCTTCGTGCCGGACGCGGTGTACGAGAGGGTCACCGCGCACTTCGACGAGGCCGAGCTGGCCCATTTGATCGCTTCGATCACGGTGATCAACGCCTGGAACCGGTTCGGTGTGACGACCCGCGCCGTCCCGGGCCACTACACGCCCGGGCAGTACAAGTGACGGCCCCGGTCCAGGGGCGGGCCGGGCCCCTGGACCGGGACGCCCGGCGGGCCCCGTCCGCCCTCAGGGCAGCCACGCCTTCCACCTGGACTCGTGGCCGTCCACCCACTTCTTCGCCGCCTCGGCCGGGGTGAGCTTCTGGTCGGCGATCATCAAGGAGACCTCGTTCTGGTCCTCGGTGGTCCACTTGAACTTCTTCAGGAAGGCGGCCGCCGCGCCGCCGGACCGGGCGAAGTCGGCGTTGAGGTACTTCCGCAGCGGCGTGTGCGGGTAGGCGCAGGCGACCTTGGCCGCGTCCGCGTCGCAGCCCTCCTTGTACGGCGGCAGCCGCACCTCCGTCATGGGGACCTTCTCGAACAGCCACTGCGGCGCGTACCAGTACGTGAGGAAGGCCTTCTTCTCCTTGGCGAACTGCTTGATCTGGGTGATCTGCGCCGCCTCGGAACCGGCGAAGACCACCTGGTAGTCCAGCTTCAGGTTCTTCACCAGCGCCTTGTCGTTGGTGACGTAGGACGGGGAGCCGTCCATCAGCTGGCCCTTGCCGCCGCTCTCCGCGGTGCGGAAGAGGGCGGCGTACTTGTCGAGGTTCCTCCAGTCGGTGATGTCCGGGTACCGCTCGGCGAGGTACGTCGGGACGAACCAGCCGATGTGCCCGGTCACCCCGAGGTCGCCGCCCCGCACGATGGTCTTCTTCTCGTCGACGTAGCGCTTCTCCTGGTCGGGGTGGCCCCAGTCCTCCAGGATGGCGTCGACGCGGCCCTGGCTGAGTGCGTCCCAGGCCGGGACCTCGTCGACCTGGACGGTGTCGACGCGGTAGCCCAGCTCGTGTTCGAGGAGGTACTGGGCGACGGACACGTTGGCCTGGGCGCCGACCCAGGACTGCACGGACAGGGTCACGGTCTTCGAGCCCCGCGCGCCCGCGAACGGCGAGGCCTGCCGGGTCATGTCGGCGGCACCGCAGCCGCAGGTCAGCGCCAGCACCGCCACGGCGGCGGGGAGAGTCGTACGACGCCCCATGTCACGCTCCCTTCCTGGTGCGGCGGCCGGTCGGCTGTGTCACCCGGTCGAGCATCAGGCCGAGGCAGACGATCGCCGCGCCGGCGACCAGGCCGGTGGCCAGGTCGCCCTGGGCGAGGCCGAAGACCACGTCGTAGCCGAGCGCGCCGCCGCCGACCAGGCCGCCGATGATGACGACGGCGAGGACGAGCACCACGCCCTGGTTGACGGCGAGCAGCAGCGCCCGGCGGGCGAGCGGCAGTTGGACCTGGCGGAGCTGCTGGCCGCTGGTCGCGCCGAGCGAGCGGGCGGACTCCAGGGCCGCCGGGTCGACCTGGCGCAGGCCCTGCGCGGTGATCCGGACGACCGCGGGGAGGGCGTAGACGACGGCCGCGGCGACGGCCGGGGCGCGGCCCACGCCGAACAGCGCGACCACCGGGATCAGGTACACGAACTGCGGCATCGTCTGGAAGACGTCCAGGACCGGGCGCAGCAGCTTCTCGAAGCGGTCGCTGCGGGCGGCGGCGACGCCGGTCGCGAAGCCGAGGACGAGGGTGACGGCGACGGCCGCCAGCACCTGGGACAGCGTGTCCAGGGACGGCTTCCACACACCGAGCACGCCGATGGCGGCCATGGCGAGGACGGCGGTCAGCGCGGTGCGCCAGGTGCCGATCAGCCAGGCGAGGGCGGCGACGATCAGCAGCACCGACCACCACGGCAGCCACTGGAGGCCTGAGCGGACCGGGTCCAGGATCCAGGTGGTGAAGCGGCCCGCCCAGTCGGCGGTGCCACCGATGTACGGGACGCCGGAGTACAGGTGGGCGGTCATCCAGCCGACGGTCCGGTTGACGGGCTCGGCGATGCCGACGGTCCAGTCCGTGGGCCAGTCCGGGCGGCCCGCCAGGCGCGCGGTCAGGGCAACGGCCACGGCGGCGACGGCGGCGTAGGCCCAGGGGCGGACGCCGTGCCGCTCGTGCCCGAGGCGCTCCCCGGCGGCCCCGGTCACCCGGTCCAGTACGACGGCCAGCAGCACGATGGGGATGCCGGCCGCGAGCGCGGCGCCCACGTCGACCGAGGCGAGCGCCTGGTAGACGCGGTCACCGAGGCCGCCGGCGCCGATCACGGAGGCGATGACCGCCATGGACAGCGCCATCATGATCGTCTGGTTGACGCCGAGGAGGAGTTCCTTGCGGGCCAGCGGGATCCGGGCGGTCAGCAGGCGCTGGCGTGCGGTGGCGCCGAGGGAGTCGACCGCCTCCAGCACCTCCGGGTCCGCGCCGCGCAGGCCGAGCGCAGTCAGCCGGGCCATGGGCGGGGCGGCGTAGACGACCGTGGCGAGGACGGCGGCGGGTACGCCGATGCCGAAGACCAGGACGACGGGGAGCAGGTACGCGAACGCCGGGAGCACCTGCATGGTGTCCAGGACCGGGCGCAGGACGCGGTCCATGCGGCCGGACAGGCCCGCGGCCAGACCGAGCAGGGTGCCCACGAGGACGGAGGCGAGGACCGCGACCACCATCAGGGCGAGCGTCTGCATGGTCGGCACCCACATGCCGAGCAGGCCGCAGGCGAGGAAGGCGGCGGCCGTGCCGAGGGCGAGCCGGACACCGGCCACGCGCCATGCCACGAGGGCGGCGGCGGCCGTGACGCCCGCCCAGCCGGCGGCGAGGAGCGCGAGGTAGACGGCGCGCACGGAGATCACGACCGCGTTGCTGACGTGGCCGAGGAAGTAGAGGAACAGCGGGTGGCTGTCGCGGTTGTCGATGATCCAGTCGCTGGCGCTGCCGAGCGGCCCGGACAGGTCCACCGTCAGCGCGTGCGGCCAGGTTCCGCTCGCCCAGCGGCTGTGGGCCAGCGGGACGAGGACGGCCGCCAGGACCGCGAGGACCAGGAGCTTGTGGCCGGCGGGGCGTTTGAGCACGCCGGGCAGGCCGGCGCGGAGGGCCGGTGCGCCGATCGTGGCCATCAGACGGCCTCCGGGCTGGCGCCGGCGTCCCGCGGGACCGCTTCCCCTCGCCCGCCCGGTGCCCTCGTGGCGTCGGTCCCGGCCACCACGGACAGCAGCGCGTCCGAGTCGACGACGCCGACGCAGCGGCCTTCGTCGACCACGCGTGCCGGTGCTCCCGCCCGGGCCACCGCCTCGATGGCCTGCGCGACCGTCGCCTCCGGGGGGACCGCCGGGCCGCTGCCGGCCTCGTCGGCGGAGGCCGGGCGCATGGCCCCGCGGACCGTCAGGACCTGCTCGCGCGGGACGTCCCGGACGAACTCGCGGACGTAGTCGTCGGCCGGGGAGCCCACGATCTCCTCGGGGGTGCCCAGCTGGACGATGCGGCCGCCGCGCATCAGGGCGATGCGGTCGCCGAGCCGGAGTGCCTCCTGGAGGTCGTGGGTGATGAAGACCATCGTCCGGCCCTCCTCCCGGTGCAGGCGGACGACCTCCTCCTGCATGTCCCGCCGGATGAGCGGGTCGAGCGCGCTGAACGGCTCGTCGAACAGCAGCACTTCGGGGTCCACCGCGAGGGCGCGGGCCAGGCCGACCCGCTGGCGCTGACCGCCGGACAGCTGGGCCGGGCGGCGCTCCTCCAGGCCGTTCAGGCCGACCTTGGCGACCATCTCGGCGGCGCGCTCGCGCCGCTCGGACCTGGCGACTCCCTGGATCTGGAGGCCGTAGGCCACGTTGTCGAGGACCGTGCGGTGCGGCAGCAGGCCGAAGTGCTGGAAAACCATCGCGGCGCGGTGCCTGCGCAGTGCTCGCAGCCTGGCCCCGTCCATGGCGCGCACGTCCTCACCGTCGATGGCGATGGTGCCCGCGGTGGGCTCGATCAGCCGGGTCAGGCAGCGCACCAGCGTGGACTTGCCGGAACCGGACAGGCCCATGACGACGAAGACCTCGCCCTTGCGCACGTCGAAGGAGACGTCGCGGACCGCGGCCGTGCAGCCGGTGCGCTCGCGCAGTTCGGCGGGGCCGAGCGCGCCGAGCTCCCGGTCCGCGGGGACCCGGTCGGCGCGGGGGCCGAAGACCTTCCACAGGCCGTCCACCGAGAAGACGGGGGTGGCCTCGGAGCAGCCGGTGGGAGGTTTGCGGGTGGGGACGGCGAGAGCCATCAGCGCTCACCTCCGAGCAGGTCGACGGCCTTCTCCCCGACCATGAGCACACCGATCATGGGGTTCACGGCGGGCATGGCCGGGAAGACGGAGGCGTCCGCGATGCGGATTCCGTCCAGCCCGCGGATGCGCAACTCGGGGTCGACGACCGCGAGTTCGTCATCGGCGGCGCCCACCCGGCAGGTGCCGGCCGGGTGGTAGACGGTGTGCGCGACCTTGCGCGCGTACTCGCTCAGCTCCGCGTCGCCGAGGATCTCCGGGCCGGGGCACACCTCCCGCTTCAGCCAGCCGACCAGCGGTTCGGTCTGCGCGATCCGGCGGGCGATGCGGATGCCGTCGACGAGGGTGCGGGCGTCGTAGTCGTCCTCGTCGGTGAAGTAGCGGAAGTCCAGGGCCGGCTTGACGGACGGGTCGGCGCTGGTGAGGTACAGCCGGCCCCTGCTCCTCGGCTTGGGGATGTTCGGGGTCATCGACACGCCGTACGGCGGACGTTCGTAGCCCAGGCGCTCCGGGTTGTCCGTGAACGGGATCTGGTAGAAGTGGAACATCAGGTCGGGGCCCGCGTTCTCGGGGTCGCGGCGCACGAACAGGCCGGCGTCGGAGTCCATCGCGGAGTTCTCCGGGATGGGGCCGTTCGTCTCCCACACGATCACCGACTCGGGGTGGTCGAGCAGGTTCTCGCCGACCCCCGGCAGGTCGTGCACGACGGGGATGCCGAGCTTCTCCAGGTCCGCCTTCGGGCCGATGCCGGAGTGCAGCAGCAGCCGGGGCGAGTCGACGGCGCCCGCGCAGAGCACGACCTCGCGGCGGGCCCGTACGAGCAGTTCGGCGCCGTCCTTGGTGCGCACGTGGACGCCCTCGGCGCGGGTGCCGTTCAGCTGGAGTTCGTACGCCCAGGTCTCCAGCAGGATCGTCAGGTTGGCGCGCTCGTCCATCACCGGGTGCAGATACGCCACGGACGCGCTGGAGCGCTTGTTGTCCTCCGGGTGGTAGGCGAGGTCGAAGAAGCCGACGCCCTCGTGGAACGGCTTCTTGTTGAAGCCCTCGACGCGCGGCACCGCGAGCGCGGCCTGCGCGGCGTCGACGAAGTCGCGGGCGATGGCGTTGCGGTCCTTCTCGTCGACGGCCACGATGTTGTTCTTGAGGCGCGCGTAGTAGGCCTCCATCGGGACCGCGCCCCAGCCCTTGGCGCCGGCCGCCTCCCACTCGTCCCAGTCGGAGGGCAGCGGCTTGAACGCGATGAGCGTGTTGTGCGAGGAGCAGCCTCCGAGGACGCGGGCGCGGCTGTGCCGGATGTGGGAGTTGCCGCGCGGCTGCTCGGTGGTCGGGTAGTCGTAGTCCAGTTCGCCGCCGAGCAGGCCCATCCAGCGGCGCAGGGTCAGCACGTCCTCGCGGCCGACGTCGCTGGGGCCGCCCTCGATGACGGCGACGGTGACGTCCGGATTCTCGGTGAGGCGGGAGGCGACGACGGAACCGGCCGTGCCGCCGCCTATGACGACGTAGTCGAACTCATGGGTGTTGTCGGGCATCGGGAGTGCTCCAGTGGGGGGTCAGGAGGTCCGGGGACTTCGGGGTCTGCGGTGGTGCCGGGTACGGCCGCGGCGGGGCGCGCGCTCGCGGCCCGCGGGCTCAGCCCGCGAACCAGCGCACCGGCCTGGGGGCGAGGTTCTGGTAGACGTGCTTGGTCTCGCGGTACTCGGCGAGCCCCGCGGGGCCGAGTTCGCGGCCGACACCGCTCTTGCCGAAGCCGCCCCACTCCGCCTGCGGGAGGTAGGGGTGGAAGTCGTTGATCCAGACGGTGCCGTGGCGCAGCCGGCCGGCCACGCGCCGGGCGCGGCCCGCGTCGGTGGTCCACACGGCGCCCGCCAGGCCGTACTCGGTGTCGTTGGCGAGCGCGACCGCCTCCTGCTCGGTGCGGAAGGTCTCGACGGTGAGGACGGGACCGAAGACTTCCTCCCGGACGGCCTTCATCTGGCGGGTGCAGTGGTCGAGGACGGTCGGCTCGTAGAAGTAGCCGGTGGCGGGCCGGGTTTCGGCGGGCTCGGGCCGCTTGCCGCCGCAGCGCGGTACCGCGCCCTCGGCGAGCGCGGAGGCGACGTACGCCTCGATCCTGGCGCGCTGCTGCTCGGAGACGAGCGGACCGCACTCGACGCCGGGCGCGGTGCCGCGGCCCAGGCGGATCTTCTGGGCGCGACGGGCCAGTTCGGTGACGAAGCGGTCCCGGACGGATTCCTCGACGATGAGCCGGGCGCCCGCGGAGCAGACCTGGCCGCTGTGCAGGAAGGCCGCGTTGAGGGCCTGGTCGACGGCGATGTCGAAGCCCTCGTCGGTCGCGCAGGCGTCGGCGAAGACGATGTTGGGGTTCTTGCCGCCGAGTTCGAGGGCGACCTTCTTGACCGTGTCGGCGGCGGCCCGGGCCACCTTGGCGCCGCTGACCAGGCCGCCGGTGAAGGAGACGAGGCCGACGTCGGGGTGTTCGGCGAGCCGGGCGCCGACGGTGCGGCCGGGGCCGGTGACGATGTTGGCCACGCCCGCGGGCAGACCCGCCTCGACGAGCAGTTCGATCAGCGCGACGGTGGTCAGCGGGGTGATCTCGCTCGGCTTGATCACGAAGGTGTTTCCGGCGGCGAGCGCCGGGGCGATCTTCCAGCTGGCCTGGAGCAGCGGGTAGTTCCAGGGCGTGATCAGCGCGCAGACGCCGACCGGCTCGTGCACGACGACGCTGTGCACGTCGGGCGAGCCCGCGTCCACGACCCGGCCGGGGGCTTCCGCGGCGACGAGGTCGGCGAAGTAGCGGAAGGCGTCGGCGACGCAGTCGACGTCGACGCGGCCCTCCTCCACGGTCTTGCCGGTGTCCCGGCTCTCCAGCAGGCCGAGTTCCTCCCGGTCGCGCACCAGGAGGTCGGCCACCCGGCGCAGCAGGGCGGCGCGCTCGGCGACCGGTGTGCGCGGCCAGGCGCCCTCGCCGCCGTCGAAGGCGCGGCGGGCGGCCTCGACGGCCACGTCCGCGTCCTTCTCGTCGCCCTCCGCGACCACGGCGAACGGCGCCGCGTCCGCGGGGTCGAGGATCTCGCGTGTGGCGCCGCCGATCGCCTCGCGCCACTCCCCGCCCGCGTGGATGGTGCCGCGCGCACCGTGTCCCGTACTGTCCGCCATGATCGGTACTGCCTTCCGCTGCCGCTCAGTAGCCCTGTGTCACTTCGTGTCCTCCCCAGGGAGAGTGAGCGGGCACCTGCCCCCTTCCGTGACGTCCATGCCCGACCGGTGACCGAAAGTGTTCCGAGTCACGGAACTTGCGGACATTGCCGAATGAAAGGGACGGTATCGGGGCGGTGGGAGCGGCGGCGGATCAGTCTCCGCAGGTGGCGGAGGACGGGCAGAACCAGCTCAGCGCCGTGCTGAGGGATTCGGGGCCGTAGGAGGCGAGCGCGTACAGCCTGCCGCCGGAGGCCTGGAAGCGCTCGTCCACGACGTGCCAGGTGCCGATGTCCGGTTCGCCCCTGAGGGAGTCGGCCAGGTACTCCAGCCGGGAGCCGGTGAAGTCGCCGCTGTCCAGGTTCACCAGGGACAGCGTCCGGAAGCCCGGGGGCTTGGGCACGTCCGCGGACAGGTGCAGGTCGAACGACTCGTCCGGGGAGGACTCCCGCACCTCGTACACCTGGAGCCGGTGACGGCCCGTGGAATCACGGTAGTTGACGATGTCCATCCCGCCGGCTCGCGCGGGTCGTCGCCGCGGACGGCCACGCCCGTCACCAGCAGCAGGCCGGGCAGCAGGTAGACGGCCAGAGGACACCACGGTGACACGAGCCACATCCGGCGACCGCCTCCTTCGGTACCGATCATCGGCGGCGCCGGTACGTGTGGGCGCAAACGCAAGGCCCCGCTCCGGCCGGAACCGGAACGGGGCCTTGCGGACAGGCGCGGTGGCTCAGATGAGGCCGAGGGAGCGGACCGCCTCGCGCTCCTCCTCGAGCTCCTTGACGGAGGCGTCGATACGGGCGCGGGAGAACTCGTTGATCTCCAGGCCCTGGACGATCTCGTACGAGCCGTCCTTGCAGGTGACCGGGAAGGAGGAGATCAGGCCCTCGGGGACGCCGTAGGAGCCGTCCGACGGGATGCCCATGGAGACCCAGTCGCCGTCGGCCGTGCCGTTGACCCAGGTGTGGACGTGGCCGATGGCGGCGTTGGCGGCGGAGGCGGCCGACGAGGCGCCGCGAGCCTCGATGATGGCCGCGCCGCGCTTGGCGACGGTCGGGATGAAGTCCTCGGCCAGCCACTTCTCGTCGTTCACGACCTCGGCGGCGTTCTTGCCGGCGACCGTGGCGTGGAAGATGTCCGGGTACTGGGTCGCGGAGTGGTTGCCCCAGATGGTCAGGCGCTTGATGTCGGCGACCGTCGAGCCCGTCTTCTTGGCGAGCTGGGTCAGCGCGCGGTTGTGGTCCAGACGGGTCATCGCGGTGAAGCGCTCGGCGGGCACGTCCGGCGCGGCGGCCTGGGCGATCAGCGCGTTGGTGTTCGCGGGGTTGCCGACGACCAGGACCTTGACGTCGTCCGCGGCGTGGTCGTTGATGGCCTTGCCCTGCGGCTTGAAGATGCCGCCGTTGGCCTCGAGGAGGTCACCGCGCTCCATGCCCTTGGTGCGCGGGCGGGCGCCGACGAGGAGGGCGACGTTGGCACCGTCGAAGGCGACGTTCGGGTCGTCGCTAATGTCGATGCCCTGAAGGAGCGGGAACGCGCAGTCGTCGAGCTCCATGGCCGTGCCCTCGGCGGCCTTCAGCGCCGGCGTGATCTCCAGGAGGCGCAGTTTGACCGGCACGTCCGCGCCGAGCAGCTGGCCGGAGGCGATGCGGAAGAGCAGGGCGTAACCGATCTGGCCGGCCGCGCCGGTGACGGTGACGTTCACGGGAGTGCGGGTCATGGCGTTCTCCGTATGACAGCTGGCGGTGGGGCGTCCCTGCCCCGGGGTGCGGGATCCCGCCGCCGGCCGACTGACCGGCGGCGCCGCGATGACCGATCACGCAACGGATGATCGATCTCTTGGCGTCAAGAGAGATCCAGCCGTCAGGCTATCGCCTCTCCGGGATCCCGGTGGGCCGGGCCCCTGTGGCCCGGCCCACAGAACGGCCCGGTGACGTGGGAGAGGCGGCCGCCCGTCCGGGAGAGGTGGGACGAGGACGGCCGCCGTATGGGGGTTGCCGGAAGACCGGACTCCCGTGGGGGTACTGTCCGCGTGCCCGGTTCGGCGGCCGCCACACCTGTCCCGCGCCACTTGTCATCCGGACGGCCCCTCACCGGTGCCCGCTCTCCCCGAGGCGCACCCCGTATCCCTAACCGGTGCACCCCGTCCGGCCCGACGCCAGCGTCGCACACGCCTTCGCCTGCGGCGCGTCCCGCACCGCGACCATGGGCGTGTACGCGATCGTCTCGCCGGCCGACGTGAGGGTGCCGCTCTCCGTGCGCGCGCCGACCGTGACCCGGACCTCGTCGCCCTGGACGGCCTGGGTGATACGGGCCCAGGCGGCACCGCAGGTCTTGCTGTAGCGGACCTCGACCAGGGTCGTGCCGACGGTGACGCTCTCGGCCGTGCTCACCAGGTTGCCGCTGCACCCCATGGCCTCGGCGTCCTTGCCGGTGCAGCCGTCCGCGACGCACTTGACACCGGGCGGCAGGCTGACGTCCGCGGGGGGAGAAGGCGGCTTGGTCGCATCCGCGGCCTTCTTGTCGTCCCCGTCGCCGGTGAGCACGAAGGCGGCGCCGATCACGGCCAGGGCGCTGGCCGCACCCGCGAGGAACATCATCACCTGCCGCTTGCGCGCGCCGCCGCCGGAGGCGGGGCGGGGAGACCGCAAAGGCTCGCCGTGCGGGCTCGGGGAGCCCGCGGTGTACGGGCGGTCGGGCGTGTCCTGGGCGTACGGCCCGGGGGAAGCCGCGGAGTGCGGGCTCGGGGGGGCGGGAGTCGGCCCGGCGCCGCCGACCGCGGACGCCTGGGCGCCGGGGGCGCGTCCGCCCGCCCGGGACGGTCCCCGGTAACCGGCCAGCCCCCAGGAGTTGCCGCCGGTCGACGTCTCGGAACCGGAACCGGATCCGGTGGCTCCGGTGGCGGAGTCGGCGCGGGCGCCGGAGGCGGAGTCGAGGTCCGGACCGGCACCGGGTGCGGCGGCCGGGAGGGGAGTCGTCGCCGCGGCGCCCTCCGAGGCCGGCGACGCCTTGCTCGCCGTGCCCTCACGGGCGTCGGCGTCGGACGCCGTCGGCTGCACCGGCACCGCGGGGGACCCGCCCGCCGGGCCCGCGCTCCCCGGGGCCGCCGTGGCGGTGCCGTTCTTGCGGGCCGTCCTGCCTCCGCCCGCCTCGGCGCCGGGCGCCACCGCGCCGAACTCCCCGAGCGCGGCGCGCGCCTGGGCTATCCGGATGGCCTCCATGGTCCGGTCGTGACGCATCTCCGCACGGCTCCAGGCCCGTTCGGCCAGCTCCCACATGGTGGTGAGGTGGACCGGATTGGTGCCGGTGACCTCGGCGAGTGCCACGACCGCGCCCTTGGGCGCCAGGAGCCGTCCGTTGAGATAACGCTCCCAGGACGTCTTGCTGTAGCCCGTGCGATCGGCGAGCGCGGCGATGCTCAGGCCGCCGCGGTCCACGAGCCGCCGCAACTGGCTCGCGAACTCCCTGATCTGCGGATCGAGTTCATCGGGCAAGGCCTTCCAACGAGGCATCGCTTCCCCTTCCCCCCGGTACGTGCTGGTTGTTCCCCCGCGCGTGACGCCCTGTGCGGAGTCCCTGTTCTCGCTACCCACAGGAGTGCGCCCCGTCAGGATCTCAGGTCCCGCTTCAGGGGCGCACGGGAGCATTCGAACCGAAGCGCGCGCCGGTGCGCCGACTGCCCACGCTAGCCCGGCCGGCGGAAAGCCTCACCCGCGCGGCGGGCCCTGTCGACACATCGGCACATCCCGGATCCCGGCGTGACCTCGTGCGCCGCAGAGGTCCCCGGCCCACCCGGAGGTGACGGCACCGCCGCCGGCGCGGCCGGGTCCGGAGTCCTGTGGCAGAGCGCGGACACCGTAGCGGAACGGTCACTTCCGTGCCACAGCGCACGGACAGGCGTTGAACAGCCCGTTCACGGTGCAGGAGGGTTGGTCCCGGCGGCGGCCCGTCCTGACTCGGGGGAGAGGATGGGCCGCCACCGCGGGCGCGGCGCCGTACGGCTAGCCGTTGCGGACCGTGAAGTGCAGCGCGTCGTCCAGGAACGGAATCTCCAGCCACGGCTTCGGCTGGACCATCAGCGCCAGCAGGACGATGGCGCAGCCCATCAGGCCGTAGGTGACGATGTCCGTGAAGCGGGAGCGGACCGCGAGCATGCCGACCCGGGGCAGGAACCAGCGCAGCCCGGCTCCGCCGAGCAGCGCGAGGCCGATCAGCAGCAGACCGACCCGGAAGGCGTCGAAGGCGGTCACCAGCAGCCCGAGCCCCACCGTGCCCAGCACGGCCAGCAGCGGCCACTGCCGGGCGGGCGCCGGGGCGTCGCCGGGCGCGG
Source organism: Streptomyces sp. NPDC001292 (assembly GCF_042896465.1). Classification (NCBI taxonomy): domain Bacteria; kingdom Bacillati; phylum Actinomycetota; class Actinomycetes; order Kitasatosporales; family Streptomycetaceae; genus Streptomyces; species Streptomyces sp. NPDC001292. The sequence goes on from NZ_JBIAXG010000050.1 coordinate 48,839, forward strand.
CCCGGCCGCCGCCCTCGGGCCGCGCGGTGTCCCGCGTGAACATCGGAAAGCGGCGTGTGCCCCGGCGCGGCCCGCCCTCGGCGTCCAGCACGCCGATCGGGTCCCGTACCTCTGTCCCGGGCTCCTCGGGAGACGGCTCCCGCCCGGTGCCCTCCGCCTCAGCCGACACTGCGCTCCGCCGCCTCGACCACGTTCACCAGCAGCTGGGCCCGGGTCATCGGGCCGACTCCGCCGGGGTTCGGGGACAGCCAGCCGGCCACCTGGGCCACGTCGGGGTGGACGTCGCCGACGATCTTGCCCTCCGCGTTGCGGGAGACACCCACGTCGAGGACGGCCGCACCGGGCTTGACGTCCTCGGCGCGGATCAGGTGCGGGGAGCCGGCCGCGGCGACGATGATGTCCGCGCGGCGCAGGTGCGCGGACAGGTCGCGGGTGCCGGTGTGGCACTGGGTCACCGTGGCGTTCTCGCTGCGCCGGGTCAGCAGCAGCGGCATCGGCCGGCCGATGGTCACACCGCGGCCGACGACCACGACCTCCGAGCCCTTGATCTCCACGCCGTGGCGGCGCAGCAGCGTCAGCACGCCGTTGGGGGTGCAGGGCAGCGGGGCGGGCTCGTTGAGGACGAGCCGGCCGAGGTTCATCGGGTGCAGGCCGTCCGCGTCCTTGTCGGGGTCCATCAGCTCCAGGACCCGGTTCTCGTCGATGCCCTCGGGCAGGGGCAGCTGGACGATGTAGCCGGTGCAGGAGGGGTCCTCGTTCAGCTCCCGGACGACCGCCTCGATCTCGTCCTGGGTCGCCGTGGCCGGCAGTTCCCGCTGGATGGAGGCGATGCCGACCTGGGCACAGTCGCGGTGCTTGCCGGCGACGTACTTGCGGCTGCCGGGGTCGTCCCCGACCAGGATCGTGCCGAGGCCGGGCGTGACGCCCCTCTCCTTCAGCGCCGCCACGCGGGCGGTCAGATCGGATTTGATCTCGGCTGCGGTGGCCTTGCCATCGAGAATCTGGGCGGTCATGTCCTTATCCTCGCGGATGACCGCCTCACGGTTCCAATCCGGGAGGTCCCGCCCGCTTCCCCCGCGCCCGGCGCCCATGACCGTCTTGACCGGTGATGTTGCACTTGCACAACACATGCGGAATGCGGCTGGACAAGTAAGTCGCCGGTAAAGAACCATGATGAGCACAGTGCCGCGGGCAGCTCTTCGGGGGGGACGGACCGCACTTCTGTGAACTCTCCTCCGTACGGTGCCGCGCGTCCCCGCACCTGATCGACGGAGGAAGCAACCGCCATGAGTTACGGCGACTCGAACAACCCCTACGGCGCGCCGCAGCAGCCGCCCCAGCAGCCCGGCTTCGGCTACCCGCAGGGCCAGGCTCCCGGCTACGGCTATCCGCAGGCCCCGCCCGTGCAGCAGCCGTACGGCGCGCCGGTGCCGCAGACGATGCCGGGCACGGTGAAGGCGGCCCGCGTGATGCTGTTCGTGCTCGGTGGTCTCCAGGCGCTGGGCGGCGTGCTGATGATGGTGGCGAGCAAGTGGTTCGCCGACAAGATCGAGGAAGCGGTCTCGGCCGACAGCAGCATCTCCGCGGCGGACGCGGACAAGGCGGCGAGCGTCGGGGCGGGCGTCATGATCGTCCTGGGCGTCCTCGTGCTGGCGTTCGCGTTCTGGGCGATCTTCACCGCCGTGAAGGTCCCCACCGGGCGCGGCGGCGTGCGCGTCTCCGCGATCGTGTACAGCTCGTTCGTCATCCTGTTCAGCCTGCTGAGCCTGGTGGGCGCCAACGTCCTGGCGCTGCTCAGCCTCGCCATGGGCATTCTGATCATCGTCTTCTGCGCCAACAAGGCCGGCGGCGCCTGGTTCAACCGCCCCAGCTACTGAACAGTTCGCGCCATTTGCTCCGAGGGTCGTGTCGGAACCACACAAAGTGGGACACGGCCCTGGTGCGTCGCCCTAGTCTGGGTTCCGTAGCCGTCAGGCACGGGGAGACGCACCTTGTACAGCATCATCGTGGTACCTCCGCCGACCACGGGGGACGAGCGACGCAGCACCCAGTTCCGGCTCGCGCCCTGCGAGCGCCTCGCCTTCGGGCGCTCCGCCCCGGACAACGACCTGGTGATCGCGCACGACGGGGTGTCCCGCCGCGCCGGTGAGATCATCGCGCACGGGGCGTTCTGGATACTGAGCAACCTCTCCGGCCGCCACACGTACGTCGTGGAGAACCCGGAGGGCGCGGGCGAGCACATCAAGGTCGCACCGGGGCGGCTGGACGCGCCGGTTCCCTTCGAGTTCTCCCGGATCGTGCTGCCCGCGGCCGGGGACCTGCTGCCCATCGAGGTGTGGGCGCCACGGCACGACTATCTGAGCGGCACGGGCGGAACCGACGGCGAACCCACCGCGCCCGCCTTCTCCGTGGACCGCAGCAAGCGCTACTTCGCGGTGCTCGCCGCCCTGTGCGAGCCCCGGCTGCGCGGTGATCCGCACGCCGCGCCGCCGACCGTCGACCAGGTGGTCGAGCGGTTGCGCCCGGCCTGGCCGGCCGCGTCGCGCACCTCGGTGCAGTGGAACATCGACTACCTGGCCGTGAAGCTGCGGCTGAAGCCCGGCCCGGACACCGCCGAGACCGGCCCCCGCCTCAACGGGAAGAAGGAGTCGCTGGTCTCCCTGGCCCTGCGCTTCGACCTGGTGCGGGAGGACGACCTGTCCGTCCTCGCGGGCCGGCCGAGCCGGGCGTCCCGGTGAACGAGCCGTACGCCGTGGAGGTGCCCCGCGGTTACCGGGTCGGCGTCTGGGAGGTGCGCAGGCCCATCGCCACGGGCGCCTTCGGCAGCGTGTACGAGGGGCACCGCACCGGCGGCGACGGGACGCTGCCGCGCACGGCCGCCCTGAAGTTCCTGCCCACCGGCACCGGCACCCCGCGCCAGCTGACCCATCTGCGCGAACTCGTCGAGCGCGAGGTCGCGTTGCACCGCAGGCTGCGCCGCCCGCGGCTGATCCGGATGTACGAGACCCTCACCGTCGACGACCCCGCCCGCCCCGACCTGGACGGCGCCACCGTGCTCGTCCTGGAGAAGGCCCAGGGCTCACTGGCCGCCCTGCTCGACGCCGGGCCCCGGCCCGCCGAGGGGCCCGTACTGCTCGCGCAGATCTGCGAGGGGCTCGCCCAGTTGCACGGGGCGGGCTGGGTGCACGGGGACCTGAAACCGGCCAACGTACTGCTGATGCCGGACGGTTCGGTGCGCCTGGCCGACTTCAACATGGCCGCCGAGCTGGAGGGCACCCACGCCTACACCCCGGCCTTCTGCACCCCCGACTACACCCCGCCCGAACTGCTGTGGTCCGAGATCGGCGAACGCGGGCGCCGCATCCGGCCATCCGCCGACGTATGGGCCTTCGGGGTCCTCGCCCATCTGGTCCTCACCGGCGCCTTCCCGCTGCCCGGCGCCATCCCGACACTCCGCCGGGACGCGGCCGCCGCCTACGCCGGCGGTTCGCAGGAACTGCGCCTGTCCCCCGAACTCCCGGACGTCTGGCGGGAGATCGTCGGCGGCTGCCTGGCCCGTACGCACGAGGACCGCATCGGCACCCAGGCCCTGCTGCGCCGGGTCGCGGCCGCGGCCGGGACGGCCCCACCCCGGTTCCGGAGGGCCCCCCGGATTCCCGGGGCCCGCCGCCGGCGCCGCACGGTCGTCCTGGGCGCGGCGCTCGCCGCGGCCACCGTCGCCGCACTCGCCCACGGCGTCGGCACCCGCGCGGACCGCCCGCCCGACGCCAAGGCAGCCGCACCGGCGGCGACGGCCGCCGCGTCCCGTTACGGCGCCGCCGAACTCCGTACCGACCGGGGCGTCCCCGCCGTCTACCGGCGGCTGATCGTCGACTCCGCCCGCGGCTGCGCGCGGCCGGATGTCACGCCCGCGCTGATCGCAGCCATGCTGAAGGTGGAGAGCGACTTCGACCCGGGCCTGTCGGACCCGGCCAAGGACGAGTACGGCATCGCCCGTTGGACCCCCGAGGTGCTGCGCTGGTGGATACGGCCCGACGGACGGCCGGCGCCCTCGGTCCCCCGGCCTCCCTTCTCCCCCGCCGTGTCCGTCCCGGCCATGGGCCGCTATCTGTGCTTCATCGAACCGCGGCTGGAGGCCGGGCTGTCCGGCGACCGGCGGGTGCTGATCGCCGCCGCCTACCGGACGTCGTACCGGAAGGTGAACGCGGCGGGCGGAGTTCCCCCGAAGTACCGCGACTACGGCGCCCGTGTCGCGCACTACCTCAAGGAGTACACGCCGCCGGGCGGGAAGTGACCCTGGGACGTCCGAGGTACCGCGGCCGCCGTGCGCGGGGCACGGTGGAGCCGTCCACCCGACGGGGTGGCAGGACCTCAACTCTGGCAAGAACAAGGGGGAACCCAGTCATGACCATCATCCGCAAGGCGCTCGCCGCGGGCGCCGCGACCGTCACCGCAGGCGCCGCCCTCGCCCTCGGTATGGCAGGCAGCGCCCAGGCCGCGTCGCCGTGCTGGAAGAGCGGCTCCGCCTGGTACTGCAACAACGCCACCGGCGCCAAGGTCTACAAGAGCACCAACACGGGGACCGTCGTGGGCCGTATGCACTCCAACCCGTCCTGGTTCGTCTGCAAGTTCGACGGCGGACAGAACCACGGCGGCCCGCACCCCACCCGCTGGGTCTACACCCAGGCGGACAACGGGGTCTGGGGCTGGATGAGCGACAACGACATCACCTCGGAGACCAACCCGCTGCCCTCGTGCTGAGGTCCGTGTGAGCGCGGCCTCCGGCCCTCTCGTCGAGAGGGCCGGAGGCCGCGGCCGTCAGGGGTGTTCGCCGGTCAGTGGAAGAAGTGGCGGGTCCCGGTGAAGTACATCGTCACGCCCGCCTTCTGCGCGGCCTCGACGACCTGCTCGTCGCGGATCGAGCCGCCCGGCTGGACGATCGCGCGGACGCCGGCGGCGATGAGGATCTCGGGGCCGTCGGGGAACGGGAAGAACGCGTCCGAGGCCGCGTAGGAGCCGCGGGCCCGCTCCGCGCCGGCCCGCTCGACCGCCAGCTTGCAGGAGTCGACGCGGTTGACCTGGCCCATGCCGACGCCGACCGAGGCGCCGTCCTTGGCCAGCAGGATCGCGTTGGACTTCACCGCCCGGCAGGCCCGCCACGCGAAGGCGAGCTCGGCCAGCTCGTCGGCCGGCAGCGCCTCGCCGCTGGCGAGGGTCCAGTGGGCCGGGTCGTCGCCGTCGGCCTGGAGCCGGTCGGTGGCCTGGAGCAGCACGCCGCCGTCGATGTGCTTGGCCTCCACCCGGCTGCACGGACCGTTCGGGGCCTTCAGCACCCGGATGTTCTTCTTCTTGGTGAGGGCCTCCAGCGCGCCGTCCTCGTAGCCCGGCGCGACGATGACCTCGGTGAAGATCTCCGCGACCTGCTCGGCCATCTCCTTGCTGACCGGGCGGTTGACCGCGATCACCCCGCCGAACGCGGACAGCGGGTCGCAGGCGTGCGCCTTGCGGTGCGCCTCGGCGACGTCCGCGCCGACCGCGATGCCGCACGGGTTGGCGTGCTTGATGATCGCCACGCACGGCTCGTCGTGGTCGTACGCGGCACGGCGGGCGGCGTCCGTGTCCGTGTAGTTGTTGTACGACATCTCCTTGCCGTGCAGCTGCTCGGCCTCGGCGAGTCCGCCGACCGGGCCGCCGGTGTAGAGGGCGGCGGGCTGGTGCGGGTTCTCGCCGTAGCGCAGGGTGTTCTTGCGCGCGTAGGTGGCGCCGAGGAAGTCGGGGAAGGCGGAGTCGTCGACGGGCGCGTAGGAGGAGGCGAACCAGGAGGCGACGGCCACGTCGTAGGCGGCCGTGTGCTGGAAGGCCTCGGCGGCCAGGCGCTTGCGGGTGGCGAGGTCGAAGCCGCCGTCCTGCGTCGCGGCGAGGACGTCGGCGTAGCGCTCCGGGCTGGTGACGACGGCCACGGACGGGTGGTTCTTGGCGGCGGCGCGGACCATCGAGGGGCCGCCGATGTCGATCTGCTCGACGCACTCGTCGGGCGAGGCGCCGGAGGCGACGGTCTCGCGGAACGGGTAGAGGTTGACCACGACGAGGTCGAAGGGCTCGACACCCAGCTCGCCCAGCTGCCGCCGGTGGTCCTCCAGGCGCAGGTCGGCGAGGATGCCGGCGTGCACCTTGGGGTGCAGGGTCTTGACCCGGCCGTCCAGGCACTCGGGGAAGCCGGTGAGCTCCTCGACCTTGGTGACGGGCACGCCGGCCGCGGCGATCCGGGCGGCGGTGGAGCCGGTGGAGACGAGTTCGACGCCCGCTTCGTGCAGCCCGCGCGCGAGCTCCTCCAGGCCGGTCTTGTCGTAGACGCTGACGAGCGCGCGCCGGATGGGCCGCTTGTTGCTCTCGGCGGTCACTGGATAACTACCTTTCGTCCCTCAATGCGATAGCCGTTGCGGGCGAGCCGCCCCACGACCTCGACGAGCAACCTTCGCTCGACTTCCTTGATGCGCTCGTGCAGCGCGCTCTCGTCGTCCTCGTCGCGGACCTGGACCACGCCCTGGGCGATGATCGGGCCGGTGTCGACGCCGTCGTCGACGAAGTGGACGGTGCAGCCGGTGACCTTGGCGCCGTACGCGAGGGCGTCCCGCACGCCGTGGGCCCCCGGGAAACTGGGCAGCAGGGCGGGGTGCGTGTTGACGAACCGCCCGCCGAACCGCGCGAGGAACTCCTTCCCCACGATCTTCATGAACCCGGCGGAGACAACGAGGTCGGGCTCGTGGGCGGCGACGGCCTCGGCCAGCGCCACGTCCCACTCCTCGCGCGTGCCGTAGTCCTTGACCTTCCGCACGAAGGTCGGCACCCCGGCGCGCTCGGCGCGCGCCAGTCCCTCGATGCCGTCGCGGTCGGCGCCCACGGCGACGACCTCGGCGCCGTAGGCCTCGACTCCCGTGTCGGCGATCGCGTCGAGGAGCGCCTGAAGATTGGTGCCGGATCCGGAGACCAGCACGACGAGGCGCTTGGCCACGGGCTTGGCGGCCACGATGGGGCCCTTTCTCGGGGGAGCTGTTTTGTACGGTCGTACGAATGCTTCGCGCCCCCGGATACGGGGAAGCCTACGAAGCGGCCGACCGTCAGCAACGATACCGGCACATCGGACGGCCCCCGTGGGACGGGGGCGTGGCCGGAAGGTAGCGTCTGGGGGAGCTGGTACGGGAACGCACCGCGTGCACCGTGCGTTCACGCGGTGAGAGATCCCGACCGTGGGCACCCAGCGCCTTCGGGGGACGCTCCGAACCAGATCGTCCGTGCCGGAACGGTCGTGCCAGATCAGCCGTGACTCACCAAGGGGAAGACGCTCACTTGATGCCGGACCGCAGCCTGCGACTCCTCACGCTCCCTCCGCAGCCGGCGCAGGGAGGGCGGCGCAGTGCCGTGTTGCTGAGGGAGCGCCCGTCCTCGCCTCCGGACGCGTCCTCGGACGGGCCGTCCTCGGACGGGCGGGACGGCACCGGACGCGGCAGCGCCACCCCGGACGACAACCCCTTCGCACCGCCCCCGGAGGGCACCCCCGACCGCCCCTGGCAGCCCCGTCCCCAGTCCGGAGGTGACTCCTCCTCCGAGGGCGGATCCGACGGGTCCGGCGAGGGCGGCGGCCGGGCCCCCTGGGGCAGTCAGTGGAGCGACCGCCAGCCCGGCCGCTCCTCCAGCGGCTTCGGCGAGCGCCCGCAGCGGCCCGGCGGCCCGCAGAAGCCGAGCGGCGTCCCCGGTCCGCGCTGGGACCCCACCGACCCCGCCCAGCGCCGCGCGCGGTACGCCCTGCTGTGCGGCATGTGGGCCTTCTTCTTCGCCCTGTTCAGCTGGCCGTACGTGGCCCTGCTGCTCGGCGCGCTCGCCCTGTACTGGGGCGTCAGCTCGCTGCGCGCCAAGCCGCGCGGGCACGACCCCGGCAGCCCGGCGCCCGAGGGCCGCCCGCAGACGACGGCCGCGGTCAGCGGTCTGGTCACCGCCTCCCTGGCGCTCGCCCTGGTCGCCGTGAACTTCACGGCGCAGGTGGTCTACCGCGACTACTACTCGTGCGTGAACGACGCCCTCACCAACGAGGCCAAGCAGTCCTGCGACCGGCATCTGCCGCCGGAGCTGCGGAGCGTACTGGGGATCAGCGACTGATCGGGGCGTCCGGCTCGGGGGGTTCCTCCGCGCCGGACTCCTGTGCGGGCGGTCGCGGCGTGAGGGGTGCCCGCGGGGATTCCTGTGCGGGTTCCCGCCGGGAGAGCGGAGCCGCGGGGCCCTCGTGACGGGGGGCCGGAGGGGGATCCACCGGCTTCGCGGGCACGGTCGGCTCCACGGCTCCTTCCGGCTTCGCGCTCTCCCCCGCCTCCGCGGCCTCCCGCGGTGCCTCCGTGTCCGCCGACGCCTCCTTCAGCGGGGTCCAGCGGGCCTGCCGGGCTCCGTCGTCGTGCCAGGAGAGGGGTCCCGGCACCGGCGGGTCGAGGAGCAGTACGTCGTACGGCTCGAGGAGGTCGTCGTAGCGAACGGGCACCGGCGTGGGCTGCGGGGACCGGGGCTTCGGGGCCTTCGCCCGCAGGAGCAGGCCCCACCTGCTCACTCTGGCGCGCATGGCTTCGGCGGCCGACGGCCGCGGCACCGTGCCGGTCGTACCCGTCCCGGCTTCGCCGGTCTTGGGCCGGGCCGCGCCGCTCACCGGGACCCGGACCGAGCGGCAGCGCCACGCCCGCAGCGCCGCCGCCGTCGGCACGGCCGCCGTCGCGGTCCACACCAGCGCCGCCGCGCCCACCTGCCACCCCACCGGCCCGAACCGGGCCAGCGCGGCACCACCGAGCGGGCCGCCGGCCAGCGCCGCGAGCGCTCCGAGAACCGCCGCGCACAGCAGACAGGCCAGCCCGGCACCGGCCACCGTCCGCCGCCACGACCAGGCCCGCACGCCCGCGCGTGCGTCCCCGCCGCCCCGCTCCTCCCGCACCGCCGCCCTGGCCACGAACCAGCCCATCGTCAGCCCCGCCGTCACCGGCACCGACGCCGTCGCCCAGTTCAGCGCGGTACCGGGGCCGGGGTCCGGAACCGCGGCGAGCAGGGGGAAGGGCGGCAGCAGCGGGGCCGGGGCGGAGGACAGCGGGCCGACGACATGACCGGCGCCGAGCACGAAGCCGGGTCCGAGGGAGTACGCCGCCGCCCACAGCATCGCGTTCGGCAGCAGCGCCAGGCACAGCAGCAGCACGGCGAACCGCCCCGACCAGCCCTCCGTCAGCCCCAGGAAGGCCTCCTGGACCGTCCCGGCGTGCGTCACCAGCGACACCACGAGCATCAGCGCCCCGCCGCCGACGAACACCATGGCCCCGGCCCCCGCCGCGCGCGCCGCGGCACCCAGGCGCGCCCGCGGACCCGGCCCGAGGAGCAGCCGCCGTACACCGCCCGGCAGTCGGCGCAACACCCGCTCCACGGGTGCGCGGGGGCAGCCGTACGCCGTCCACACGCCACTGCCCGCGGCCGCCGCGGTGACCAGCGGTACGCCCACCGCCACCCACGCCCACGAGGGCCGCAGCGCACCGCCGGCCGCGTAGGCGGCGGCACCGGATCCGACGGCGAGGTAGCCGAGCACGACGCCCGCCCAGGCGGTGCGCGGGGGGACCAGCGGGCCTCCGTCGCCCCCGTCGGACGCGTCCCGGGCCGCCCGGTGCACCAGCAGCGCGGGCAGGGCGAGCAGCAGCAGCGGGGTCACTCCGACGGGCGCGGGGACCCCGGTGAGGGTTTCCGTGCGGACCAGTTCGGAGCCGTGCGCCAGCAGCCACAGTGCGGCGGCGACGTGCAGCGCGCCGCCGGGTCCGCTGTCCGGATACGGCGAGCTGATCCACAGCGCGATGACGAGCACGGCGAACGAGCCGAGGCCGAGCCCCGCCGCGACCGCACCGCCCAGGAAGCCGGCCCCCAGGCCGGGCGAGCGGTCCCGCAGGCGGGTGCGAAGGCGCGACAGCGGTGGACGTCGGCGGGTCGTCTGGATCACGGCCTCCATGCTCCCAACGACACACGCTTTCCGTGCGCAACAGGCGAACCTCCGCCGTGTCACTCAATATACGATTATGCGCCTATTCACACGGAGGGACGCGTCATGACGAACAGTCATGCGAACCCGCTGCCATCTCCCACGGAGGACCGACGCTCCGGCACGCCCGCCTCGCTGACGAGGGATCAGGCCATCGACGAGGCGGACCACCCGCTGACGCCCGCTCAGGCCTTCGACGCGCTGTACGCGTTCTGCGCCCCCGCCCTCGTACGGCAGGCCTATCTGCTCACCGGCCGGCACGAGCGGGCGCGCGAGTCCGTGGAGCAGGCCTTCCAACTGGCCTGGCAGCGCTGGCCGGAGGTGGCCCGCGACCGGGACCCGGCGGGCTGGGTGCGGGCCACGGCGTACGACTGCGCGCTGTCCCCCTGGCACCGCTTCCGCCGGCGGGGCCGCACCCCCGACCTACCGTCCGACCCAGCGGACCGCGCGCTCCAACGCGCCCTGATGCTGCTCCCGCCGTCGTACCGGCGCACCCTGGTGCTCTACGACGGTGTCGGCCTCGACCTGCCCGAGACGGCGGCGGAGACGGAGGCGAGCACCCCGGCCGCGGCGAACCGGCTGATGCACGCGCGCGAGGCGCTCGCCGCGCGCCTGCCGGAGCTGTCCGAACCGGCGGAGCTGCACCGGCGGCTGGTCCGGCTGGCCTCGACGGAGCGCCTCGGGGCGGGCGAGCCGGAGGGCGTGCGCACGACCGGGGAACGCCGGACCCGGTTCTGGACCCGGTCCGCCATCGCCTTCACGGCCACCATCATCGGCGCGACGACGCTCACCCTGCGCACCGCCCCCACGCACTACCTGCCCCCGGTGTCCCCCGGGCACGCGGTCCAGGGGGTGCCGGTGCAAGGCATGCTCGGCCCGCTCGCGCCGCAGGCGCCCAAGCCGCGCGCCGAGCTGAGGAAGGAGGCGGCGGGCGGGCCGGAGCGGCTGGCACCGGAGCTCGAATAGCCCGGTTGGTCCGCCTCCCGGAACGCCGGTGGGCTCCCGGAACCCCGGTGGGCTCCCGCAAAACTCCGGTGGGCTCCCGGAAAACGCCGGTGGGCCCGCCCCCATCTGGGGACGGGCCCACCGGACCGGCTCGGCTCGGCTCGCAGAGCTCAGCCGACGAGGGTGGCCGTGCTCAGCTGCCGAGGATGGCGCGAGCCAGCTTGGCCGTCTCGGTCGGGGTCTTGCCGACCTTGACGCCCGCGGCCTCCAGGGCCTCCTTCTTGGCCTGGGCGGTGCCAGAGGAACCCGAGACGATGGCACCCGCGTGGCCCATGGTCTTGCCCTCCGGCGCGGTGAAGCCCGCGACGTAACCGACGACCGGCTTGGTCACGTT
>NZ_JBIAXG010000051.1:0-55768 GCF_042896465.1 Streptomyces sp. NPDC001292
GAACAACCCATCGCCACCACCCATACCAACATCATCCTGCATGAATGATCACGAACCGCAGGCGGGTTGCCGGTTACTGAGACACGCTCCTAGCGTGGCCAGGACCGGGGTGTCGGCAGGTCCGCCCGCCCGGGTTCCGCCCCGGTCCAGGAAGGTCGGTCAGTCATGCGGAGAACATGTGTGATCGGTGCCGGCCCGTCCGGCCTGGCCGCGAGCAAGGTCTTCGCCTCGCGGAACGTTCCGAAAGAGCCCTGCGCCGGGAACGACGAGCAGGCAGGCGTCGCGCACGCGGCGCCGTCCCGGCCCTGCCCGCCGTGGCCGGCGCCGCCCCGGCGGCCGACGCCGTGTGATCCGCTCGGGCTGGGCGCTCAAGCGGCGGTCCGGCACAGACGGCTCGGCCCGGGGGGGCCGTACCCGAGCGCTGGATACGGCACCCCGGCGGCGCCCCCGTTCACTCCGGCGCGGAGGCCCCCTCCAGCTCACCCACGGCCTGCTCCCACAGTTCCGGAAGCAACTCCCCGAGCGGAAGGGCGCGGTCGGACACGAAGGCCACCTCGGCCCAACTGCCGAAGAACGACAGGCCCACTCCGAAGAGGTGCCCGGGCACGAGCAGGGGGAGCAGCGCGACGCCTGTCACCTGGGTGTTCCCCAGGCTGCCCTTCTCGGCGACCGGCATGGACGTGGCCATGACCTGGGTGACGCGCGGGGAGAGCATCCTGCGCAGGTACCACTCGGTCGGGCGGTCGGGCATGTGGCGGACCAGGTCCTGAATCGCCTGCCGCCATGCCTCGCCGCGCAGTTTACGGGTCGTCGCCATGACGTGCTCCAGCCGCCGCAGGGGCGAGTCGCCGTTCTGGGGCCGGGTGCCGCGTTCCGGGGCGGTCCGCACGGGCAGCTCCAGCGGCAGGGCGAAACAGCGGTTGCCCCAGGTCTGTTCCTCGTCCGGGCGGCGCGCGTCGACAGGCAGCAGTGCCGTCACCCGAGGCAGCCGTACACCGGACTCGGCCGACCAGGCCGACAACGCCCCGGCGAGCGCGGCCAGATGGGCGTCGTGGGCCGATCCGCCACGCGCCGAACCGATCCGGCGCAGAGCATCCGCCGGTACGCGGCCCCGCCACAGCCGCCGCTCTCCCGTGGGGACGAAGGGGACGACCGGACGGTGGCCGCGGACGGCGAAGGAGCCGGCCATGAACATCGCGGCCAGCCCGACGGCCGTGCCCACCCGTCTGGGCAGACCGGCCAGGCGGCCCTTCCCCGGCACCGGGCGGGCCGAGGGCTCCCCCTCACCCAGCATGGCCCGGAACGTCATCGCGGCGGCCGAACCGTCCTGGCAGGCGTGGTGGAAGCGGTAGCACAGGGCGTACTCGTCGGGCGCATGGCCGTGGACCAGCCAGACCCCCCAGTAGGTGCCGGGCGCGAACGGCGCGTTGAGCGCGGTGTGCAGGCCGGCGTCCCACCCCTCGGCGTCCTCCGCGACCACCTCGTGGACGTGCCGGTCGATGCTGAAGTCCGCGTCCGGCCGCCACCGGGGGCGCCGTGAGCCGCCCACCACCCGGCTCGTGAGCAGGGGCAGTTCGCTCAGGCGGAAGCCCACGTACGCGCGGAGGTCCGCCAGGCTCGGGGGCGGCCCGCTCAGGTACGCGACGCCGCCGGCGTCCCAGCGGACGTCGGGGTGGCGGCGTTCCATGCTGAGGAAGGCTCGGTCGACCGTGTGAGTGGGGCGGCTGGGGAAGGGAACGGACTGGGCTGACTCAACGGACTGGGACATCGGGGAACTTCCATTCGTGCCGAGGGACGGGCAGGCGGGGCGAGGCCGGGCACTCGACCATCCCGACCGACTGCGGGATGGACCACCGATCAGAGGGACCGCCGACGAGTGCGGATCCGCAGCGGCACCGAATGCGTCACCTCGGCCTGGATCAACACGGTTTATATCCGGCCGCGGTGAGCGGCCAACCCACCCTCGGGCCCACGGAGAACACGCTCCCCCTGCGCCAGGAGTACGCGCTCTTCCTGCCCCCACCGGGCCCAACGTCCCGCGCCGCCCGCGGGCGGCGCCGCGCAACCCCCGGAAGCCGCCTCCCCGCCGCCGTCCGCGAGATCACCCGAAGGGAGGACAGGCCTCCCAGCGGCCCGCTCACCCCCGACTGCTCCCGTCACGTCCGTACAGCCCGTGGCCTGGCCCGCGACGGGGCTTTGAAGGGCCGTCCGGGACACCTACGGACCGTGGCGTGCGTAATCCGTTCAGGTGAGCCGGTGGGATCGAAGGCGCCGTCATCGTCCGCAATCTGACACTCTGTGCCTTCCGCTCCCCGGCCGCCGCGGCGGCCCAGCCTTCGCCGCCCTCGCACGCGATCGCGGTCCTGTCCCTGTTCGGAGCCCTTGGAGCCAAGGTCATGCACGTCGCCCTCACCGGCGCCACCGGATTCCTCGGACTGCGCCTGCTGCGCTGTCTGCTCGACACGCACCGGTCGGTGACTGTCCTGGCCCACGCGGGGTCGGGTGACGCGCTGCACCGCGTCACCCGGTTCTTCGAACTGACCGGCGCGCCCGAGCCGTTCGTCGCCGAACTCCCCGGCCGGCTGCGGGTGGTGGAGACCGAGTTGGAGCAACCCGGACTGGGACTGTCCAGGCGCGCGTTCCAGGAGTTGGCCGACGGTCTCGGCGCGATCTGGCACAGCGCGGGCAGCATCAACCTCGAGGGAGAGCTTCCCGAACTGCGCCGAACCAACGTCGAGGGGACCCGCCGCGTACTGGAGTTGGCCGCCGCCGGACGTGAGAGACCCGTGGTCCACCACGTGAGCACCGCTTTCGTTGCGGGGAGTCGGCGTGAGGGGGTGGCGTACGAGGACGAACTGGACGACGCGTACGGCTTCGAGAACGCCTACGAACGCTCCAAGTACGAGGCGGAGATGCTGATCCACGCGTGGTCGCGGGAGCACCGCCGTCCGGTCGCGGTACTGCGGCCGAGCATCCTGGTCACGGACCTGCCGCCGCACCCGGAACTGCCCTCGCATCCGCTTCAGGTCATCGAGCGAATCCTGCGCGACGCGCGACGCACCGCCGGTCCCGGGAGCCCGGGCCACGACGGCCCCGAGGGTACTGACCCGGGCGGCCGTCCCCGCGTCCGGTTGGTGGGTCATCCGCACGGCCGGCTGAACCTGATGCAGGTGGAGCACGCGGCCGAGGTCATGGTGCGGCTGGCCGGCCGGACACCCTCGGGCGGAGTCGACACGTACCACGTCGTCCATGACCGCGACGTACCCGTGCCGACGATCGTGAACCTGCTGGAGCGGCTGGTTCAGCTGTCGATCGACCTGGTCGCCACGGAGCCGGACGACCCGTCGGCGCTGGAAGCGCTGGTGGACTTCTACCCGGGTCTGACGTCCTACCTGACCCACCGACGCCGCTTCGACGACACCCGGGTGCGGGCCCTGTTCGGGCCGTCGGCGGCCTCCGGACGGGTGGACCTCGACTACCTGTGGTCCGGCCTGGCCCCGAGGGACCGGGTTCCCGCCGGGCCATCGCCCACGCCCTCAGCCGCCGTCCCGTCCGCCCGGTACGCCTGACCCGCATACCTCCCCTTCCTCTCCCGCTGGAGCCCCTCCTTGCCCGTCCTCTCCGCCTCTGACGCCCCCGCCGCGTCCCCACCGGTCTTCTCCCTCGAGGAGATCGCCGCCCGTGCCCGACGGATCCGGGAGCCCCTACACATCATCAGCGGGCCGAGCGGCCGCGAGCTGGGCCTCGCGACCGGCCCCGTACCCGACGGCCCGGTGCTCGGTACGCTGCCGCCGCTGTATCCCGAGTGGCTCGGCGGGCGCACCTTCTGCGAGGCGCACGGCGTCCGTTTCCCTTATGTGGCGGGCGAGATGGCGAACGGCATCGCGACCACCCGGATGGTGTCCGCGATGGCCCGGGCGGAGATGCTCGGGTTCTTCGGCGCAGGCGGCCTGGCGTATGCCGAGGTGGAGCGGGCCGTGCACGCGCTGGCCCAGGAGCTGGGGTCCCGTCCGAACTGGGGCGTGAACCTCATCCACTCACCGGCCGAGCCCGCACTGGAGTTCCGCGTCGCCGAGTTGCTGCTGCGCTGCGGTGTGCCCCGGATCTCGGCGTCGGCGTTCATGGAGCTGACCCCGGCCGTGGTGCTGTGCTCGGCCCGGGGACTGCGCCGGGGCGCCGACGGCGGGATCGTCCGGCGCACGCGGATGCTCGCCAAGGTCTCCCGGCCCGAGGTGGCCGAGAGGTTCCTCTCCCCCGCTCCGGCCACGCTGCTGGACCGGCTCGTCGCCCAGGGGAGGCTGACCCCGGAGGAGGCCGGTCTGGCGGCCCTGGTGCCGGTGGCCGAGGACATCACCGTGGAGGCCGACAGCGGAGGTCACACCGACAACCGGCCGTTGTCGGCCCTGCTGCCGAGGATCGTCCTGCTGCGCGACGCGCTGTGCAGGCGGTTCGGCTACCCCCGGCCGGTCAGGATCGGCGCGGCCGGCGGGCTGGGTACGCCGGACGCGGTGGCCGCCGCCTTCGCGCTCGGCGCGTCCTACGTGGTCGTCGGATCGGTGAACCAGACGGCCGTCGAAGCGGGCCTGTCCGAGGAGGCCAAGGCCATGCTCTGCGAGGCGGATGTCGCCGATGTGGCCATGGCCCCGGCGGCGGACATGTTCGAGCTGGGTGTCACGCTGCAAGTGCTGTCCCGGGGGACGATGTTCGCCCAGCGGGCCGGCAGGCTCCACGCGGCCTACCGGGCCCATGGTTCGCTGGAGGAGATCCCACCCGCGGTGCGCGCCGCGATCGAACGGGACGTGCTGCGCGCCTCGTTCGACGAGGTCTGGCAGCGCACGCGCGCGTTCTGGGAGCGGCGCGATCCCTCGGAGATCACGCGTGCGGAGGCCGATCCCAAGCACCGTATGGCGCTGGTCTTCCGCTGGTACCTGGGCAGTTCGAGTCGGTGGGCTATCACCGGCGAGGCGGCCCGGCGTGCCGACTACCAGATCTGGTGCGGGCCGGCGATGGGCGCGTTCAACCGCTGGGTCGCGGGCACGTTCCTGGCCGAACCGGCGAACCGGTCCGTGGTGCAGATCGCGCTCAATCTGCTCGAAGGCGCCGCGGTGCTCACCCGCGCCCATCAACTGCGCACCTACGGAGTTCCGTTGTCCTCCGAGGCGCTCGCCTACACCCCGTGCGGGCTGGCATGAGCGGCCCCGGCGCCCGGGAGGCGTCAGCAGCGGCCGTCCGGCCCCGAGGAGATGCCGTGTCCGCCTCCACCCCTGGGCAGGTGCCCGTCGCCGTGGTCGGTGTCGGCGCCCTGGTGCCCGGCGCGGCCGACGCGGCCGGCTACTGGCGGATCGTGACCGGCGGCCGGGACCTGATCACCGAAGTGCCGGCCTCCCGCTGGCTGGTGGCGGACCACTACGACCCGGACCCGGCCGCGCCCGACAAGACGTACGCCCGCCGGGGCGCCTTCCTGCCGGAGGTGGACTTCGACCCGTTGGCGTACGGCGTGCCGCCCGCCAACCTGTCGGCGACGGACAGCTCCCAGCTGCTCGCCCTGCTGGTCGCCGACCAAGTGCTGACCGACGCCGGCGGTCTGTCGAGGCTGGACCGGGACCGGGTCGGCGTCGTCCTGGGCGCGGCCGCCCTGGAGCTGCTCCCGCACATGTACGGGCGCGCCCACCGCCCGGTGTGGCTGAAGGCGTTGCGGGAGAGCGGTCTCGACGAGGCCGATGCGCAGGCCGTGTGCGACCGCATCTCGGCGCACTTCAGCCCGTGGCAGGAGTCGACCTTCCCGGGCCTGCTCGGCAATGTCGTGGCGGGCCGGATCGCCAACCGGTTCGACCTGCACGGCACCAACCACACCACCGACGCCGCGTGTGCCAGCTCTCTGGCGGCCCTGTCCACGGCCGTCGGTGAACTGGCGCTCGGGCGGGCCGACCTGGTGATCAGCGGAGGGGTTGACACCGGGAACGACATCGGGATGTTCCTGTGCTTCTCCAAGACGCCCGCGCTGTCCCGCACCGGTGACTGCCGTCCGTTCTCGGACGCGGCGGACGGCACCATGCTCGGCGAAGCGGTCGTGATGTACGCACTGAAGCGGCTGTCCGACGCGGAGCGGGACGGCGACCGGATCCACGCGGTGATCCGCGGCATCGGCACCTCGTCCGACGGCAGGAGTACGGCGATCTACGCCCCGCTTCCCGGCGGTCAGGCACGGGCTCTGCGGCGCGCCTACGAGCAGGCGGGCTACGGTCCGCAGACCGTGGAGCTGGTCGAGGCACACGGGACCGGCACGAAGGCCGGGGACGCCGCCGAACTGACCGCCCTGCGCGAGGTGTTCGAGGCGTCGGGGCGTACGGACGGGCAGTGGTGCGCGATCGGCTCGGTCAAGTCGCAGATCGGGCACACCAAGTGCGCGGCGGGTGCGGCCGGGCTGCTCAAGGCGGTCATGGCCCTGCACCACAAGGTGCTGCCGCCGACCATCAAGGTCGACCGGCCGGTCCCGGCGGCCGCCACCCCGGACGGCCCGTTCTACGTGAACACCGAGACCCGGCCGTGGGTGCGGCCCGCCGGTCATCCGCGCCGGGCGTCGGTGTCGAGCTTCGGCTTCGGAGGCAGCAACTTCCACGTCGCACTGGAGGAGTACGTGCCCTCGAATACCCTGGCCCGGGTGCCGGCGCGCCATCGCTCCGTGCCGAGCGAACTCGTCCTGTTCAGCGGCGCGTCGCCGTCCGACCTGGTGCCGCCGGAAACGGACGGCAGCCGTCCGCTGGCCGCGCTCGCCCGGGAGAGCCACCGCGCGTTCTCGCCCACCGACCCGGTGCGGCTGGCGGTCGTCGCCACCGGCACCGAGGACCTGCGGGAGAAGTACGCGCGGGCGCTCACGCTGATCCGGCAGCGGCCCGGCACCGCGTTCGCGACACCGAACGGCGTCCGGTACGCCTTCGGGAACCCCGCGCCCGGCCGTCTCGCCTTCCTGTTCCCGGGGCAGGGATCCCAGTACGTCGGGATGGGCGCCGACCTCGCGATGCTGTCACCGGCCGCCCAGGCCGTGTGGGACCGGCTGGGCGGTACCAGGTTCGACGGGCGGCCCCTGCACCGGGTGGTGTTCCCGCCGCCTGCCTTCACCGACGAGGAGCGCGCGGCCCGCGCGGAGCTTCTGGCCGCCACCGAGTGGGCGCAGCCCGCGCTCGCGGTGCACGCGCTCGCGCTGCTGGACGTACTGCGGGGTCTGGGACTGCGTCCGGACTGCGTGGCGGGCCACAGTTTCGGTGAGCTGGTGGCGCTGCACTGCGCGGGTGTCCTGGACGCCGACACGCTGGTCGGTCTGGCCCGCAGGCGCGGTGAGCTGATGCGGGACGCGGCCGTCGTACCGGGCGCGATGCTGGCCGTGGCGGCGGACCGCGACCACGTGGCGGCGGTGCTGGCCGGTGGCGACTTCGGCGACATCTGGCCGGCCAACCACAACTCCCCGCGCCAGGTGGTTCTTTCCGGTACGACGGAGGCTGTCGAGCACGCCGAGAAGGCGTTCGCGGCCGAGGGTGTCGGCACGCGCCGGCTGGCCACGTCGACCGCTTTCCACAGCCCGCTGGTCGCCCCGGCCGGTGAGCCGCTCGCCGCGTTCCTGCGCACGGTCCCGCTCACGGAGCCCCGGATCGAGGTGTACGGCAACGCGGACGCGGCACCGTACCCGCCGTCGCCCGACGAGGTACGCCGCCGGATCGCCGGCCACCTGGCCGCACCGGTGCTCTTCCAGGACCAGATCGAGGCGATGTACGCGGCGGGGGTGCGGACCTTCGTCGAGGTCGGCGCGGGCACCGCGCTGACCGGCCTGGTCGGACAGATCCTCGGTGGCCGTGAGCACGCGGCCGTCCCCCTGGACCGGCCGGACCGGTCCGGGGTCGGCACCCTGCACACCGCGCTCGGCGAACTCGCCGTACGCGGTGTCCCTCTCGACTTCGATCCCCTCTGGGCGCCGTACGCCTCGCCTGGAACCTCAGTGAAGGAGCGCGCGCCCCGGATGACCGTGAAGATCAGCGGAGCCAACTACGGTCAGGTCTACCCGCCCCGTACCGAAGCCGCCGAACCACCGGCGCCTGCGCCTGCGCTGGAACGCAGGCCGGAACACGCCCACCCGCGTCCCGTACCCGCGTCCGACATCCCGGCGGGTCCCGTGTCCGCGTACACCCCCGCTCCCGCCCACACTCAGGAGCCGCCGGTGTACGGGACGGCGCCCGTCCAGGAGCCGGAGCCCGCGTACGACGCCGTGTCCGCGTACGGTGCCGAGCCCGGGGCCGTCCTCGGCGCCGAGTGGTACGCCGCGGTGGAGAGCGTCCAGCGGCAGACGGCGGAGGCCCACGCGGCCTGTCAACGCATGCTGACCGACAGCCACATGGCCTTTCTGCGGATGACCGAGACCACCCTGGCCGCGATGCTCGGGGTACAGGGCGTCGGCGTCGACCGGGTGCTCGACGCCCCGGCTCCCCCGGCACCGCTGCCGCTCCCCCGTCCTTCGGCACCCCGGCTGGCCCCGGCACCCGTGACACCGGCCCCGGCCGCGGCAGCCGCTCCCGCAACCGTGCCCGCCTTCGTACCCGCCGGGTCAGGCGAGGCGCCGTCGCCCGCCACACCGGTCGCCGCCGAGGACCACATCCCGGTCGCCGTCCCGGTGGACCCGCCGGCCCCGGCCGCTGTCCCGGTGGGCGCCCCGGCACCGGCCGCCGATGCCGCGCCACTGTCGGCGCCCGAACTGGAAGAACTACTGCTCTCGGTGGTGGCCCGGCTCACCGGCTACCCGGCGGAGATGCTCAACGTGGACATGGAGTTGGAGGCGGATCTGGGAGTCGACTCCATCAAGCGCGTCGAGATCCTTTCGGCGGTACGCCGGAGCGTGGGCGACGTGGCGACGGGAGACGTCGGAGAGCTCGGCAAGCTCCGCACGCTGCGCGAGATCGTCGAGGTGCTCACCTCGGCCGGCCGGCCGCCCGGGGCCCCGGTGCCGGACTCCCCGGCCGTGACCGAGTCCCCCACCATCCCGGAGATCCCCGACGCCCCCGAAATCCCCGCCGCACCGGAGATCCCCGCCATGCGCACCGGCTCCGGGCAGGAGACGGCGCTGACCAGGCTGGTCCCGCGCGCGGTGGAGTCACCGGCGCCCGGCCTGGCGACGGCGGGGCTCCTGGACGGGCCGCTCGTGGTGACGGACGGGGACCTCGAGAGCGCCGCGATCACCGACCTCGTCGCGCGGAAGCTGGCGGAGCACGGCGTGGACGCCACCGCCGTGGCGGAGGTGCCCGAGGACGCGCGCGGTGTCGTACACCTCGGCGGGCTGACCGGGGGCGCCGCGCCGGAGGATGCGCGGGCGGTCCACCGCTCGGTGTTCCGTGCGGCGCGCACGGTCGCGGCGCAGGTGGCCGAACGGGGCGGGCTGTTCGTGACCGTGCAGGACACCGGAGGCGACTTCGGGCTCGGCGGTCACGCACCCGACCGCGCGTGGCTGGGCGGCATCGCCGGTCTGACCAGGACCGCGGCGAAGGAGTGGCCGGGCGCCTCGGTCAGGGCCGTCGACTGCGAGCGGGGCGGACGGAGCGACGAGGAGGTCGCCGAGGCGATCGTGCGGGAGCTGCTCGAAGGCGGCCCTGACCCCGAGGTGGGTCTCCGCGCGGACGGTACCCGCACCACCCTGCGGGCGGTACCCGAGCCGGTGCCGCCCGGCAGCAGCCGGCGGATCACGCCGGAGTCGGTGATCGTGGCCGCCGGAGGTGCCCGCGGGGTGACCGCCGCCGCGCTGCTGGACCTGGCCAGGACCCACCGTCCTCGGATCGTGCTGCTCGGCAGGACGGCACCGGTTCCCGAGCCCGAAGGGCTGGCGTCGGCCGCCGACGAACCGGCTCTCACCCGGTTGCTCGCCGAGCGTTCCACCGAGGACGGGGCGAACTCCTCGCCCGCCCGGATCGCGGCGCGGGCCCGGGAGATCCTGGCCGCGCGCGAGGTGCGGGCGACGCTCGCGGCACTGGAGGCGGCGGGGTCCCCCGTCCGGTACGTCCAGGTGGACGTTCGCGACGAAGACGCCGTCGCCGCCGCCCTGTGCGACGTACGTGACGCGTGGGGGCCGGTCACCGGCATCGTGCACGGTGCGGGAGTGCTGGCCGACAAGCTGATCGCCGACAAGACCGACGAGCAGGCCGAGTTGGTGATGTCCACCAAGGTGGACGGTCTGCGCGCGCTGCTGGACGCGACGGCGGACGATCCGCTGGACGTGATCTGCCTGTTCTCCTCGGTGGCCGCCGTGTTCGGCAACGCGGGGCAGAGCGACTACGCCATGGCCAACGAGGTCCTGGCTCAGGTCGCGTCCGCCGAGCAGGCACGCCGCCCCGGCTGCCTGGTGCGGTGCGTCGCCTGGGGCCCGTGGCGCGGCGGCATGGTCACGCCCGCTCTGGCCGGGCATTTCGGCCGGTCCGGCGTTCCGCTGATCCCTCTGGAGCAGGGGGCGGCCGCTTTCACGGCCGAGCTGGACGGCGCAGCCGGTGAGGCCCGCGTCGTCCTGGTGGCCGGGGACGATCCGGCGGCCCTGTCCCCGGCCGGCGATCCGCGTCCGGCGCAGCTGCTGGTCCGGGCGGACAGCCTGCCGCAGCTGGCCGACCACGCGATCAGCGGGGTTCCCGTGCTGCCCGTGGCGATGGTCCTGAACTGGTTCGCGGGGGCGGCCACCGCCTGGCTGCCGGGTGCCGGCCCCCTCGTCCTGCGCGACCTGCGGGTGTACAAGAAGTACGCCCTGCCCGAACTGGGCGGCACAGGCCACCGGCTCACCGTGCACGGCAGCCGGGGCGCGGCCGGTTCGCCGTCGGGGCTGGAGGCGGAACTGCGGGGGGAGAGCGGGGTGGCGCACTTCCGGGCCGTGCTGGACACCGGGACCGAAGAGCCGGATCCGGCCGCGTGGGGCAGCCCGGACGGCCTCAAGCCGCTGGACCGGACCGAGTTGTACGACGGGGAGAGCCTCTTCCACGGCCCCCGGTTCCACTCCGTCCGCTCGCTGCACGGTGTTTCTGAGCACGGAGCCGAGGCGATCGTCGCGGGCGTGCGTGTCCTGGAATGGCCGGGTGAGCACTGGCCGCTCGACCCGGCCGCCGTGGACGGCGCGCTCCAACTCGCCCTGGTCTGGGCGCAGGAGGAACTCGGTGCGGCGACGCTGCCGATGGCCGTCGCGGAGTGCAGGGTGCATCGGCGCGGCCCGGTGGACGGCACCGCGCGGTGTGTGCTGCGGGGCCGGAAGGTTCACAGCACGGGGGCGCGCTGCGATGCGGCACTGATCGACGCCGACGGAGCCGTCCGGCTGGAACTGCTGGGCGTGGAACTCGTCCGCCGCCCCTCCTGAACCGCAGCCCCTCCTGAACCGCAGCCCGTCCTGAGCCCCGGCCGCTGCCGAGCCTCGACCCTTCCCGAGCCTCGCCCCCTCCCGAGCCTCTGCCCCTGCCGAGCGGCACCCCTCCCGCGCCTCGGCCCCTGCGAACCAGCCCCGCCCTGCCGTGAAGTGAGACCTGCATGCCATTCGAACCGATCGCCGTCGTCGGCCGGGGCTGTGTGCTGCCCGACGCGCTCGATCCGGACACGTTCTGGGACAACGTCGCCTCCGGCCGCACCAGCCTGTCGGCCATCCCGGAGGGCAGGTGGCGGCTGCCGCGCCACTGGGCCATGGGCTCGGTGGACGACCACCTCGACCGCACCTGGACCGATGTCGGCGGGTACGTACGGGGGTTCGAGTCCGTCTTCGACCCGGACGGCTTCCGGATCGCCCCGGAGCGGATCCTGTCGCTGGACCCGCTCTTCCACTGGGTCATGTACGGCGTCCGGCAGGCGCTCACGGAGGCGGGTCGCGACGGCCCTCTGCCGCGCGCGGGGCTGGTGCTGGGAAACCTTTCCTATCCCACGCCCACAGGGGCGGCTTTCGCCGAGCACGTCTGGCTGTCAGGCCAGCGGCCCCCACTCCGTGACGCCCTGCTGACGGGAGAGCGCCGGGAGCGGCCCGACGCCCGGAACCGCTACTCGTCCGGGCTGCCCGCCCAACTCGCGGCCCGGGCCCTCGGGCTGGGCGCGGGCGCGTGGTCCCTCGACGCCGCCTGCGCGTCGTCGCTGTATGCGGTCAAGCTGGCGTGCGACCGGCTGCACGACGGCACGGCGGACCTGATGGTGGCCGGCGCGGTCAGCCGGGCGGACCCCCTTTATCTGCACGTGGGGTTCTGCGGGCTGTCCGCGACGAGCCGCACGGGACGCAGCCGGCCCCTCCACCGGGACGCGGACGGGCTGGTGCACGGCGAGGGCGCCGGGTTCGTCGCCCTGATGCGGCTGTCCGAGGCCCGCGCCGCCCGACTGCCCGTGCTCGGCGTGATCCGAGGTGTCGGGTTGTCCAACGACGGGCGAGGCGCCGGACTGATCAGTCCGTCGGAGGAAGGCCAGGTTCGGGCCATGCGCCTGGCGTACGAGGTGGCGGGCGTCGCGCCCGAGACCGTGTCGCTCGTCGAGTGCCATGCGACGGGGACGCCGGTCGGGGACACCGTGGAGGCGCGCGGCATGGCCCGGGTCTTCGGCGCCGGTGACGACGTGCCCATCGGTTCGGTGAAGTCGAACGTCGGGCATCTGCTGGCCTCGGCGGGCGTGGCCGGGCTGCTGAAGGTGCTCGGCGCGCTGCGTGCGGGGATCCGTCCGGCGACGCTCTGCGCGGAACAGCCGCTGGAGGCGCTGGCGGGCACGCCGTTGCGGGTGCTGACCGCGCCGGAACCGTGGTCGGGGCCGCGCCGGGCGGCGGTGAGCGCGTTCGGGTTCGGCGGGACCAACGCCCATCTGGTGGTGGACCTTCCGGACGGCGACCCGGTGCCGGCCGTACCGCGGCCGATCCGCCCGCAGGCCGCCGCCGTGCCCGCCCCGGCCCGGGTGCGGGAATCGCCGGGCGGCCGTACGCCGGTGGCGATCGTGGCCCTCGGCGCCCGAGTCGGCGACGGGACCTCTAGCGAGGACTTCCGGCGGGCGGTGCTGGGCGGTGAGCGGCGTGGCCCCGCCACAGAGGTCGCTGTGGAACTGAGGGATCTGTGCTTTCCGCCCCTGACCCTTCAGCGAACGGTGCGGCATCAACTTCTGGTGCTGGAGGCCGCCCGGGAGGCCGTACGGTCGGTGTCCCTGCCCCGGGAGCGGACCATGGTGGTCGTGGGCATGGGGGTGGACCCCGAGGTGGCCCGGGCGGGCGCCCGCTGGCGGGTTCGCCACTGGCTGGAGCAGGCCGGGCTTCCCACCACGGCGGCGTCGGCGGGCCTCGCCCGGGACTCGTTCGTGCCGCCCATGACCGCGGAGGGGGTGGTGGGCAGCATGCCGAACCTCGTGGCGAACCGCATCAGTACGCAACTCGACCTGGCGGGCCCGGGGTTCGCGGTCTCGGCGGAGGAGGCGTCCGGGCTGGTGGCGCTGGAACTCGCGGCCCGGGCCGTCCGGTCGGGCGAGGTCGACGCCGCGCTCGTGGGTGCCACCGACCTGTCCTGCGAGGCGGTGCATCGGGCCGCACTGCGGGAGCTCGGACGCGAGGACGAACCGGGGGACGCCGCCGTCGTTCTGGTCCTCAAGTCCCTGGACACCGCGCGCAGGGACGGCGACACCGTCGTCGCCCTGCTCGACGAGACCCTGCTCGACGAGGGC
The DNA here is from genome assembly GCF_042896465.1 of Streptomyces sp. NPDC001292. Lineage (NCBI taxonomy): Bacteria > Bacillati > Actinomycetota > Actinomycetes > Kitasatosporales > Streptomycetaceae > Streptomyces > Streptomyces sp. NPDC001292. The sequence goes on from NZ_JBIAXG010000051.1 coordinate 13,672, forward strand.
GGCGCCGGCGCACCCGACATGGTCATCGGGGACGGCCCCGACGCGGTGTTCGACCCGGCTTCGGCCTTCGGGCGCGCTCACGCCGCGTACGGGCTGGTCTGCGTCGCGGTCGCGGCGCTCTCGCTCCAGCACCGCGCGGTGCCGCGCCCGGGCGGTTCCGCGGACACCGCGACCGTCGCGCACACCGCGAAGGCCGTGGTGACACCGATGGAAGGGCCCACCGCGAGTGTCCGGCTGCGCGCGGGAGACACCCGGCCGTGGCTGCGCGGCCCGGCCCCGCGCCTGCACGTCTTTTCCGGGGCCGACCGCCGGGAGGTGCTGGCCGCGCTGGACGCCGGTGCGGAGTCCGACGCCGGACCGGCCCGGCTGGCACTCGTGGCCGACGACGACGCGCTGTCGGCCCGTATGGAGGCCGCCCGCCGCTGGCTGGCCGGGGGCGGGACCCGTCCGGCCGATGTGCTGTACCGGGACAGGCCGGTCACGGGGCAGACCGCGTTCGTGTACACCAACGGCTCGGCCACGTACCCGGGTATGGGCCACGAGTTGATGCTCGCGCTGCCGTCGCTCGGGGAGGCCGTCCGTGCCCGGCACGGGGCGATCGGTGCACGGCTGCGGTCCCGGGTGGAGCGCGGAGTGCTCGACCAGATCTGGGCCGCCGCCGAACTCGCCGTATTCCACACCGTGTTCACCCGGGAGGTGCTCGGGCTGCGGCCGGACGCCGCTCTCGGGTACTCCTCGGGCGAGTCGGCCGCCCTGGTGGCGCTGGGTGCCTGGCCGGACGCCGCGAGGCTGTACGACGCCACCCGGGACAGCGGTCTGTTCACGACCGAACTCACCGGTGAACTCCGGGCTGTCCGGCGGCACTGGGAGCGTCTGGGCGTCCAGGGCCGCCGCTGGTCGAGCTATCTGGTCAGTGCGCCCCTCGAGACGGTCCGTACCGAGCTCGCCGCCGAGGTCGCGGTCCATCTGATGGCGGTGAACGCGCCCGGAGTCTGCGTCATCGGCGGCGAGTCCCGCGCGTGCGCGGCCGTCGTGGCCAGGATCGGCGCCGACCGCGCGATCGAGCTCGACTACGACATGGCCGCCCACGCACCGGAGTTGGCGGAGATCCGAGAGGTATGGCGTCAGGCCCACCACCAACCCACCGTCGACGTGCCCGGTGTGCGGTTCTACAGCGGAGCCACCGGGCAGTCGTACCGGCCGACGGCCGAGCGGGCCGCCGAGGCGCTCACCGCGCAGGGGATGAACACGATCGACTTCGCGGCCACGGTCGAGCAGGCGTGGGCCGACGGTGTGCGGGTCTTCGTGGAGCACGGGCCGCGCAGGCTGTGCACCGGCTGGATCAAGCGGGTACTCGGCGACCGGGACCATGTGGCCGTCGCCCTGGACGCCCCGGGCGACACCGGGCTGCGGCAGCCCTGCCTGGCGGTGGCCGAACTCGTCGTCGCGGGGGTGCCGGTTCGCGCCGACGAGCTGTTCGCCCAGCTCGCGGAAGCCGCCACCGAGGTCCCGCGTCCGGGTCCCACCGTCACCGTGCCCGTACCCGCGTCGCCGTGTCTGCCGCCGCTGGAGCCTACCCTGGTGACCCTGCCCCGGGCCCCCGAGCTGGCGCCGGTGCCGGACCGGGAGGCCGGCCGGTCCGAGGCACCGGCCGGCGTCGCCGTGACCCGCCCCGGTGCCGACCCGCGGCGCCACCTGCCGGACGTCCCGCCGACGGACTCGGACGGACGCGAGCCGCGCGTGGCGGGCGCGGGCGCCCGTGCCGCGGTCCTCCGGCAGAGCCTGCGGGTCGCCGCGCTGCACCAGGAGATCCTCGCCGGGCACACCGAGGCCCATCAGCGGTTCCTGCGGATGTCCGCACTCGCCGTCACCGCGCTGAAGAGCGGCGTGCCCGTACCCGTAGGGCCACCGGGCCCACCGGTCCCCCCGGCACCGCGTCCGCCGGCCGGGCCGCCGCCGGCCCCCGTACGGCCCGCGGCCCGCCCGGCGTCCCTGCCTGCTCCCCCGCCGGGAGCGGCATCCGCACAACCCCTGAGGCCGGGGCCGAGGTTCGACCGCGCTCAGCTGGAGCACCTCGCCTCCCGGGAGATCTCCACCCTGTTCGGCCCCCGGTTCGCCGAGCAGGACGGGTACACGGTGCAGACCCGGATGCCCGAGCCGCCCATGCTGCTCGCGGACCGGGTCACCGGCATCGACGCGGTGCCGGCGGCGCTCGCCGCGCCCGGCCCGGTGCGCACCGACGGGACGATCTGGACGGAGACCGACGTCCTGCCCGACAGCTGGTACCTGGACTCCACCGGACGTATGCCCGCCGGGCTGATGATCGAGGCGGGCCAGGCGGATCTGCTCCTGCTCAGCTGGCTGGGCGTCGACCTCCTCAACCGGGGTGAGCGCGCCTACCGGCTGCTCGGCTGCGAAGTGACGTACCACGGCAGCCCGCCGGAAGCGGGCGACACCGTGCGCTACGAGATCCACGTCGCCGGCCACGCGGAGCACGACGGCGTCCGGCTGTCCTTCTTCCACTACGACTGCTACGTGGACGGCGAACTCCGGCTCACCGTACGCGAGGGCCAGGCCGGGTTCTTCACCCCCGAGGAGCTCGCGGGGAGCGGAGGTGTGCGGTGGGATCCCGCCGAGCGGCCGCCCGGCGACGACCTGCCGCTCGACCCGCCCGCCGTGCGCTGCGGGCGGTCCCGCTTCGACGCGGACCGGGTGCGGGCCCTGACGCAGGGACGGCCGGCGGACTGCTTCGGCTCCGGCTGGGAGGCGACGGCGGCCCACGTCCGCTCACCGGGGCTCGACGACGGCAGGCTGCGGCTGCTGCACGAGGTGACCGCGTTCGACCCGGCCGGAGGGCCGTGGGGCCGTGGGTACCTGCGGGCCGAGACCCCTCTGTCGCCGGACGACTGGTTCTTCGCGGGGCACTTCAAGAACGACCCCTGCATGCCGGGCACCCTGATGCTCCAGGGCGGTCTCCAGGCGATGGCGTTCTACCTCACGGCCATGGGTTTCACCGTGGACCGGGACGGCTGGCGTTTCGAGCCCGTCGACGGTCAGCCCTTCAGGGCGATGTGCCGAGGGCAGGCGACTCCGGCCGGCCGGCGGGTCGTCTACGAGGTGTTCGTGCGCGGTGTCTCGGCCGGGCCGGTGCCGACGCTGTACGCCGATGTGGTGGGCTGGGTGGACGGGACGAAGGCGTTCCTGGGCCAGGACGTGGCGCTGCGGCTGGTGCCCGACTGGCCGCTGTCGCACTGGCGAAGCTCGGGCCCGCCCGCCGTGCAGGGCAGCGGTACACCGGTGCCCCTGCCCCTGCTCGGCGGGCTGGCCGGGCACCGGGAGGAGAAGCCGGTGGCGACGGCGGCCGATGGACTCCCCTTCGGCTACGCCTCGTTGCTGGCGTGCGCCTGGGGCAGACCGAGTGAGGCGTTCGGCATCGCGTACGAGCCCTTCGACGGCACCCGTAAGGTCGCGCGGCTGCCCGGTCCCCCGTACCACTTCATGAGCCGGATCGTCTCGGTGGACGGTCCGCAGGGCGGTATGAGGGAAGGCAGCGGTGTCGTCGCGGAGTACGACGTGCCCGCGCGGGCCTGGTACTTCGAGCAGAGCGGCGGCCGCACGATGCCGTTCGCCGTCCTGATGGAGATCGCGCTGCAACCCTGCGGGTGGCTGGCCTCGTACGTGGGCAGCGCGTTGACCACCGACACGGATCTGCTGTTCCGCAACCTCGACGGGTCGGGGACGGTCACCGGTGAGGTCACTCCGGCGACGGATACGGTCCGCACCCATGCCGAACTGACCCGTGTCTCCCACAGCGGGGACATGATCATCGAGTCGTTCCGGGTGAGATGCACGGCCGACGGCGTACCGCTGTTCGAACTGTCCACGGCCTTCGGCTACTTCCCGCAGTCGGCCTTCGACCACCAGCAGGGTCTCACGGTGTCGGCCGAGGACCGGGCCCGTCTCGACGAGCCCTGCGACCGCATCGTCGATCTGACCTCCCGGCCCGCCCGTTACTGCGCCGGGGAACCGCGGCTGCCGGGCCCGATGCTGCTGATGCTCGACCGGATCACCGGCTCCTGGCCGGACGGGGGCAGCAGGGGGCTCGGGCGGCTGCGGTCGGAGAAGGACGTGGTCCCGGACGAGTGGTTCTTCCGGGCGCACTTCTTCCAGGACCCGGTGCAACCGGGGTCGTTGGGCGTCGAGGCCATGTGCCAGCTGCTCCAGTACCACCTGCTCGAACGCGGCGCGGCGGACGGCATCCCACACCCCCGGTTCGAGCCGGTGCTGCCCGGCCGCGAGACAACCTGGACGTACCGCGGCCAGATCACCCCGGCCAACCGGCTGATCCGGGTGGACATGGACATCGTGGAGAGCGGCACGGACGCGCTGGGGCCCTACGTGACGGCGGACGCGTCGCTGTGGGGCGACGACACGTGCATCTACCGAGTCCGCGGGCTGGGCATGCGCGTGGTGTCCGCCGCATCCATGTCCTGACCTGCTGACCTGCCTCATTACCTCAGCGGTAATCGATCTTCCGTGCGGAACCGGCCAAGGTTGGAGTCACCGGGGCCCGGCGGCCCACTGCGCAGGCGCCCCGGCCCCCGTGACCCGCGTTTTCGACCTCGACGGAGGCTGATCGGCATGTCCGCCACCACCCTGCTCGGCGCCCTCTCCCGCACCGACCACCCGCAGACCATGTTGCGCCGCTTCCTCGCCCTCGACGCCATCGTCACCGGCGTCAACGGACTGGTCTACATGATTGACTCGAAGCCGGTCGGCAACCTGCTCGGCATCAGATCCGGTCTGCTGTTCGAACTTGGCATCTTCCTGGTGCTGTACGCCGCGGGGGTCGGCTACCTCGCCACCCGGAGGCAGCCGTCGGCCCTCGCCGTGAAGGCGGTCATCGACGCCAATGCGCTGTGGGCCGTGCTCAGCATCGTCGCGATGCTCGCCTGGTTCTCGCCGACGACCGCGGGTGCCGTCTGGATCCCCATGCAGGCCGTGACCGTCGCCGGTTTCGGTGTGCTCCAGTTCCTCTCGCTGCGTGCCAGTACGGCCTGAGGGACTGCAGATGCTCGACTGTCGCCGAGTGAGCCGGGAGAAACGTCTCGATGGCCGACTCGGCGACTGTCACGTCCATCGGAGTGCTGAAGGTCGAGATGGACCGGATGATGTCGGCAGGGTGAGCAGGAACGCCCGCGACCGCGGCCACCTCCTGGCCACCGCCCACCTGAACCACCCGTTCGTCCGCCACTGACGGGCCCGTCGCACACTCGTGGTGCGCGCTGCGGCGAGCAGAGCCCGCCCGCCGACGACGAGTCGGCAGGCGGTTGTCCGGCCCGGTCGTGGGGCAGTCCGCGGTAGGGGCAGATCCTGGCGGGCCGGCCGTGGACTTTCTTCTTTCTTCACAGACCCTGTCCCGTCGCCGGCAGTAGGACGATCAGCCGGGCGCCGGGCCGGTTGTCCTCGATGCGGGTGCTGCCGTGGTGAGCCGTGACGGTGTCGCGGACGATGGCGAGGCCGAGACCGCTGCCGCCGGTGTCCCGGGCACGGGCGTCGTCGAGCCGGGTGAAGCGCCCGAAGACGCGCTCACGATCGGCCTCGGGGATGCCGGGCCCGTCGTCGGCGACGATCAGTTCCGCGGTGTCGCCGAGCGTCTGGAGACTGACGTCGATCCGGGTGTCGGCATGGCGCAGCGCGTTGTCCAGCAGGTTGCGTACGACACGGGCGAGGGCGTCCTCGTCGCCCGCCACACGTGCCGCGCCGACGGCATGCTGGTCGATGACGAGCCGCGTACGCCGACGGGCTTCGCGCACCTCGGTGAAGACGATCTCATCCAGGTCGACGGGGCAGGCCCGCAGCCGCGGCCGGGCGTCGAGCCGCGCGAGCTGGAGCAGGTCGTCGACGAGCCGGGTGAGCCGTTCGGTCTGCGGAAGGAGTCCGGTGGCGAGGGACTGCCCGTCGGCCGGGCCGAGGTGCTGGGCTGCGACGGACAGGCGCGTGTGCAGGGTGCTCAGGGGGTTGCGCAGTTCGTGGGCCGCGTCCGCGACGAACCGCCGCTGCCGCCGGGTCGATGTGTCCAGACGCGCCAGCAGGTCGTTGAGGGTCGTGGCCAGCCGGCCGAGCGCGTCGTCGGCGGGCGGTACGTCGAGGCGGCGGCTCAGGTCGGACGCGGTGATCTCGGCGGTCTGGGCGCGCATGCCGTCCACGGGGCGCAGCGCGCGCCCGGTGAACAGCCACACGACTCCGGTGAGGGCGGCGACGACCGCCGGAACTCCGGCGGCCAGGCCGACGGTGAGCTGGGCCAGACCGTGCTCGACGCTCTCGGTGGGTACGGCCACGTAGACGGTCACCGGGTCACGGGCGGTGCCTGCGGGGATGCCGACAGCGCGCCATGTCCCGCCCGTCCCTACGGGAATGTCGTCGACGGTGTGGGCGTGCGGGGTGTCGGCCCGGCTCGCCGGGAAGGTGAAAGCGCGCGGCCGGCCACGCAGGTTGGCGGAGCTGGCCAGCACTTTCCCCTTCCCCGCGATCACCTGTACGGCGACTCCCCCGTGGCCGGCGGTGGGCACTTCTGCCGTGGTCTGGTCGCTTTCCTCCTCCGCCGCCACGACCTGGGCTCGTTGCAGAGCGGTCTGGTCGAGTCCGCCGATCAGGCTGGCGTGCAGCCAGACGACGAGCAGCACGGCGGCTCCGGCCAGACCGGCGGCGATGACCGCGGCCGCGGCCGCGGTCAGGCGCAGGCGCAGTGACCGACGGGCCCACCAGTACCGGATGCCCGCGGCCATCGGTCACCCCGCACCGCCGCGCAGCCGGTAGCCGGCACCGCGGACGGTCTCGATGGTCCGGCGACCGAAGGGGGCGTCGATCTTGCGGCGGAGGTAGCCGACGTAGACCTCGACGATGTTGGTGTCGCCGTCGAAGTACTCATCCCACACGTGGGTGAGGATGTCCGTCTTGCTGATCACCTCGTCGGGGTGCCTGAGCAGGTATTCGAGGAGGGCGAACTCCCTTGTGGTCAGGTCGATCTCGCGGTGCCCCCGGCGGCAGCGGCGGCGCGCGGGGTCGAGAGTGAGGTCTCCGGCGGTGAGGACGGCGGGGCGGGCGGGTGCCCCTCGCCGCAGAAGGGCTCTGAGGTGGGCGACGAGCACGACGTAGGAGAAGGGTTTGCTGAGGTAGTCGTCGGCGCCGAGGTCGAGGGCGTCGGCCTCGTCGTACTCCCCGGCCTTCGCGCTGACTATCAGCACCGGTGTCCAGGCTCGGGCCGCCCGCAGGCGTTTGAGGACCTCGTACCCGGACAGGCCGGGCAGCATGATGTCGAGCACGATGACGTCGTACGGTTCGTGGAGGGCCCGCCACAGTCCGTCCGGGCCGTCGTGTGCCAGATCCGAGACGAAGCCCTCGGCGGCAAGTCCGTCGGCGATCGCCTCGGCGAGTGCGTGCTCGTCCTCGATGATCAGCGTCCGCATGGCAGCCCCTTAAATACAACCATAGCTCCGCACCCGAGCGGCTGTTTCCCGGCGCTCCTTTGGCGGAACGCGATCGCCGCACCGCGGCTGCTGTCCATGGCGATGTCCGCGATCGTCCAGCCGGGCGGACCCTCGGCCGGCGTGACGCCCGTGCCGAGGTGGTCGGTGGACAGTTCCCGGGCCAGGCCGGTGCCGAGGCCCTTGAGGTACGCCTCCTTGCGCACCCACGTCCGGGTGACGGCCAGGGGCTGTCCGTCCTCGGGCAGCGCCGTGAGTTCGGCCCGCTCCCGAGGGTGGAAGCAGGAGGCGAGTCCGGTCGCGACATCGCGTGGCGGGACTCGCTCCATGTCGACGCCGACGGGCGTGGCGGCGAGCGCTATCAGGCAGAGGTCGCCGCTGTGGGCGAGGGAGAAGTGGGGTGTGCCGGCCGCCACTGCCGGCCGGCCGTGGGGTGCGCCGCACACCGGGCACGGTTCCCGGGTGAGCGTCACCTGCCGGGGTGCGATGCCGAGCCGGGCGGCGGGGATGCGGCGCGGTTCCGGGTGCGCGGTCACGTACCGGTCGCGGTCCGCCGCCCGGGCGAAGGCGAGGGCCCGCCGCCGTTCCCGGGCGTCCAGAGACGCCGGATCGGCCTGCGGATCCGCGACCACGAGCCGCAGAACGGGCGGTGGGGTCATCTCTCCAGCACCGATTCCACCAGGTCCATGGCCAGGTCCAAGGTGTGGTGCACAGGCAGTCCGTGATCGGTGTACCAGTCGGTCGTGGCCTCCGGGTGGGGACCGGTGACCGCCACCCGCCCGCGGCCGAAGCGGGTAACGAGGGCGGCGGGGGTGCCGTTGTCGTAGGTGGCGAGGACCGAGGCGTCGGCGTGCTCGTCGAGGACGAAGAGCGGGCCGTCCTGGAAGTACACGGTGCGGGGCCGGTCTCTCCAGGTCACCGTGATCAGTGTGTCGCTCTCATCGTGGACGGTGGCCCCCGGGGAGCAGATGTACTGGTCGGTGTCACCGGGGAGCAGGCCGAAGCCCGGTGTGGCCCCGGCGAGGTAGCCGCCGAGGCAGAACCCGAGGTAGCGCCCGCCGTCGCGGACGAAGTCGCGGATCTCCCGGCGCCGCCGCCGCAGTCTCCGGTAGGCGGAGGCGAGCGTGCCGCCACCGGGCTGGGCGTACAGCAGAGCCCGGGAAAGAGACTCGGCCGACAGCGGAAGCGCCTCGTCCGGGCCGGTGAAGCGGACGTCCAGGTTCCACGGCCCGGAGGAGAGCAGTCCGGCGACCGCCTCGGGGCAGCCGGGCAGCGAGGCCGGGCCGCGGTAGACGAGAGCGAGGGGCCGGCGTCCGGCGGCGGCCTCGGAATGCCTCGGGTGTGTCATGGCTGCCTCACCGCGGGTGCGTCGTCGGCTCGGTCGGCCGCCGGTGCTCCGCCGTCTCCTTCGGCGGGGAGCCCGTGCCAGCTCGTTCCCGGCGTCAGACGCTCGCCCTTCATCACAAGGGACAGCGCCCCGAGCCGGACACCGGCGCCCACCTGGGTGTCGTAGAGGACGACGGTCCGCGCGCCGACGCTCGCGGCGGGGCCGACGGTCACCGTGGACATCTTCATCACGCGGTCCTCGAACAGGTGGGTCTGCAGGGAGGCTTGCATGCCGATCGAGGCGTCGTCGCCCACCTCGACGAGGTCGAACTCGGTGAGGTACGTGGTGCCGATCCAGGTGCGCCGTCCGATGCGGGCACCGAGCCGGCGCAGCACCGGCGGCAGGAACGGCGTGCCCACCAGGGCGCCCACGCCCGCGGGTACCGCCGCCGCCTCGAAGAGTCCGGTGACGAACTCCGTGCGGCGCACGAACAGGCTCCACAGGGGCTCCACACGTGGCCGGTACCGTCCGGCGACGACCCACTTGGCCAGCACGCAGCACCCGATGACGGCCAGCACCGCGCCGGCGGCGAACAGCGGCGACACGAGCAGCGGCACCCACGACCCGGTGTGGCGGGCGGTGCTCGACAGGGCGAGCAGGTACAGGAAGGCCGTGGTCGCGAGCACCGACATGGGCAGGGTGGCGCGGAAGAACTCGATGGCCAGGCGGCCGAGCACGGCCCCGCGGGTGGGCCGGAACGTCTTCTCCTCCGGATAGGACCCGCTGTCCTGGCGTACCGGCAGCCGCAGGGCCGGTGAGCCCAGCCAGGTGCTGCCGGCGGGCACGCGCTCCGGGGGCGGCACCGTGCCCACGCCGACGAGCGAGCCCGGGCCGAGCCTCGTCCCGGCCGGGACGAGGGCCGCGTTGCCCACGAAGGCGCGTTCGCCGATGTCGGTGGGCTCGAAGGCCATGCGCCCGGCCGCGAAGGCGGCGACGCCGACGCCGGCCATGTCGGCGACGAAGCTGCCGTCGCCGAGGGTGAGCAGGTCGGGATCGATGTGCGCCGCGGTGGAGATCTCGGCGCGCCGGCCGACGCGGGCGCCGAGCAGCCGCAGCAGCGGAACGGTGTAGAGCGTGGCGTAGAGCGAGTTGGTGAGGGTGAGGCTCTGCTCCAGCAGCTTGTCGGCGATCCACTTGCGCACGCCCAGCGCCGAGTGCGCCGGATGGATTCCGCGGGGTGTCCTCGGCAGGACCGCCCACTTCCCGGCGGCGACGCCCAGGCACACCGTGGTCACGAAGACCGGGCCGGACAGCGCGGTCGCGGCGAGACCGGCGGGCGGGCCACCGCGCGACCAGGCCCACCAGAGCAGGGCGGCACTCGGCAGGACCGCGGCGACCAGGAAGGTTTCCAGCAGGACCAGACCGAGCACGACGGCGGCCAACTGCCGGGGCCGCCAGCGGTTCGCCTCGGTCCGGTCGTGCAGCATCGTCTCGACGAGCGGAGCGAGTGCCTCGACCGGGCGTGCGGGCGATCCGGCGCGGCGCGCTCCGGCCAGGACGGCCTTGTCCGGGCCCGCCACGGACTGCTCGCCGAGCGCGGATCCGGGGCCCAGGTAGGCGCCTGGTTCGAGGACCGCGTTGGCACCGACGTAAGCCCTTTCGCCGACGGTGATCGGGGCGACGGTGACCCATCCGTCGGCGACCTGCCAGGGGCGCAGCGTGGCGCCGTAGCCGACCGTGGCGTCCCGGTCGACGTACAGCAGGGTGGGCAGGCCGACGAGGCCGGTGGCGATGGTGGTGCGGGGACCGACGCGGGCGCCGAGGAGCCGCAGGTACGGGCCCATGAGTGGGGATCCGCTGAGCATCCGCAGCGGGCTGATCCCCAGCAGCAGCACGTCCAGCAGCCACAGCCGCAGGTACGTCGCCCCCCAGAGGGGGTACCGGCCGGGCCGGATGCCCGCCGCCAGCGGCCGCGCGAGAAGGACGGGAACCAGCCAGCGCGCGGCGAACCAGCCGGCCAGCACCGAGAGGGTCAGCCCTGTGGCCCCCCTGCCCAGCACCTGTCCGTGGCGCAGCACGAGGGATGCGGCCACCGGACCGGTGAGCAGGAAGAGCAGTGCGTAGAAGGCCGTTGCCTGGACGAGACCGGCCCGCGCGATACGGGCGCGGCCGTGCCGCAGGGGGGCGGGGCGGGGCTGCCGCGGCGCGCGGGAGGCGTCGGCCGTGGAGCGCAGCCGTGCCGCGAAGCTGCTCACGGTCGGGTTCTCGTACAGGTCACGAAGAGTGGGACCGGGCCCACCGCCCGGGTCGCGCAGCAGCGACACCGCACGGGCTGCGAGCAGGGAGTGACCGCCGAGGTCGGTGAAGAAGTCGGCCTCCGCGGAGAGTTCGCCGGGGGTCATGCCGAGCGTCCGTGCCCAGGCGTCGCGCACCTTGGCCTCGAGTCGGTCGCGGACCGGCGCCACCTGGCCGGTGCCGGCGAGCCGGCGGCCGGTGGGTGCGGGCAGTCTCGTGCGGTCCGTCTTGCCGCTGGGCATGACGGGCAGCCGATCGAGGAAGTCCAGGGTCGCGGGCACCATGTAGGCGGGCAGCGACCGGCGCAGGCGCCGGTGCAGCCGGGCGGCGAGATCATCGTCGGGGACCGCGCCGTCCCCGGCGGGCACGACATAGGCGGCGAGAACACGGTCGTCGTCGTGTCCCTCGCGCGGCGACACGGGGGTGGTGGCCGCCTGGGCCACACCGGGGTCCTCCAGCAGCACGTTGTCGACCTCCTCCAGGGACACCCGGTAGCCGCGGATCTTCACCTCGTCGTCGGCCCGGCCGAGGTACTCGATCTCCCCGTCGCCGGTGATCCTGCCGAGGTCTCCGGTGCGGTACAGGCGGCCCGAGCCGGGCGCCAAGGGGTGCTGGACGAAGCGCTCGGCGGTCAGGTCGGGCCGTCCCGCGTAGCCGCGTGCGAGGCCTGGACCGCCCAGGCAGATCTCACCGACGGCGCCGAGCGGCACGGGCCGCAGCCGCTCGTCCAGGAGGACGGCAAAGCAGGTCGGCAGCGGGCGGCCGATGGTCACCGGACGCCCCGGCCGGAGTTCCTGCCAGGTGGCGGTGACGGTTGCCTCGGTCGGCCCGTAGGTGTTGAGGATGCGCCGTCCTGGCCTGCTCCACCGCTCGACGAGCGAGGCGGGGCACGCCTCGCCGCCGACGACGACCTGGCGGAGCCGCGGGAGGTCACGGGAGATCGTCGCCAGCAGCGTCGGGACGCAGTACAGGGCGGTGACCTGGTACTCCTGAAGGAAGTCGGCGAGATCGTCGCCCAACTGCCCGGGGCCGCACGGTCCGGCGACGAGCGTGGCGCCGGCCGCCCAGGTGGGCCAGATCTCCTCGATGGAGAAGTCGAACGAGAGGGTCATGCCCTGGTACACGCGATCGTGCGGCCGTATGCCGTAGACGGGTGACACGACGCGCAGAAAGTTGCAGATGCTCGACTGCGCGATCTCCACGCCCTTCGGCCTGCCGCTGGACCCCGAGGTGTACATCACGTACGCCAGCGGATCGTCCGCGCCCTCGGCCACGACGGCAGGCCGCTCGGGCGGCAGGGCGGCGAGTTCTGCGGCACACGTGTCGACCTCGATCACCGGGCACGTCGGGCGCCGCTCCGCCCAGGCGGCACCGGACGCGAGCGCCGACGTGGTCAGCACCACGGCCGCTCCCGCGTCGTCCAGGATGAAGGCGATCCGGTCGGGCGGCGCAGCCGGGTCGATCGGCACGAACGCCGCGCCCGCCTTGCACACGCCCAGCAGACACACGTACATGTCCACGGACCGGGGCAGCAGCAGGGCCGCGCGACTGCCCGGACCGATGCCGACACGGTGCAGATACCGGGCTGCTCGATTGGCGAGTGCGTCGAGATCGGCGTAGGTCAGAAGCCGCGATCCGCATTCGAGGGCCGGGGCCGACGGGGTGCGGTCGCAGGCGTCGTCAAAGAAACGGTTCAGCCTGTCACCGGTGCCCCCGGTTCCCGGGGCCGTGCGGCCCCGGCGAGGAGTGACGGGTGGGGCTGTGGTGTGGGAAACCATGGGCTCCCCCTCTTCGATGCGAGAAGGACTCGCTTCCTCCGTGCGAAAAGGACCCGGTCGTCCCCAGGACTCCTCCAGCCTCGGTGACGCCCGCTGAGAAGACACTGAGAAGCCGAACCGGGGTCAGCCCCGTGTGCCGCTCCGGTCATGTCCCGGCGAGCCGGAAGTGGTGGTGACGGTGACGACCGCCGCCACCCCGTCGACACGAAGGGTGCCGGCGTCGCGGTCCGAGAACAGGACCGCGTCGAACCGGTCGAGGGTGACGCCGGGCTCCCCGACGGCCGCCGTGCCCGTCAAGGCGATCACGAGGACCAGGACCCCGCTCCGCGGGACGACGGAGAACCCCTCACGCGCCATTCGGACGTGCGCCGTGGCGCGGGTGCGCCGCGTCATCACGTTGAGATCGACAATGGGGCCGGCGAGCAGCCGGCAGTCGGTGACCGCATCGCCCGGAAAGGAAAAGGGCTCGTACGAGTCGGCGATGGTGTGCGAGACACCGTCGACGATCAGCTCCATCCCCGCCCCGTCCACGACGGTGATGATCCTGTCCACGCCCGCGAAGGAGGAGAAGGGACCGCCGCGAGCGACGTCGGCGAGACTCACACGCCAGACGAAGTCCTCCAGACCCGCGCTGGAGGCGTCGGCGGCGACTTCCCGGGTCAGACCGCCGCCGTTCTTCCAGCGCGTCACCGGCCGGTCGTGCGCCCGCAGCACCTGGCCGCCCGTCATGCCGTCATCTCCTTCAACGCGGACTCGGTGAAGACCCGGTAACCGGTGTCGGGCCGGTATCCGTGTATCTCGCGAGTGTCGAGAGCCCCCATGTAGCGCAGCACCGTCTCGTTGATCACCTGGCCCGGCACGAGCACGGGGAAGCCCGGAGGGTACGGCGTGACGAAGGTGGCCGAGACGACCTCCCGCCCGGCCGCCACGGCCTCGGCGACGTCCTCCGCCATCACGTACTCGCACTTGTCGTCGTCGTACGCCAGGAAGAACGCCTTGCGCAGGTCCCCCTCCGGCGTGTGAGCGCCCGGACGGAACGCGGCATGGAACGCGCTGAAGTCCGGCAGGGCGGCGGACCCGTCACTGAGAGCGGCGCTTCGCCGACGGTGCAGGGCACGTTCGCGGGGGCTCATCTCCTCGATGTTCTCCTCCAGTTCCTCGACGATCTTGACGAGCACCTCGATGAGGTAGGCGACCGCGCTGCGCGTGGTTCCGATGGTGGTCATGAACAGCAGTGTGTTGCGCGTGGTCTTGTTGACCTGGACGCCGTAGCGGTCCATGAGATGTTCGTGCTTGAAGGTGTCCCCGTCGATGCCCGTGCGGCCGATGTGCAGGGTCGCCCGGGTCGGATCGAGGACGAACTCGTCGTCCTCCCAGGCGGCCGCCATCTTCGCCAGTCCCGTCCGCAGGGGCTGGTCCACACCGGAGGAACGGAACCGGGCGGGTATGAGCTCGGGCGTGGTGAGGAAGTGCAGGTACCGGCTCAGCACCGGGTGCTGGTCGATCGCGTCCCTCAGTACGCCCGCCTGCTCGAGCTGCTTCTGCACCAGTTCGAAGCCCTCCAGTGCGGCCTGTCGGCGGCCGAGGTCGAGCGAGGCGAGGATCTGGTAGTTCGGCGACGTCGACGTATGCGTCATATAGGCCTCGTGGAACGTCTCGGCGGCCTTGTGTCTGAAGTCCTGGTCGAAGACGTGGATCATGGAGCCCTGACGCAGTGACGTCAGCGTCTTGTGTGTCGACTGGGTGGCGTACACCCGGATGCGGACGGTGTCCGGATCCGGCATCAGACGGTGGCTGAGCAGGGTCTCGTCGTCCTGGTCGTCCCCTAGGGCCTCGCGGTGTGCGGCGTACTGTTCGGCGTAGCCCGCGTCGCGGTAGCGCTCGGTCAGCTCGCGTGCCGCGGCCATGGCGGTGCGGCGGCGGTAGACCGGATGGAAGCGGGCGAAGGCGAACCACGCCTCGTCCCACAGGAACGCCAGGTCCGGCTTGAGCGCCAGGCACTCCTCCATCACCCGGGCGGGGTTGTAGACGATCCCGTCGAAAGTGCAGTTGGTGAGCAGGAGGAGCCTGACCCGGTCCAGCAGGCCTTCCCGCCGCAGCATCAGCAGCTTTCGCTTGATCTCCTCCACCGGCACGGCTCCGTACATGCCGTACTGATCCAACGGATAGGCGTCGAGGTAGACCACGTGGGCGCCGGCGAGCATCAGACCGTAGTGGTGCGACTTGTGACAGTTGCGGTCCACGAGCACGATGTCGCCCGGCCGGACCAGGGCCTGCACCACGATCTTGTTGGCGGTGGACGTGCCGTTGGTGACGAAGTACGTCTGCCGGGCACCGAACGCCCGGGCAGCGAGGTCCTGGGCCTCCCGCAGCGGGCCTGTGGGCTCCAGCAGCGAGTCCAGGCCGCCGGAGGTGGCGGACGTCTCGGCGAGGAAGATGTTGAGCCCGTAGAAGCGGGCCATCTCCGGGATCCAGCGAGAGCCGACCACCGAGGTGCCGCGGGAGATGGGAAGAGCGTGGAAGACCCCCGTCGGGCGCCGGCTGTGCGCTCGAAGGGCGGTGAAGAACGGTGCCGTGTAGCGTTCGCCGATGCCGTGCAGGATCGACAGGTGAAGTTCCAGAAGTCCTTCCCGTGCGTGGAAGACCCGCGCGAAGCCCCGGCTGAGCGTGCCCGCGGTCCTCTCCACCGCCCCTTCCGTCATCAGGTAGAGGTCCAGCTCCGGCCGCAGTTCCAGCAACCGGGCGCCGAGCGCCTGGGCCCGCTGCTCGAACCGGTCCTCCTCCGGAAGGGCCTCGGCAGCGGTTCCTTCGAAGAAGCGCCGCACCACCTGGAGGTCGTGCCGGGAACGGTTGGCGAATCGGCGGCGGATGACGACGGCCTGCAGACTGGGGTTCACCAGCGCCGCGATCACCGCGTCCTCGAAACTGGGGGCCACGACGAGGTCGTAGACGAATTCGTCCTCGTCACGGCGCAGCTGGCGCAGGGCCTCCCGCAGCGCCTGCTCCTCCCTCTCGTCGAGATCTCCGACGACGAGCACTTCGAAGTACGGCTTGGTCGCGGGCTCGTGCGGCGAAGGCGGCTCCTCGGCGGCCGCTTCCTCGGCGTGTTCCGGTGCCGGCGGGGCATGCCGGTAGGTGTCCGTGCCCAGTGCCAGGTTCAGGTCGTCCGCGCGCTCGGCCAGCCGGCGCCGGTCACCGATCTCGTGGAGCCGGCGCAGCTCGCCGAGGCCCGCCTTGCCGGGAAAGGCATAGCAGTTCTCGATCGGTGTCAGCAGCCGGAACAGTTCTTCCAACTGCTCGGTCATCGGCTCCGGGCAAGTACCGGCGCTCGGGCCGAGGCCCAGTCGACGTGTCAGTTCCGCCAGCGAGTTCCAAGCGTCGGCGCGCAGCTGCCTGACGCTGTTGTACACGCCTGGGAATGTCACCTCGTCGGTGTGGGCCGCGGCGACGGCCACCGACCGGGCGCCGCGTTGTGGTGCCGACGGGGCGTCGGCCGATCCAGCAGTCTGTGCCATGTGTCCCATGAAGCACCAGGTCATGGCGCTCTTACTACGCCCGGGGGCCGCAATCCGTCTCGTATCCCAGACGCCTCGAGGCGAAGCGGAATCAAGGTTTCCGGACGGACGTACGCTCGCGATATGTCCACGGTCCCTGCCGCAGCACAGGTGCTCGCCGTCCTCCGCTACCTCGCAGCCCAGGCCGGCCCGGTGCCGGCCGCGGCCATCAGCCGCGACGTGGGACTGCCCCGGTCGACGACCTATCACCTGCTCGACACCCTGGCACGCGACGGCTTCGTCGTGCACCTGCCCGAAGAGCGTCGCTACGGCCTGGGAGTCAGCGCCTTCGAGCTCGGCTCCGGATACAGCCGCCAGGCACCCTTCCAGCGCCTGGCGCGGGTTCCCCTGGCACAGCTCGTCGACCGTACCGGGCACAACGCGCACCTGGCCGTGCTGCACGGCCGAGAGGTGATCTACGTGATCGAGGAGCGAGCACCGGGACGCGCGCCGCGGGTCACCGAGGTCGGCGTCCGGCTGCCGGCACACCTCACCGCCAGTGGCCGGGCCGTGCTGGCACGCCTGGCGCAGGCTCAGGTACGCGCCCTGTTTCCCGATGCCTCGGCGTTCGTCCTGCGCAATGGGCTCGGGCCCACCTCGCTGTCCGCTCTGCGCAACCTCCTCGTGGAAGTACGGCGCCGCGGATACGCGACGGAGGACGGCGAGGTCACGACCGGCTTCTCCTCCGTCGCCGCCCCCGTTCTCGATCACAGCGCCCACCCGATCGCGGGTGTGGCGGTCACCTTCCCCGCCGCGGAAGTGGATCCGGAGCGCCGGCAGCAGTTCGCCGCGGAGGTGGCCCGGACCGCCCGCGAGTTGAGCCGCCGCGTCGGCGGCGTGGCTGACGCGCCACGCCGCCCAGGGGAACCGGCTCGCTCGTCGTGAGAGCTCGTACCAGCCCGTGAGCCCGTACGGGCTCGTACGGCCTCGTCATGTCTCTCGCGGCGAGAGGGCGGCGGCCCCGGCGCACCGCGATGGGCGCGCCGGGGCCGCCGCCGACTCCCCGGTACGGGCCGCCTCGGAGAGGGAGGCCGTCAGTGGAGGGGGCCGACCTCGGCCTCGGCGGCGGCAAGGGCCCGGCCGGAGGCCACGAACTGGACGGCCTCCTCGATCTCGGGGGCGAGCCAGCGGTCGGCGCCGGGACCCTCGACCACCTCGCGCAGACCGTCACGTACCGCGGCGGTACCCGGTGCCGGCGTCAGCGGGGCGCGCAGATCCAGGGCACGAGCAGCGGTGCAGAGCTCCACGGCGAGGACACGGGCGAGCCCGTCGATGGCGCGGCGCAACTTGCGGGCGGCGGCCCACCCCATCGAGACATGGTCCTCCTGCATGGCGCTGGAGGGGATGGAGTCGACGGAGGCCGGGCCGGCCAGGCGCTTGAGCTCCGAGACGATCGCCGCCTGGGTGTACTGGGCGATCATGTGTCCGGAGTCGACGCCCGGGTCCTCGGCGAGGAACGCGTTCAGGCCGTGGTTCCGGGACACGTCGAGGAACCGGTCCGTGCGACGCTCGGCGACCGAGGCGAGGTCGGCCACCGAGATGGCCAGGAAGTCCAGGACGCAGGCGACGGGCGCGCCATGGAAGTTGCCGTTGGACTCCACCCTTCCGTCGAGCGTGACCACCGGGTTGTCCACCGCGCTGGCCAGTTCGCGGGAGGCCACCAGCTCGGCGTGCGTGAGGGTGTCGCGGGCCGCACCGTGGACCTGCGGGGAACAGCGCAGCGAGTACGCGTCCTGGACCCGCGTGCACTCCGGACCGCGGTGGCTGGCCACGATCGCCGAACCGGCGAGCAGCGCCCGCAGGTTGGCGGCACTGTCGGCCTGGCCCGGGTGCGGGCGCAGCGCCTGCAGGTCGGCGGCGAAGACGGCGTCGGTGCCCAGCTGTCCCTCGACGCTCATCGCCGCGGTGATGTCGGCGGTGCGCAGCAGCAGCCGCAGGTCGTGGCAGGCCAGGACCAGCATGCCGAGCATGCCGTCGGTGCCGTTGATGAGCGCCAGGCCCTCCTTCTCCTGGAGGACGACCGGGGTGATCCCGGCGGCGGCGAGCGCCTCGGCGGCCGGCTTGAGCACACCCTGCGCGTCCCGGACCTCGCCCTCGCCCATGATCGCCAGTGCGCAGTGTGCGAGGGGGGCGAGGTCGCCGGAGCAACCGAGGGAACCGTACTCGCGCACCACCGGGGTGATTCCGGCGTTGAGCAGCGCGGCGTAGGCCTCGGCGGTCTCCGTACGGACGCCGGTGCGTCCCGTGGCGAGGGTCGACAGACGCAGCAGCATGAGAGCGCGGACGACCTCACGCTCGACCTCGGGACCGGAGCCCGCGGCGTGCGAGCGCACCAGGCTGCGCTGGAGCTGAGTGCGCAGTTCGGTGGGGATGTGCCGGGTGGCCAGTGCGCCGAAACCGGTGGAGACACCGTAGTGCGGGACCGTGTCGTGGGCGAGGCCCTCGATCACTTCCCGGCTGCGGGCGATCTCCTTCAGTGCCTCCGGCGCGAGGACCACGGGCTCGTCGTGACGGGCGACGGAGACAACTTCGTCGGCGGACAGGGGGCCGACATTCACAACAACAGTCATGAATCTATGAAGTCCCATGTCAGAGCAGGTTCGCGAGGCGCTGACGGCACTCACCGTCTGGGATTCCAGACTTTGCCGAAGTGGGGACACGGATGAGGGTCCGCCCGGCCGGGCGGACCCTCATCCGTGTTCAAGGGTGTGTGGTTTTCCCTGTCCGGTTATCCCTGTGCCGCCGAGACGGGCTGCGCCTCTGTCCGCGCCGGGTGTTCGCCGAGATCCGAGGAACGGGGAGGCCGCGGACGGCCCCGGAGGTAGTACACGCCGGAGATGAGGGCCAGCCAGACGGCGCCGACGATCAGAGCGACACGGGTGCTGTCGGAGAAGGCGAGAAGGAACAGCACGCCGATCATGAAGGCGATCGCGACGACCTGGCCGTAGGGCCAGAACGGAGCCGGGTACTTCAGTGCGGCCCTCTCCTGCGGGGACATCTTGCGACGTGCCGCGACCTGTGCCAGCAGGATCATCAGCCATACCCAGACCGTGGCGAAGGTCGCGATCGAGGCGATGACGAGGAAGACGTTCTCGGGCATCAGGTAGTTCAGCAGGACGCCGAACAGCAGCGCGCCCATCATGATGACCACGGTCATCCACGGCACGCCGCTGCGGGAGAGTCGCCGCATGACCGCGGGCGCCTGGCCGCGCTCGGCCATGCCGTACATGATGCGCCCGGCGGCGAAGATGTCGCTGTTGATCGCGGACAGGGCCGCGATGATGACCACGACGTTGAGCACGGTCGCCGCGGACTTCACGCCGAGGCCGACGAAGATCTGAACGAAGGGGCTGCCCGCGGCGTCGACGTGCTGCCAGGGGTTGAGCGACATGATCACTGCGAGGGTCAGCACGTAGAACAGCACGATGCGCAGGGGGATCGTGTCGACCGCGCTCGGGATCGTCTTCTCCGGGTCCTGAGCCTCCCCGGCGGTGACGCCGATGATCTCGGTGCCGCCGAAGGCGAACATGACCACCGCGAACGACATGATGAAGCCCTGGGCCCCGTTCGGGAAGAATCCGCCGTTGCTCCAGAGGTTCGACACCCCCACGTGGCCGCCGCCGCTGTGCAGGCCGAGGACGAGGATCGCCACACCGGCGATGATCATCGCGATGATGGCGACGATCTTCACGAGGGAGAGCCAGAACTCCAGCTCGCCGAAGACCTTGACGCTGAAGAGGTTCATCGCGCCGACGATGACGACCACGGCCAGCACCCAGATCCAGCGCGGTACGTCGGGGAACCAGAAGCCCATGTACACGCCGAAGGCCGTGACGTCCGCCAGACAGACGATGACCAACTCGAACGCGTAGGTCCATCCGGTCGCGAAGCCGGCCAGCGGGCCGAGGTACTTCGTCGCGTACTCGCCGAACGATCCGGCGCAGGGGTTGCTCACGGCCATCTCACCGAGGGATCGCAGCACCAGGAAGACGGCTGCTCCGCCGATCAGATACGCCAGCAGGACCGCGGGACCGGCGGCCTTGATGGATTCGGAGGATCCATAGAAAAGCCCCGTCCCGATCGCGGAGCCCAAGGCGATGAAACGTATGTGCCGGGACTTGAGTCCCCTGCTCAAGGTCGCCGTGTCGGTAGTCAACGTGCTGCCCTCCTTGGGACGGAAACGTCCCGGACGGGTGAGAGGTGAGGGGGGCGCTTGCCGCTGCTGCGACGGGCATCGCCGCGCCCATGGAACGAGAGCCTTGTATATTCCTGTATAGACAGGCCCGTCAATAGGTGAACCAGTGAGCGGACACGAGATCATCGAGACGAAATCGAGCAGCACCTCGCCCGCGGTCGGGCGGGCACTGGACATCCTGCTGCACCTCGCCGGCCGTTCGGGCCCCACGCAGGCCGCCGCGCTGGCCCGGGATCTGGGCATCCCGCGCTCGTCCGTCTACCACATCCTCTCGGTGCTGGTGGAGCGCGGCTTCGTCACCTACGTCCCGAAGGAGCAGGCGTACGGTCTGGGCGTCGCGTCCTTCGAGATCGGCTCCGCCTATCTGCGGCACGAACCACTGGAGCGGCTCGCGCGCCCGATCCTGCGCAATCTGGCCCATCGTCTGGGCCAGACCGTGCACCTGGGCATCCTCTACGGCGCGGAGTCGGTCTACCTGCTCAAGGAGCGCCCGCCCGCGGGTCAGGGCGGCGACGTCGACGTCGCCCTCGTCACCGACATCGGTGTCCGGCTGCCGGCGCACCTGACGGCCAACGGCCGTTCGATCCTCGCCCACTCCGGCGAAGCGCAACTGCGGGCCCTCTTCCCGCGACCGGGCAACCTCGTCACCCGCACGGGCAAGGGCCCGCGCTCACTGTCCGAACTGCGGAGCCTGCTGGCGCGCGACCGTGAGCGCGGCTGGTCGGAGGAGATCGAGCTGGTCTCCGAGGGGCTCCGCTCGGTGGGGGTGGCGGCGTTCGACCACAACGAGCGGCCCGTGGCGGCGCTCAGCAGCACATGGAGCCGGCACTACAGCCGGCATGACGCGGACCATGTGCGACACGTCCTGCAACAGGGGGCGGCGCGGCTGACGGCCGCGGTGTCCGGCCGCGCTCCCGCGAGGCCGGCGGGTGGCAGAGGGGCACAGGATCCGTCCCCGGGACAGCGGCGCTCCCAGGACGCGGCATGACCGGTGCGCGGCTCGGCGGTCAGTGAGTGTCGAACGTGCCCTCGAGGCGATACCGTGAACCGGGATGCAGCAGCCGCGCGATGCTGACGAGCGCGCCCTGCGACCAGGTGCGGCGCTGAATCAGCAAGCACGGCTCCGACTCCTCGACGCCCAGGATCGCGCACTCCTCCGCGGACGGAAGCACCGCCTCCACGATGTGCTCCCCCTTGCCCAGCGGCGCGACCTCGGAGAGGAACGTGAACGGCGTGCGCCGGGTGAAATCCTGCTCCAGGTAACCGGGGGCGAAGTCCGGATTGACGTAGCGGTCCTCCAACTGGATGGCCACGTCGTCCTCGAAGTGCACCACTCGGGACCGGAAGACCGTGTGCCGCTCGCCGAGGCCGAACTGGGCGCTGATCTTCGGCCCTGCCTCCTCCTCGCGCAAGGACAGCACCCGGGTGTGATGGCGGTGGCCGCGGCGGCGGACCTCGTCGGCGATGTTGTGCACCTCGACCAAGGCGGAACTGCCCTTGTTCAGGGCCACGAAGGTACCCACCCCCATGACCCGCCGGAGCAGGCCCTGCGCGGTCAGCTCGCGCAGCGCGCGGTTGATCGTCATGCGGGACAGGCCGAGTGACTCGACGAACTGGTTCTCCGACGGCAAGGCGTCGCCCTCGCGCCAGCGACCACTGGTGATCTGCTCGGTCACGAGGTCCTTCACCCGCTGGTACGCGGGAGCCGAACCCGGCGCCTGTTCCTCGTACAGACGGGCGAGGTCCGCACCCTCCACGGCCACGCCGTTCACCATCCTCGTCACCCTTGGTCCCCCCAACGCCCGGCCGGCGGGCTGTCGGAAAAATTCTAGGGGAAGCGCCTTCGTCCCCGTCCGGTGAGCTGGTTCGTCGTCCGCCGAGCTGGTTCGTCCCTCTCCGCGGAGCTGGTTTCTCGGATCCGAGAAATCCGGCCGACGCGCCTGGCCACCGGTGTGCTCCTCCCGTGTCATGGGGGCACGCAACAAGCTTCGACATCACCACTCAGGAGGCAGCAGCATGGCCGGCGTTTCCCAAGAGGCCCGCAGCATCCGCGCCCCCCGCGGCTCCGAACTGAACTGCCTCGGCTGGCAGCAGGAAGGCGCCCTGCGGATGCTCATGAACAATCTCGACCCCGAGGTCGCCGAGCACCCGGAGGAGCTGGTCGTCTACGGCGGCACCGGCAAGGCCGCCCGCAACTGGGCCGCCTACGACGCCATCGTCCGCACCCTCAAGACGCTGAAGAACGACGAGACGCTGCTCGTGCAGTCCGGCAAGCCGGTCGGCGTGATGCGCACCCACGAGTGGGCACCGCGGGTGCTCCTCGCCAACTCCAACCTGGTCGGCGACTGGGCCAACTGGGAGGAGTTCCGGTCCCTCGAGGCTCAGGGCCTGACCATGTACGGTCAGATGACCGCCGGTTCCTGGATCTACATCGGCAGCCAGGGCATCCTCCAGGGGACCTACGAGACCTTCGGCGCCGTCGCGCGGAAGAAGTTCGACGGGACCCTGGCCGGCACCATCACCCTCACCGCCGGACTCGGCGGCATGGGCGGAGCCCAGCCGCTCGCCGTGACCATGAACGACGGTGTCGCCATCTGCGTCGACTGCGACCCCACCCGTATCGAGCGCCGCATCGCCCACCGCTACCTCGACGTCGCGGCGGACGACCTCGACCACGCGCTCCGGCTCGCCGTCGAGGCCAGGGACGCCCGCAAGCCACTGTCCATCGGCCTCACCGGCAACGCCGCGGAGGTGTTCCCCAAGCTGCTGGAGATGGGGGCGCCCATCGACATCGTGACCGACCAGACCTCCGCGCACGACCCGCTGTCCTACCTGCCCATCGGGGTGAGCATGCAGGAGTGGCACGAGCAGGCGCGCAAGGACCCGGCCGACTTCACCGCGCGCTCCCGCGCGTCCATGGCCAAGCACGTCGAGGCCATGGTCGGCTTCCTCGACGCCGGAGCCGAGGTCTTCGACTACGGCAACTCCATCCGTGACGAGGCCCGCAAGGCCGGCTACCAGCGCGCGTTCGACTTCCCCGGCTTCGTGCCGGCGCACATCCGCCCGCTGTTCGAAGAGGGGCTCGGCCCGTTCCGCTGGGCCGCCCTGTCCGGCGACCCCAAGGACATCGAGGCCACCGACAAGGCCATCCTGGAGCTGTTCCCGGAGAACGAGCACCTGCACCGCTGGATCAAGATGGCCGGTGAGCGCGTGGCCTTCGAGGGCCTGCCCGCCCGCATCTGCTGGCTCGGCTACGGTGAGCGCCACCGCGCCGGTCTGCGGTTCAACGAGATGGTCGCCTCCGGCGAACTGTCCGCTCCGATCGCCATCGGCCGTGACCACCTGGACTCCGGCTCCGTCGCCTCGCCGTACCGCGAGACCGAGTCGATGATCGACGGATCCGACGCCATCGCCGACTGGCCACTGCTCAACGCCCTGGTGAACACCTCCTCCGGCGCGTCCTGGGTCTCCATCCACCACGGCGGAGGCGTCGGCATGGGTCGCTCCATCCACGCCGGCCAGGTCTGCATCGCCGACGGCACCGATCTCGCGGCCCAGAAGCTCTCCCGCGTGCTGACCAATGACCCCGGCATGGGCGTCATCCGTCATGTGGACGCCGGCTACGAGCACGCCACCTCGGTGGCGCAGCAGCGCGGAGTGCGCGTCCCGATGGCGGAGAGCGACGCCGAATGAGCACGGACAGCACTGTGGCCATGACTGCCCAGACCGTGACGGTGACGGCGGATGTGGCGCCCGAGCCCTGGACGGGCCGGGACGACGGGCCCGGGGCCGACAACCTCCGCTGGCACCATGTGGTCGGCCTCGAACCCCATGACACCGAACCGGGTGACGTCGCGTTCGTCGGCTTCCGCAGTGACGAGGGAGTCCGGCGGAACAAGGGCCGTCAGGGTGCGGCGGACGGCCCGCGCGCGCTGCGCGGCGCCCTCGCGTCCATGGCGCTGCCGGCGCCGGTGCGGGCGCTGGACGCCGGCGACGTCGAGGTGGCCGGCGGCGACCTGGAGAACGGGCAGCACCGCCTGGGCCGGGTAGTCAACTCGCTCGTGGACCGCGGCCACCCCGTGGTGGTACTCGGCGGCGGCCACGAGGTCGCCTACGGCAGCTACCTGGGGCTGGCCGGCACCCGCGCCCTGCGCGAGGGCGCTCGCCTCGGCGTGCTGAACCTCGACGCGCACTTCGACCTGCGCGACGACGTCCGGCCCAGCTCCGGCACACCGTTCCTCCAGATGGCACAAGGCGAGGAGCGGCGCGGACAGCAGCTGAACTACTGGGTGCTCGGAGTGAGCCAGCCGAGCAACACCACCCGTCTCTTCCACACCGCGGACAGGCTCGGGGTGCGGTACCTGCTCGACACCGAGTGCGGCCTGCCCGACCTGCAGCGCGTCGACGCGTTCATCGACGAGTTCCTCTCGAGCTGCGACGTCGTGCACCTCAGCATCGACCTCGACGTGCTCCCCGCCAGTACGGCTCCGGGTGTGAGTGCCCCCGCCGCCTACGGCGTGCGGATGGAGGTCGCCGAGCACGTCTGCGCCGCGGTGGCGGCGAGCGGGAAGCTGGCCGTCTGCGACGTCGCCGAGCTGAATCCGGACCTCGACGTCGACCACCGCACGGCGCGTGCCGGTGCCCGGCTGGTCCACCGCATCCTGACCACCAGGAGCGCGACGGCCCGCCGGGCGGCGTGACCGGGAACGGACGGCAAGCCACGGGCCGGGAGCGAGGCAGCGCACCGGATTCCCGCACCCGTTGCCACCCACCGAACTGGTCGCCAGGCTGTGAGAGCAAGGACAGCCGCAGCCTGGCGACCTCCCAGCGACGCACAAGTGGTCGTCGCACACCACCACGTACCCGGGTGTCGGCAGGAAGAGGTCGCCAGGCACCCGGGCACAGAATGTCGCCGGGCACCCGGGCACAGAATGCTGACATGACTCGATTTTTCAGTCGACCAGGGGATAAAGCCGGGAAAGGTGCTCGAATCCGGCCAGACGCCTCGTATCCGTCGACCGGAAGGCGTCCCGGCTCCCTGCTGCGCTGGCGCAGTGTCGCCGGTCAGGTCCTGGTCCTGCAGCTGGCGCTCGTGGTGCTGCTGATCGCTGCGGCATTGGTGACGCTGGTGTTGCAGGCCCGGAGTCAAAGCCAAGCCGACGCTCGCCACCGGTCGCTCGCCCTCGCCGAGGCGTTCGCGAACTCCCCGGGAATGGCGACCGCGCTGAAGAGTCATGATCCGACCGCGGTGCTGCAGCCACGTGCGGAAGAGGTCCGTAAGAAGTCCGGTGTGGACGCCGTCGTGGTGTACAACGCGAAAGGAATCCGCTACACCCACCCTGACCCGGGCCTCATCGGGAAGCACATCATCGGCCCAGAACGGTTTGTGAAGGCGCAGTTGTCCGGCAAGAGCCAGACGGCGAGCTTCACCGCGACCCAAGGTCCCTCCGTCCTCTCGACGGCCCCCATTCACGACACCGATGGCTCCTTCCTCGGCGGGGTGTCGGTCGCGATCACGGTCCAGAGCGTGAATGCCGTGGTGGAGCGCCAGCTACCGGTCCTGTTGAGCTCCGCGGGTGCTGTGCTGGCCCTGTCGATGGGCGGAGCGGCGCTGGTGAGCAGGCGGCTGCGGCGGCAGACTCACGGCCTGGGTCCTGCCGAGATGACGCGCATGTACGAGCACCACGACGCGGTTCTCCACGCCATCCGGGAGGGCGTCGTCATCATCGGGGGCGACGGGCGACTTCTGCTGGCGAACGACGAGGCCCGCCACCTGCTGAAGCTGTCCGCCGACGCGGAGGGGCGCCACGTCACGGAGCTCGGCCTGGAGCCGGGGACCGCCGAACTGCTGACCTCGGATCGCCTGGTCAGCGACGAGGTCCACCTGGCCGCGGACCGCCTGCTGGCTGTCAGTACACGGCCCACGGCACCGTATGGAGGCCGGCCCGGCAGTGTCGCGACGCTTCGCGACACCACCGAGCTGCGCGCGCTCGTCGGCAAGGCGGAGGTGGCACGGGAGCGCCTGACACTGCTGTACGACGCCAGCGTGCGGATCGGCACCACCCTGGACGTGACACGGACCGCCGAGGAACTGACGGAGCTGGCCGCTCCGCGCTTCGCCGACACGGTCACCGTCGATCTGGCAGAGCCCGTCCTCCGAGGTGACGAACCGGTGAGCGGCGAACTGGAGCTGCGCCGTACGGCCGTGGGCGGAGAGCACCGGGACGAGCCGGTCTTCGCGCTGGGCGAGCTGATCCGTTATCCCGGGTCCACACCACACGCCCTGGCCCTCGAGACGGGGAAGGGGGTCCTCGAGCCCGACCTGCGCAACTCCCCCAGGTGGCGGGCGCAGGAACCGGATCTGCTCCGGCGCTTCCTCGATCACGGGATACACGGTCTCGTCACCGTCCCGCTGCACGCCCGCGGCGTCGCCCTGGGCCTGGTCACCTTCTACCGCTCAGAGCATTCCGAGCCGTTCGAGGAGGACGATCTGGTCGTCGCCGAGGAGCTGGTCGCCCGCGCGGCGGTGTGCATCGACAACGCCCGCCGCTACACCCGCGAGCACACCATGGCCGTCACCCTGCAGCGCAGCCTGCTGCCCCGCGGTCTGCCCGAGCAGGAGGCGGTGGAGGTGGCGCACCGCTATCTGCCCGCGCAGGCGGGGGTCCGCGGCGACTGGTTCGACGTCATCCCGCTGCCAGGAGCCCGGGTGGCTCTGGTGGTCGGGGACGTCGTCGGGCACGGGCTGCACGCCGCCGCCACCATGGGACGGCTGCGCACCGCGGTCCACAACTTCTCCGCCCTGGACCTGCCTCCCGACGAGCTCCTGGCACACCTGGATGATCTGGTCACCCGGACCGACCTCGCCCAGGCGGCCGAGGACGAGGGTGAATCCGTCACCGGAGCCACCTGCCTGTACGCCGTCTACGACCCGGTCTCCGGCCACTGCACCCTGGCTCGGGCCGGCCATCCCGGCCCTGCCCTCGTCCACCCCGACGGCGCGGTGGTCTTCCCCGACGTGCCCGCTTCACCACCCCTGGGCCTGGGCGTTCTGCCCATCGAGACCTCCGAACTGGAACTCGCCGAGGGGAGCCGACTCGTGCTCTACACCAACGGACTGATCGAAAGCCGCGAGCGCGATATCGACACCGGTCTGGATCTTCTGCGCACGGCCCTGTCCGAGCCGGCGGCGACCTCCCCGGAGGAAACCTGCCAGGCGGTGTTCGCCACCATGCTGCCGGTACACCCCAGCGATGACATCGCGTTGCTGGTGGCCCGTACCCGTCTGCTGGACCCTGCGCGGGTCGCTGACTGGGAGGTACCGCTCGACCCCGCTGCCGTGGCCCACGTCCGGGCGGCGTGTACCCGGCAACTGGAGGAGTGGGGGCTGGACGAGGTCGGCTTCACCACAGAGCTGATCCTCAGCGAGCTGATCACCAACGCCATCCGCTACGGTGCCGAGCCAATCCGGGTGCGGCTGCTGCACGACCGCGCCCTGATCTGCGAGGTCTCCGACGGCAGTAGCACCTCCCCGCACCTGCGCCGGGCGGCCACGACGGACGAGGGCGGGCGCGGACTGTTCCTCGTCTCCCGGTTCGCCCAGCGCTGGGGCACGAGGCACACGCCCCGGGGCAAGGTCATCTGGGCCGAGCAGTCACTGGCCGACGAGCAGCGGGAGGCACCTGTACCGCTGCTGGACGACCTGTCCTGGTGACAGGCTGCGGCAGCCACACTCCGCCGACCGCGATCACAGCCTCCGCCGCGCGGGATCTGAGTACGGCCTGAGTACGTGCGCTCATGCTCCTCGGCATGACGCGCGCCACACTCCACGGCATGACCCACCTACCGCCACCAGCCGAGGAGTTGCGGACCGTCGACGCGGAGTTGTGGCAACTCGACGCCCGCCGGGCCCAGTTGCTGGCCCGCCGTGCCCAGCTCATCGGTCTCCTCCAGCCGGCCTTCCCGCCCCCTCCGCCGGTGTCGCGGCGGCCCGAGACCACCGCGCCCCGGGTACAGAACGTGCTCCTCGTCCTCGGCGGCGTCCTGCTGACCGTCGCCGCGATCGCGTTCGCCCTGGTCAGCTGGGGGCACCTGGGGATCGTCGGGCGGTCTCTGGTGCTCGCCACGGTGACCGTGGCGGCGCTCGGCGCGCCCTTGCTCCTGCTGAAGCGCGGGCTGCGTTCGACGGCTGAGGCGCTGGCGGGCCTCGGTCTGGCGCTGACGGTGCTCGACGCGTACGCGCTGCACGAGGTCGCGCTGACGGCCGCCGACGGCACGGGGTACGGGGCCGTCGCGGCGGCGTTCCTGGCCGGGGTGTGGTGGGGGTACGGCAAGGGACTCGGTTCCCTGCGCATCCCCTTCCCCGCCGCGCTGGCCGCCGCCCAACTCCCCCTTCTGCTGTGGGCGGTGGCCACCGACGGGGGCCCGTACGCGATCACGGCCGCGCTGTTGCTGACGGCCGCGTTCGACACGGTCGTCGCGCTGCGCACGTCCGCGAGGTCCCTGCGCATCACCGCCGCCGTCGGCGCGTACGGGATGGGCGGCTGTGGCGTGGCGGCGGCCGGGGTGCTCTCCTGGGAGGCCTCCGGACCGAGCGCCGCCGCCCGTGCGGCGGCGCTCCTCGCCCTCGCGGCGGCGATCGCGCTGTACGCCGCTTGGCGCGCCCCGCGGCAGGGACTTGCCACCGGCGCCGCGGTGACCGGCGGGCTGCTCCTGGTCGCGGCGCTCGGCGGCGTCCCGCGCGCGTCGCTGCCCGGTGTGTGGACGGTGCCCGTCCATCTGGCCTGCGGAGTCGGGCTGCTGTCGGCCCTCCGCGGTCCACTCCCGGATCCGGTGCGGCGCGGTGTCGCCCGGGCGTCGGCCGCCGTCCAGACGCTGGCGGTGGTGTGGGCACTGCCCCTGGTCGTCGTGGCGCTGCTGGGTCCAGTCGGATGGACGGGACGGGCCTGGTCCGGGGCACCGTCGGATCTGCGCGCCGCGGTGACGGTCTGGGCGCCCTGGCCGGCGGACGCGGCGGCCGCGCCGCTGGTGCTCGCGGTCGTCGCGGCGGTTCTGGCCGGGGCGGCCCGTGCCACCACGGCCCGGCGCGACCCGGCCGCGGCCGGTGTCGTGGTCCTGGTCTGGGCGACCTCGCTCATCTTCCCGGTCACACAGCAACTCCCGTACATGGCAGGACTGTTCGCGCAGGGGCTGACAGCCGTGGCGGCGCTGGTCGTGGCGGCGTACGCGCGTCGGACGCCGACGTCCCTCACCGCCCTCCTCCTCTCCCTGCTCACCGCGGCCGGCCTCGCACTCCTCTCGCTCGCCTCCCAGGGCGCGACCCTGGCCGTGCTCGCAGCGCTGACGGGAATCTTCGCGGTGGCCGCCGCACACCCGCGTCAGACCGCCGTCTGCGCGAGCGCGTCCCTGGCCGGTGCGGCGGGTCTGGCCTGTGCGGCGGGTGCCGCCGCGGGCTGGCCTGCCGCGCACACGGCGCTGCTGGTCCTGGTCGTCCCGGCCGCCGCCGCCCTGCTCGCGGGGCGGGTCCCGCGGACCGCGGTTCCGGTCGAGGCCACGGGCGCCGTCGCGGCGCTCCTGGCCATCGGGCTGGCCGTCACCGACGCACCCGTGCTGGCCCTCGTACTGGCCCTGTGCGGGGTGATCGCCGCGGGCACCGCCGTGCGCGCGGACCGCCGTCAGGCCGGGTACGCGGCCGCCGCGTTGTTCGTGCTGGCCACCTGGGTGCGGCTCGGGTCGTGGGCCGTGGACGCCCCGGAGGCGTACGCCCTGCCGGTGACCGTCCCGGCGTTGGCCGTGGGCTTCGTCCGACGCCGCCGGGACCCCCAGGCCTCGTCATGGACGGCATACGGTCCCGGGCTCTCGGCGACGCTCGTGCCGAGCCTGCTCACGGCATGGGCCGACGCGGACTGGCCACGCCCCCTGCTGCTCGGCACGGCGGCCCTCGTCGTCACCCTGCTGGGTGCCCGCCACCGGCTCCAGGCGCCGCTCGTCCTCGGCGGGAGCGTGCTCGTGCTGGGCGCGCTGCACGAACTCGCCCCCTATCTGGTGGAGTTGGCGGGCGCACTCCCCCGCTGGCTGCCTCCCGCGCTCGCCGGGCTGCTGCTGCTCACGCTGGGCGCGACGTACGAGCAGCGGATCCGTGACGCCCGGCGGGTGCGGGAGGTGCTGGGGCGGATGCGCTGAGAGACGGCTAGGCTCGTGGCTGACCGTTGTCACCGAAGAGGGGGGTTCCGAAATATGAGCGGGAGAGTGACGGCGGTCAGCAGCAACGGGGAGTACTCGTTCACCAAGCCGAACCGGGACAGCATCAGACTGCTCGCCGGGCTCGGTGTGGAGGGTGACGTGCACGCCGGTGTGACCGTCAAGCACCGGTCGCGCGTCGCGCAGGATCCCACCCAGCCGAATCTGCGCCAAGTCCACCTCATTCAGGAAGAGCTCTTCGACGAGGTCGGCGAAGAAGGGTTCACGGTGGCGCCCGGCGACCTCGGCGAGAACATCACCACGCGCGGCATCGATCTGCTCGGTCTGCCGGTCGGAACGTTGCTGCGCATCGGCGACTCTGCGGTCCTGGAAGTCACCGGCCTCCGCAATCCCTGCCTGCAGATCGACAACTTCCAGAACGGGTTGCTGAAGCAGGTCGTCGGCCGCGACGAGGCGGGGAACATCGTGCGCAAAGCCGGAATCATGACCATCGTGAGGGAAGGCGGCGTGGCGCGTCCCGGCGACACGATCGAAGCAGAACCGCCCAGCGGCCCGCACCGGCCCCTGGACCGGGTCTGACGCGCCTCCCGCGCAGGCCGTGCCATGAACGACGGCCGTGCGGTCCTCTTGAGGATGAGTGACGGGCCGGCCAACGCGGAGGCCGTCGTCGCGGCCGTCCTCGACCTCAGGCCTGATCACTGGCGTCGCCGCCCTGGTGTCCGCGGCCGGCGCCCGGGTCATCCCGACCACGGCCGCGGACGAGGTCGACCGGTTCCCCCGTACGCCCCCTTCGCGACGCCCTGAGCCACGGTGGCGATCGCCTGCGTCGCCTGCGTCCAGGTCGCGCCGGAACACGGGCGGCGATCTCCTTGTCAGGGACGACTGCTCCGATCCGGCGGGGCGTCAGATACGGATCTCCAGGACCTGGCCCGGCCAGGCTTCCTGGTCGGGCCGCTCCACCTCGAACGCGTCGGTCGGCGTGAAGCCCAGGCGCCGGTACTGCTCAACCAGGCGGCGGTCGCCACCCGCGTAGCAGTCGACGCGGAGCAGGCCGATGCCCCGGCGACGGGTCTCGTCAAGGGCGTCCGCGATCAGTGCGGCGCCGATTCCTGAGCCTGTACGGGTCCGGTCGGTGACCAGGTTGCGGACGTAGAGCTCGCGCTCATCCACCGGCGGGACGCCGGCGGGCGGCTCCTCGGCAAGGACGGCGGAGCCGATCGTGCGCCCGTCCTCCTCCGCGATCCGGACCAGGTAGTCGCGGGTGTAGGCGCGAATGCGGTCGGCGGCCGCCGGGCGGGTGGACCAGGGCCGGTCGCCCCACTGCCCGGTGCGGCCATGGGCGGCCAGCCAGGCGACCGCTGAGTCGAGCAGGGTGAGGATGTCAGTCGCGTCTTCCGGACCGCCTGTACGGATCATCATGCGAACGGTTGTACACGACCGGATGCGACTCGTGGCCAAGTCGTCGGGATTGCATCGGCCGGCTTCACAGCAGCCGAGGTTCGGTGCGGCTTCCCCGCGCTTCCGCGGGGAGCCGTTCCGGTGCGCAGGCGGCCGGGACGAGAGGGTGTTCCTCCCCCTTGTCCCGACCTTGCGCCGACGCACCGCTGCCGGGCACCTCCCGGGGCGGGGACGGGCCGCCTGCCGCGGGCGGGCTCAGTGCATGTCGGCCGGACGGTCGGGTCCGTCGAAGGGGAAGCGGCGGCGGAAGTCGTCCGCCGCGTCCTCCAGCGTGCAGAAACTGACCCCGTCGTGGCCGGAGACGTAGTCGATGAAGCGTTCCAGCATGAGCAGCACCTGGGGGCGGCCGCTCACGTCGGGGTGCAGCGTGATCGGCAGGACCGCGTAGTCCAACTCCCGGTGGACCCAGTCGAACTGGTCCTTCCAGTCCTGTTCCAGGACGCGCGGGCTGACGTAGCCGTGGCTGTTGTGGGCATGCTTGTTGAACATCATCGGAGGCAGGTCGTCGACGTACCAGTTGCCGCAGAACTCGACGAGATCGACTTCGTGGCCGTGGATCAGGGGCTTCATCCAGTCCTTGGCCTCGGCGGTGTAGTCGATCTTGGTCCATTGGTCGCCCACGCGCGCGTAGAAGGGCGTGAAGTCGCGGTAGTTCTGCGAGTGGTCGTAGGAGAAGCCGTACTTGTGCAGGAGCTCCGCGGTGTACGGCGACATCTCCCACCAGGGCGCGACATAGCCGCGCGGCTTGCGGCCGGTGTACTGCTCGATGAGCTCCACGCACTTGGCGAGGACGTCCTCCTCCTGCCGCGGGGTCATCGCGATCGGGTTCTCGTGCGAGTAGCCGTGGGCGCCGACCTCGTGGCCCGCCTCGACGACCATCCGGGTCTGCTCGGGGAAAGTCTCGATGGAGTGGCCCGGGATGAACCAGCTGGTGCGTATGCCGTACCGCTCGAACAGCTTCAGCAGCCGCGGGGTTCCGACCTCGCCTGCGAAGACGCCCCGTTGGATGTCGTTCGGGGAGTCCTCGCCGCCGTAGGAGCCGAGCCAGCCGGCGACGGCGTCCACGTCGACACCGAGGGCGATTTTGATGTCCTTGGGGGCCGTGGACCCGGTCGTCGTGGCCTGGATGGTGCTTTCCTGCGTCACGGTGCGGATCGCCTTTCGTACGAAGAGGTCAGAGTCGGTGGTCGAGGGCGCTGTGGATGCGGGCCGTGGCGGCGGTCAGCGCGGCGGTGTCGGCGTCGGACCAGTCGCGCTCCTCCATGCTGTGCACGGAGAGCCAGCCCGCGAGGGAACCGTCGCGTTCGACCGGGCCGAGCATCTGGGCGTGCACTCCGTAGACGTCGATCAGCGCCTGCGGCGGGTGCGGGACAGCCTCGAAGTGCGGCTGGACGAGAGGGGTCCGGTTGCGTTCCAGCCACTCGACGGTGTTCAGCCGCCGCTGGTCGAGGGAGGCGTCACGGCGGATGGACCGCACACCCTCGCGGTGTGCCTCGCCCGCCGTGAGGTCGACGTGCAGCCCGTGCTCGGGCAGGTCGACACGGAAGGTGGTGCGGTCGGCACCGGTCGCGGCGAGCAGGTCCGTCAGCACCTCCTGGAAGCGGGCGCGCAGGCTGCCGGTACGCAGCAGGTCGCCGTGGCCGGGGAGCGCGGGCGCGGCGCCGGCCAGGTCCAGCGACTTCCACAGGGTCGCGGTGACACTGTCGAACACCGGGATCCTCAGCTCCCGTTCGAGCTCCCCGGCGATCCCGGCGCCGTGCACGTTGGTGCAGACGACGGCGACCGCGTGGGCGTCCCCGCGCGCGGCGTCGCGGATCTGGCGGGCGACCTCGCCCTGCGGGATGCGGGCGAAGGCCTCGTTGTCGCTGATCCCGAACGGCTCGGCCTCCAGGGTGCAGACGACGCCCTCCTTGGCGTACGTCGCCGCGATCCGCTCGGCCACATCGCGGGTGTAGGGCAGGGCGAGTCCCAGCCGGGTCACGCCGTAGGCGGCGCAGGCGTCGAGCAGCGCGAGGGTGGAGGTGGTGGCGGGCACGCCGGTGGCCTCGGTGATCGCGGCGCACAGTGCGCGGTCGCGGTCGACGCCGAGCCAGGAGCCGGAGGTGCCGTTCCACGCGATCACATCGACCTTGGCGTCGGCGAGTTGCCGGGCGGCGGTGAGCATCGGCGCGGTGTCGAACTGCGCGTCGCAGCCGCCGTCCAGCGCGATGCGGGTGACGGGCACGCGGGCGAAGTGCGCCGTCACACCGGCGTCGGCGCCGGTGGTTCCCAGCAGCCGATAGGTCACCGGCTCCAGGCAGGTGTTGGAGGACGGGGTGAGCATGCCCAGCCGATGGGGCAGCCCGTCGGGCTTCGCGCGCGTCAACGCGGTCGTCACTGTGGAGGTCGTCGGGAACGTCGTCATCGGGTCGTGAGCCTCCTGCTGCAGTCGAGGGCGAGGGACGACGCGGTGAAGAGCACACCCGCGCCGACGAAGTACAGAAGGGCCCAGGTGTAGGAGCCCGTGCCGCCGACGATGAAGCCCACGACGATCGGTGTGACGATGCCGGCGATGTTCCCGGAGAGGTTCATGGCGCCGCCGACGATCCCGGCGTTGGCGCGGCCCGCGAGGATGGACGGCAGCGACCAGTACAGGCCGGCCCAGCGCAGGAAGAACAGCACGGTGGAGAGCAGGACGACGGCCGTGACGGCGTCCGGCACCAGCACCACGCCGAGCAGTCCGGCTACGACGACGGCACCGGCCACACCCAGCAGGGTGCGCATGACCGTGTTGACCGAGGTGCCCTTGGCCTGCCAGCGGTCGGACAGCCAGCCGCCGGCGAGTTCACCGACGAAGCCGGCGCCGAAGATGGCGAGGGTGGACCAGCCGATCGACTTGATGTCGAAGCCCTTGGCCTCGGAGAGGTAGAGGGGACCCCAGGTGAGCAGCCCGTAGAAGACGCCGTTGAAGCCCATCCAGCCCAGACACATCGCCCAGAAGGAGCGGTGCCTGAGGTAGGGCAGCAGCCCGGCGCGGCCGCCCTTCTCCGCTTGCGCGTCCTCCTCCGCGTGGGCCTGTTCGATGTACGTGGCCTCCGCTTCGTTGACGCGGGGATGCTCGCGCGGAGTGTTGCGGATGTACCAGGCCGCGTAGAGCCCGACGACGGAGGTCAGCACACCGGCGATGACGAAGCTGACGCGCCAGCTGCCGGTCCAGGTGATCAGGCCGGAGATGATGATGCCGCCGAGCGCCGCGCCGAGCGGGGCGCCGCCGTCCAGCAGCACCGCGCCCCTGCCGCGCTCCCGGGCGGGCAGCCACTGGGCGTTGAGCTTGCCGCCGGCCGGCATCACAGGGGCTTCGACGGCGCCGAGCGCGAGTCGCAGCCCGAGCAGCGAGCCCGCACTTGTCGCGCCGGCGGTGAGCGCTTGGACGACGCCCCAGCCGACGCAGGCGCCGGACGCCATGAACCGGGCGCCGAAGCGGTCTATCAGCCAGCCGCTGGGCAGTTGCATCAGCGCGTATGTCCAGAAGAACGCGCTCAGGACGAAGCCGGTGGTCTCTTTGGAGAGGCCGAGATCCTTCGTGATCAGTGGCAGGGCCACCGAGACGGAGCTGCGGTCGATGTAGTTGAGCGCGACGACACCGAGGAGCAGCACGAACATGGTCCAGCGCACCCGGCTGGGCCGGGCGCCCGCGGGGGAGGTGGAACCGGGTGCGGTCTCGACGTCCGCGTCCGGGGTGCTCCCCGGGGCAGGCCCTGAGGCGGGCTGTCTTGCTGAGGCACTCATGGTGAACCCTCGATTCAGCATGGGAAAGGAGGTGAAAGGGGCACGGTCCGGCACCGGGCCAGGACGGGGTCCAGGCGGGACCAGGACAGCTGCAGCAACGTCACAGCCAGGCCGTTCACCGGCTTGGTATACCTAAAATGGAGGGCGCGAGAACTCCGCGTCAAGGTTTTGGTATACCTTGTTTTCCACGACACGCCCGGAGGGCTTGTGAACCCGAAGAAGACCGCAGCGGTTGACGCCGCCCCGGCGGCACAGCAGCCGGCCGCCACCTCGGCCACCGGTTCGATGTGGCTGCGCGATCAGGTCTGCGAAGGCCTGCGCGACCGCATCATCACAGGCCGCCTGAGACCGGGAGACCGCCTCCTGGAACGTGAAGTGGCGGAGGAGTTCGGGGTCTCACGCGTGCCGGTGCGCGAGGCGATCCGCATTCTGCTGTCCGAGGGTTTCCTCCAGGCGCTCTCACCCCGCCGCATCGTCGTGCGCGGCATGACCCGCGAGGACGTCGAGAACCTCTTCGACATGCGCGAGGCCCTGGAGGTCCTGGCGGCGCGCCGCGCCACCGAGCGCGCGACCGCGGACCAACTCCAGCACCTGTCCAAGCTGTTGCAGGCGGCACGGCGAGCCACCATGTCCGGCACTCCCGAGCGCATCTCGCGCGCCAACGCCGCCTTTCACCACCAGATCATGGAACTCGCCGGCAACGACCTGCTCAGCACCACGCTCGGCTCGCTCGAAGGACGACTGCGCTGGCTCTTCCAGCAGATCGACGATCCCCACCCGCTGTGGGACGACCACCGCGGCCTGTACGAGGCGATCGCGGCCGGAGACGCGGAACGCGCCGCGGACCTCTCACTGCGGCACATCCAGCACTACCGAAAGGTCGCACTGAGAGTCCTGTTCGAGGAGCCACCCTCCCGCCCGTGAACAGCCGCGCCCGTGCACTCGCCGCTCACACCCCGCCGCGTCACCGACCACCCCACGACAGGAACACGGGTCGCACCCATCCGGCCCCCTGGTGACTCAGGACGCCGAACAGGGCCGTCGCACGCCGCGTTCCGGTTTTTGGCCCCGGTCGGCCTGGGTTGGGGGCCCGGTTACGGCAGTTCCATCAGCCACGGCTCGAACGCCGCCCACCCGACCGCCATCTGGCCGGCCCTGGCCGCAGCCCGGGAAAGAGTGAGTCGTACCGGCGGGGTTGTGGGATGTCCCGCCGGCGTGAAGTGCTCGCTTCCGCCGTCACACGTCCCCACGGCCCCGTTCCGCGGGCCGGCACGGCACGCCCCGTCGACCTCCGTACGGTTTCCTCTCGTTCACCGACAGTTCATTCACTGGCATGGCTACCGCACACTCGGCCCTCCTAGCGTCACGCTCTACCAAGGGTTCGTATAGGGGAGTAAAGTGCGCAAGCTGCTGCCGCTGATCGGAACGCCGTCAGGTTCGCATCCCGGCGGACGGTCCGCCCTGACCTGCCGCTACCGCTGCGGCGACGCGTGTTTCCACGAGGTGCCCAACACCAGCTCGGGCGAGTACGTCGGCGATGTCATCGCCGGTGCCCTCAGCCGCCGTTCCGCCCTGCGCGCCGCCGCCGTCGTGACCGTGGCCGCCGCCACCGGCACGGCCGCCCTCACGGCCGCGGCGCCCGAGGCCCAGGCCGCCCCGAAGGGGCAGGGCACAGCGGAGGGCAGCGGTGACGCCGCCCGCGGCCTCCGCTTCACCTCCGTCGCCCCCAACACCGCCGACGCCGTGACCATCCCCGCCGGTTACGACCAGAACGTCGTCATCCGCTGGGGCGACCCCATCCTCCGCGGCGCCCCCGCCTTCGACCCCGAGAACCAGACCGCCGCCGCCCAGGCCGGCCAGTTCGGGTACAACAACGACTTCCTCGCCCTCCTGCCGATCCAGGGCGAGCACGACCTCCAGCTCCTCGTCGCCAACCACGAGTACACCGACGAGGTGATCATGTTCCGGGGGTACGACCCCGAGAACCCCACCCGGCAGCAGGCCGAGGTCGCCTGGGCCGCTCACGGTCTGTCCGCCGTCGTGGTCCAGAACGACAAGCGCACCGGGCGCCTCACCGCCGTCCCGCGCCACCCCCTGAACCGCCGTGTGACCGCCACCAGCGAGTTCCGTCTCACCGGGCCGGCCGCCGGGTCCGCCCTGCTGAAGACCTCCGCGGACCCGAGCGGCCGCAAGGTCCTCGGCACCCTCAACAACTGCTCCGGCGGCACCACCCCGTGGGGCACCACCCTCCACGGCGAGGAGAACTTCAACCAGTACTTCGCGAACGGCGGCCGGACCACCGACAAGCGGTACGGCATCGGAACCGGTGCCACCGAGCGGAAGTGGGAACGGTTCGACAAGCGGTTCGACATCGCCCAGGAGCCCAACGAGGTCCACCGCTTCGGCTACGTCGTCGAGTTCGACCCGTACGACCCCACCTCCACGCCCCGCAAGCACACCGCTCTCGGTCGCTTCAAGCACGAGGCCGCCACCGTGCGGCTCACCGCGGACGGGCGGCCCGTCGTCTACTCCGGCGACGACGAACGGTTCGACTACTTCTACAAGTTCGTCGGCAGCAAGCAGATGCAGCACGGGAACAGCCGCGCGGCGCGTGAACACAACCTGACGCTGCTCGACGAGGGCACCCTCTACGTCGCCAAGCTCACCGGCGACTCCCCCGCCTCGGAGATCGACGGCAGCGGCAAGCTGCCGGCCGACGGCGAGTTCGACGGCTCCGGCACCTGGATTCCGCTCGCCACCGCCACCGCCCACGGCGCCGTCTCCCACGTCCAGGGCATGACCGCCGAAGAGGTGTTCGTGTTCACGCGGCTGGCGGGCGACAAGGTCGGCGCCACCAAGATGGACCGCCCCGAGGACATCGAGCCCTCCCCGCACACCGGCAAGGTCTACGTCGTCCTCACCAACAACACCAACCGCGGCAAGAGCGGCCAAGCGCCCGCCGACGAGGCCAACCCCCGCAACGCCAACAAGCACGGGCACATCCTGGAGCTCACCGAGGGCCGGGACCAGCCCGAGAGCACCACCTTCGCCTGGTCGGTCTTCCTCGTCGCCGGCGACCCCGCCGACCCGTCCACCTACTTCGCCGGGTTCCCCAAGGAGAAGGTCAGCCCCATCTCCTGCCCGGACAACGTGGCCTTCGACCCGCACGGCAACCTGTGGATCGCCACCGACGGCAGCCAACTCGGCTCCCACGACGGCCTCTTCGGTGTCGCCACGCGTGGCGACCGGCGCGGTGAGCTCAAGCAGTTCCTGACGGTGCCCACCGGCGCCGAGACCTGCGGGCCGATCGTCCAGGACCGGCGCGTGGTGGTGGCCGTGCAGCACCCGGGCGAGGTCGACGGCGCATCCGTCGAGAAGCCGGCCAGCACCTGGCCCGACGGACCCGGCAAGATCGTCCGCCCGGCCGTGGTCTCGGTGTGGCGCGCCGACGGCCGCGACATCGGCGCCTGAGAACCCACGACGACCCGGGGGGCCGTTCCGGCCAACGGCTCCCCGGAGCGCCCGGTCAGGGTTGCCTCTCGGCGTGCCGTCGAGGATCGGTCCGGGCCAAGCCGCCGGAGACCGGTGTGGTGCCGAGGTCGCCGTCGCCGTCCTGATGGCGCAGTACCCAGTCGTCGAGGTCTAGGGCCGTCTCCAGCGGCTCCCTGACCATGTGGGCGCGCAGACGGCTCGCCTCACCGGCTTCGGTGGGACCGGTTCCTTCGGGGCGGCGCAGTTCCTCCCGGAAGCCGGTCTCGGCCATGGCGAAGCGCACCCGGGCGGCTTGTGGAGACACCCCCAGGATGTCGCCGATCAGCTGCCAGTCGGCGCCGCCCACGCGCTCGAACACAGCGGCGGTTTCGAAGAACCGCCGCGCAGCCGCGAGCACTCGGGCGGCGTCGGCCAGCACGGCCCCCGGCGAACGGGTGGTCCCGTCGCTGTTCAGCTCGTGCTCGCCGATGGGAACCGCGGCTCGCGCGAGGTCGGCCAGTACGCAGGCGTCGTAGGCCATCACCAGCCTCGCTCGCGCCGCAGCCGTATACGGTGCGGTGGCTCCCGTGTCGCCTTCGCTCATGTCGGTCAGCCTCAGCTCCCAACGATCGGGGACGATCATCGCAGCTTCCCCCACATGGTCAGCCGCGCAGAAAATCGCGTAGAAAATACAGAACGGTCATGAGGACGGCGGTGGTGAGGATGACGCCGCGCAGCAGCCGGGCGGGCAGACGGCGCGCCAAGTGGGCGCCGGCGAAGCCGCCGACCACCGCCCCGAGCACGGCCACGGTGAGGACGAGCGGATCACTCAGTGCGTCCGAGGCCACGAGGAACAGCACAGTCGCGCCGAGATAGATGGCCGCGAGCTGCACGGTCCGCATCGGGTTGCTGTCCCCGGCGTCAAGACCGAGGCCGATGCTCCATAGAGCCAGCATCATGATGCCTACGGCACCGCCGAAGTATCCGCCGTACACGGAGAGGCAGAACTGTCCGATCAGGACGGCTCGGGAACTCATACCGGCCGTGCGGCCCCGCACAGTGCTCAACGCCCGGGAGATGCGGCGCCCAAAGGCGAGGACGACCGTGGCCAGGGCGAGCAGCCACGGCACCGCGGCGTCGAACGACGAGGCCGGCAGCGCCAGCAGCAACCCGGCACCGACTGCGCCGCCGGTCACGCTGATCGCCGTCAGCGCCTTGGTCGACGTGTCCCCGATCGGGGTGAGTTCGCCCCGGTAGACCCACGCACTGGCCACGGCACCCGGTACGAGGGCGACTCGCGACAACGCGTTCGCCGCCACCGGCGACAGGCCGAACGCCACCAGAGCGGGCAGCGCCACGAACGTGCCCCCACCACCCATGGCGTTCAGCACGCCCGCCGCGACACCGGCAAGCAGGACAGGAAACAACTCGAACACCCGCCGAGCATCGCCGCGCGACCGGTGGGTCCACAATGCGTATTCGGCGCAGCCTGCCTAAGCCTGAGCCTTAGGCTGGGACGGTGCGCTATGACCTGGACGACCTGCGGCTCTTTCTCCACATCGTGACGGAGGGGTCCATCACGGCGGGTGCTGAGCGGATGCACCTGAGCCTTCCTTCGGCCAGCGCCAGGGTGCGTTCGCTGGAGCACCACGCCGGCGTGGCTCTGCTGATCCGCGGACGACGGGGCGTACGGCCCACGCCGGCGGGGACGACGCTGGCGCGCCACGCACGCGATGTGCTGGACCAGACCGCGCGGCTCGAAAGCGCCGTCGCCAGCTACACCCGGTCCCCGACCGCTCCGCTGACCCTGTTGGCGGGCGGGTCCGCGATGCATCGGCTCGTGCCACAGGCCCTGGTGTCGTTCCTCCGCGCGCACCCGGACGTCGACGTCACGGTGTACGAGAGCCGCACGCCGCAAACGGTGCGGATGCTCGCCGACGGCGAGGCGGACCTGGGAGTCGTCGTCGACGACGAGGCCCGCGACTGCGGCCTGCACTTGGAGCCCCTCGGTGACGACTCCCTCGTGGTGATCGGCCAGGCGGGAGGGATCATCGCCGGTCGGACCTCGCTGACCTACAGCGAGGTCGCCGAGCACCCGCTCGTCGGGCTCGACGCCGGCTCCTCGCTGCGCCGCTGGATCGAGAAGCACCTCGGGCCGCACGCTCCGGTGGCGCGCTACCGCACCACCGTCGCCGACCTCGGCGTCCTCGTCGCCCTCGCGGCCGCAGGCGTCGGGCTGGCCGTCGTACCGCGTCGCGCCATCGACCCCGACCAGGCACTCACCGTGTGCGAACTGCAGGATCCCTGGGCCCGTCGCCACCATCTGCTGGCCTGGGGCGTCAAGGACCGCGCCTCGTCGACGGCCACCGAGGCGCTCGCCGAACACCTGCGCAACGCGGCACTGTCCGAGGGACGCACCGGAGGTCGCGGCTAGGGCGTGTTTCGAAAGTCCCGCCTGCCCCGCGGCGTCTGGCACGGCGCCTCGCCGCGTTGTCGGGATCGCCCGCGTACGCCCAGTACGCGGACGACCCTCCGCCTTGCGATGCACCGCACCAGACGCCGCG